>JAFYQB010000130.1 GCA_017547285.1 Clostridia bacterium
AGGGCCGCAGCCCTCCGACTCTTGTTCCGAAGCTGACGACATGTGCGTCAGCTTCGGAAGCCTTGCGCAGCAAGGCTTTCCTTACACCGTTTGCCGCCCGGCGAGCCGTCAGGCGAGTAGGCAAACGGTGCATTCTTCGGAGGAAAAGATCGCCGAAGGCGAGCTTTTTCGACGTCCTGAGCGAAACCAGTTCGGTTTCGCTCTTTTTGTTGCTCATCTTAGTTCTGCAGGTTCTGAATGGCCTTTACGAAAATGGCGAGGTTATTGAGCAGGCTGTTCAGATTGATGTATTCGCCCGCCTGGTGGGCCAGCTCTTCTTCTTCCGGGAAGAGAGAACCAAAGGCCACGCCTTCTTCCAGCACCTTGGCATACGTGCCGCCGCCGATGGCCATGGGCTGAGACTGGGTATCGCCGGTCACATCGGCATAGGCGCTCATGAGCGCGGTGACGAGCTTGCTGTTGGGTGCCACGTGGTGAGGATCGGTCTGACGGGTGATTGTGGCCGTGACTACAGGAGCCACTGCGGCGGTCAGGCTGGCAGCCAGCGCCTTGTGATCCGCCAGAATGGGATAACGGATATCCAGCGTAGCGAACAGGCCGTCCTGCTCGTTGTAGCGCAGGATGCCCATGTTGCAGGTCAGAGCGCCGCTCACTTCGTCCTGACACTTGATCTGCAGGCTCTTGCCATCATATTCCATGCCTACGCAATCGGCCAGTGTGCGCAGCGCGCCGGTCACGCCGAGTTCCCTGAGCACCAGCAGCATCTGACCGATAGCGTTGCGGGCGGGTTCCGGGAAAGCGGCATGGCCGGGAATGCCGGTGGATACCAGCTTGACCAGACCGTTTTCCATTTCCGCCTTCACATCCAGCTGCAGTTTTTCAGCAGCGGCGTTGGCTTCGGCGCAGAGAACTTCGTCGCCGCAGAGAGTGGCGGAAGCCAGACCGGGGATCACGTTGCCGCGTTCGCCGACCTTGATTTCCTTTACCTTGAGGCCGTCGGCAGCGTATGCGCCCGTCAGGCGAACGCCCAGCATGCCCTTTTCGGTGTTGATGACAGGGAAGTTGGCGTCCGGGCTGAAGCCCACTTTGGGCATGTCGCAGTGTGCTGCATAGTAATCCATGCAGCCCCAGCCGCTTTCTTCATCGCAGCCAAGAATGAGGCGCACTTCGCGGTTGAGGGGCAGTTCAGCCAGCTTGAGCGCATACATGGCGTACAGGGCGGCAACGGCAGGGCCCTTGTCGTCGCTGGTACCGCGGCCGTACATTTTGCCGTCAATGATCTCCGCGCCAAAGGGATCCTGCTGCCAGCCGTCTCCTACGGGCACCACGTCCAGATGGGCAAGGATCGCAATGGGATCCACGCCCAGCGGGCCCATGCGCACATCGCCGGCATAGCCGTCAAAATTGCGCACTTCAAAGCCCATGGCGGCAGCGTCTTCCAAAGCAGCATCCAGCGCGCGGCGAACTTCCGCACCGAAGGGAGCGCCGGGCAGGGGATCCGCCTTCACACTGGGAATTTTGATCCAGCGGGCGAGCGTTTCCGTCATCGGCCCGCGCAGGGATTCGATCACCTGATTCAAATCTTTCATGGTTTCCTCCATCAGCCCTTAACGGCCTTTTCCAGAGATTCGGCGGCCTTCACCACACGGTCGTGCTGGCAGGCCAGATTGATGCGCACATGATATTCGCCCAGCACTTCGCCAAAGAAGGTGCCGAAGGTGAATTCCACGCCCGCCTTGTGGCAGCGTTCCTTCAGTTCTTCCACGGTAATGCCGTAGGCCTTCAGGTCGACCCAGGCCAGATAGGTGGCCTCCAGGGGAGACAGAATGGCTTCGGGCAGACGCTCCGCCAGTTCCCTGCGAAGGATCTGTTCGCCTTCCCTGATGTAGCTGAGCATGCCGTCCAGCCATTCGTCGCCGTAGGTATAGGCGGCTTCGGCGGCAATCAGGCCGAAAATGTTGCCCTGCACAACGCCCACCGCGTGCATGGTATCGCTCATGGTCTTGAGCAGTTCGGTGTTGCGGGCAAAGGCCACAGCCTGCTGCAGACCGGCCAGATTGAAGGTCTTGCTGGCGCTGGTGAGGGCGATGACCTTGTCGTCCTTGCCGTTTGCCACGTTCAGCATGGCATTGAATGCGCCCTTTTCAAACACGAAATCCTCATGGATTTCGTCGCTCACCAGCAGCACGTCGTAGCGCTTGAGAACGGCCCACAGGGCTTCCAGCTCCTCGCGGGTCCAGCAGCGGCCTACGGGGTTGTGGGGGTTGCAGAGCATCATCATCTTGGCGCCGTTTTTGCAGGCCTCTTCGATGCTTTCCAGATTCATGGTATAGCGGCCGTTCTCATCGCAGTTGAGGGGACACTCCATGATCTTGCGTTCGTTGTCCTTGATGGAAAAATAGAAGGGGCCGTAAACCGGAGGCTGGATGATGATGCCATCGCCGGGGCTGGTAAAGCTGAGGGTGGCGGCGCGCAGGCCGGTGACCACGCAGGGCAGCAGAATCTGTTCGTCACTGGTCAGTTCCACATGATGACGGCGCTTCATGAAATCCAGCATGGCCTGCGTGGCCTTTTCAGTCTGGAAAGTATAGCCGTAGGCAGGGTGCGCGGCGCGCTTGACCATGGCTTCGGTGATCTCGTCGGGGCAGACAAAGTCCATGTCCGCCACCCACATGGGGTTGATGCCCGCGCCGTACTGCGCTTCCATGGCGTCCCACTTGACGCAGGCTGTGTTGTGACGGTCAAAAGACTGGTCGAAAAATGCCTTGTCGTACTTCATGCTTGTTCATCCTCCGTGTTTTGATTGCTATTTTTCAGCGGATTCCGGCAGCTGATGATCCAGAAACCGCTTTTCTTTTCAGGCGTTTGGACATCCTCAAACAGCGTTTTGAGATATGTGATGGCAGAAGGCGCGCCCTGCTGCTTGCGGATGACCAGCCACAATTCGCCGTTTGCGTTCAGACATCTGGCCGCATCGGCAAACATCTGGTAGATGACCGCCTTGCCCGCGCGGATGGGCGGGTTCTGCAGAATCAGGTCGTATTTTTGACCCAGCACCTTTTCGTAGCCGTCGCTTTCAATAACGGTGGCCTGCACGCCGTTTGCCTGCGCGTTTTTGCGGCTCAGGTCGCATGCGCGCTGGTTGATATCGGCCATGGTGATGCGTGTATCCGGCCAGTGTTTTCCAACACTTACGCCGATCACGCCCCAGCCGCAGCCCATATCCAGCACAGAACCCGCTACTTCTTCAGGCAGCGCATCCAGCAGCACTTCCGTGCCCCGGTCCAGCTCTGTGCGGGAAAACACGCCGCTGTCGGTTTCAAATTTCAGCGCGTGGCCGCGGTATTCCGTATCTACATAGGCTGTTTTGTGCGCGCTGGTCGGCGCGGAGGTATAGTAATGATCGTTGGGCATATGCCTGCCCCTTTCGTAATGTTATGATTCGGATGCGTTCTGCACAGCCTTGCGCAGCAGATCAATCTGTTCTTCCGTCAGGCGGATATGATCGCCTGTCTTCATGCCGTCCGGAATGGTCAGCGGGCCGAAGGAGGCGCGGTGCAGCGCCGTCACCTCATGACCGCGTGCACCGAACATACGCTTGACCTGATGGAATTTGCCTTCGCGCACTTCCACCTCGGCGCGGCTCTGTTCATCGCCCGCTTCCAGAATGCGCAGCTGCGCAGGCTTGGCGGTAAAATCCTTGAGGGGAATGCCTTCGGCGAAAGCCTGTACGTCGCTTTCGTCCAATCTGCCCTCAACTGTGGCGATATAGCGCTTCCATACATGGCGCTTGGGATCCAGCAGCGAATGCGCCAGCGTGCCGTCGTTGGTCAGAATCAGAAGACCGGTGGTATCCTTGTCCAGACGGCCTACGGGCAAAACTTTTCGGCGGCGCAGGGCTTCGGGCAAAAGATCCATCACGGTTTCGGCGCGGCTGTCGCGGGCAGCGGTCAGCACGCCGGAGGGCTTGTACAGCAGGTAGTACTGAAGTGCGTCGTCCCCCACGGTTTCGCCTGCAAGGGTGACCACATCGGTTTCGTTGATCTTGAGGGCGGGGTCGCGCACGGGCTGGCCGTTTACGCGCACCTGTCCGGCGCGCACGGCCTTGACGGCCTCGCTGCGGCTGCGTTCGCCGCTTTGGGACAAAAACTTATCAAGTCGTACGCTCATGCTTCAGCCTTCTTTTCAGCCTTCACCTTCGGTTTGCGCATGGCAAAGGCAGCGGTATTCCAGCGGCGCAGAGGCAGAAGCGGCAGATACAGTCCAAAGAAAGCGCCCGCAACCGGCATGGCAGCGTGGAGCAGATCCAGCCTGGGCAGTTCACCGGTGGTGATGGCCATCATCAGCAGCGTGGACACATCGCTCAGAGCGCCCTTCAACGCGCAGCCGATCACCGTAAGGAACGGAATCCACAGGATCAGATTCACCAGCGCCGTACCCAGCTGAGGCAGACGGCGGCTGCTCAGACGGCGCTTCATCTCCGCGCGGGGAATGCGGTCCGTGCGGATCGCGTCCGCCCAGATATAGCGGCCGGCACTGCAGCGCACCATCCCCCAAAGCCAGATCAACGCGCCCAAACCCAGCACCGCGCCTGCAACGCCCACGCCCAGCATGAAATTATTGGCGGTGGACAGCTTCAAAAGCTGCGCGCAGGCATTGCCCAGATCGTTAATGGTCTGGAAAATGGTCAGGGCGTCGACCATGGTATAGCAGTAGTACGCGCCTGCCAAAAGCAGCGCCATGGGAATGCCCCACAGAGCCACACGCACGGCGTGCAGAAGTTCACGACCGAGTTTCGCACCGTAATGGGCAAAGCTGAATGCCGTATCAAAGCTGAAGCGGCGGGGAATCTGCGTCATGGCCTGCGCAAAGGAGGCGCGCAGCGGCAGCACCACCAGCACCAGCAGCACAGGGCACAGCACAGCCAGCCAGCGCTGCCAGCCTTCAAACACAAACAGGCAGGCAAGCGGTGCAAGCGCAGCCGCGCGCAGCGCCAGCGCAATCAGGGTATACGCAAGCGTACGCACATAAAAAACGAACGCATTCTGCTTTTTGATTTCCGTCATTATCTTATCCTCCGATGGTTGGTTTGCATACGAATATACTATATTATTATAGTCTATCCTGCCCGCTGTTGCAAGCAATTGTCAACTGTTACAATTCCGCAAAATGCGCACTTTGCATTTTTTTCTGTATATGTTATAATCAGCGTGTACTCAGTTCGCGCATACCACATTTACACTGGGTGCCAACAAACGGAGGTTGTTTATGAGCAAAATCTTTCTGACGGTTCTGGTTGCCGTTGTTTCCTATCTGCTGGGGTGTTTTTCCACCGGCATTACCATCTCCCGCCTGCAGGGGGTGGACATCCGCAAGCACGGCAGCAAGAATACCGGCGCCAGCAATGTGCTTCGTGTTCTCGGACTGAAAAGCGGCGTCTTCACGTTTATCGGCGATATCATCAAGGCTTCCATTGCCGTGTGGCTCGGCCACTTTGTGCTGGGCAACGCCTTTGGCATTGAACGCTGCGGTATGATGGTGGGCGGCCTGTTTGCCGTGATCGGCCATAACTGGCCGGTGTATTATCACTTCAAGGGCGGCAAGGGCGTGGCCTGCTCGGCGGCGGTCATCTTCTTTGTGGATATCCTCTGTGCGCTTCCTGCCATCGCAGTTGCTATCGGCACCATCGCCATGACCAAATACATCAGCCTTGGCAGCATGCTGCTTATGGGCGTGTACATGGTTCTGATGTGCATTGTCCATTGGGGGACGTGGCCGCTTTGCCTGTTCACGGTGGTTTTGTTCGTGCTGTGCGTATGGCGTCACCGCGCCAATATCGGCCGGCTGCTGAAAGGCACCGAAAACAAGATCGGTCACAAGGCAAAGGACTGATCTGCGTTCTGAATTTAAGCCTGAGCAAGCGTTCAGGCTTGTTTTTTGCAAAGAGGTAAGAAAGTGCTGCTGATTCTGGGATTGAACGGCTGCGGCAAAACGACTGTAGGCCGGATTGTGGCTGAAAAGCTCGGGCTGTTTTTCATGGATGCGGAGGATTATTATTTTCCTGTTCCGGGCGATTTTACCGTAAGCCGCACGCAGGAAGACGCGCACCGGCTGATGGAGGCCGATGCAGCGGCGCATGGCGGTTTTGTGCTGTGCTGTGTGCGCTGCAATATCAGCGATGCGCTTTTGAGCAAGATCAGGCTTGCCGTTGTGCTGCGCGCCCCGGCGGAGGTGCGGGCGCA
The DNA here is from genome assembly GCA_017547285.1 of Clostridia bacterium. GTDB lineage: Bacteria > Bacillota > Clostridia > Christensenellales > Aristaeellaceae > Limiplasma. The sequence goes on from JAFYQB010000130.1 coordinate 6,243, forward strand.
GCGCATCATTCAGCGTGAAGAAGCGCGTTTTGGCAGCCGCGTGCTGCCCGGCGGCGATATGTACGAATCCCAGCAGCGATTCCGCGCCTTTGCCGCTTCACGTCCGGAGGATACTGTTGACCAAAGTCTTTCCGGGCTTCGCTGTCCGGTGACAGAGGTGGACGCTTCGCTTCTGCCGCAGGAAGCTGCCCAAAAAATCGCGGAAGCCTGTTCCCGAAAGCTGTAATCAAAAAAGTGCACAGGCAGATTGCCGCGCACAGGCGAGCCGGGGGCCGTTGTTTGGCCCCCGGCTGTTTTTTGATGCAGTTCAAACAGGCAAGACCCGCCCCGCTCCCGTTGAATGGGAGCGGTATGGGGGCCAGGGGCTCAGCCCCTGGCCGCCGGAGGCTTCCGTTACTTAACCGTTTTGAAGAAATACTTGCTCACGTAGCCTGTTACGCCATCGATCTCAGCCTTGCACCAGGTTTCGCCCACTTCAAGAATTTTGACAGTCGTGCCGACCTTGTGCGCCTTGATGATGGGGGAGGAGAGCCCGGGCGCAGTGCGGAAGTTGACGATGCTGTTGCCGTTGGGGTTGATGAGCTCCGCGGTGAAGGGAACGGCGGGCAGCTGGGAGGAGGAAGAGGCGTTCAGCTGGATGAATTTCTTCATCATAAAGCCCGTCTTGCCGCCGACGGAGACTTTGTAGAAGTCGCCTTCTTCGCCGGTGATGGTCACCTGCGTACCGTTGCCGAAATAGCCCAGCACGCGGGCGTCGGTGGAGGCGGTTTCACGCAGGAGAAGCACCTGGTTTGCGCCGGGGTTCTTGACGGTGCCGGTTTTGCTGCCAGATACGCTGCCGGAAGAGGGAGAGCTGGTCAGATAGCGGGCGTCCATGTAGCCGGTCTGACCGCCGACGCTCACCTTGTGCCAGTTCGCGCCGCGCACCAGCACATCCACTGCCGTGCCGGGCTTGAAACTGGTGATGATGCTGCCTTCCAGACTGGGCATATCCCGCAGGTTCAGGCCGCGGCCGGTGTTGGTGCGCACGTAGAGAGTGGAAACGGCGCCGGTTTCGGTCAGGTATTTGCTCATGACGTAGCCGGTGCTGCCGCCGACCTCCACTTTGCTCCATTCGCCGTCCTCACTGAGCACGGTCATCCACGTGCCGGTAGGGTACTGATGAATGACTTTGGCGTCCAAAGAGGGGTTCTGGCGCAGATTGAGTCTGCCGCCGGTCACCATTTTGTAGCTTTCGGCCAGACCGCTCATGGGAATGGCCATGGCCAGGGTGAAAGCGGCTGCCCGGAGGCATCTTTTGTAGGAATGGGTCTTTTGCATAAGGGGATACCTCCTTTGTGTTGGCAGACAGGGGATGCCTGCTGCCTTTCAACCATCTTACGAAAGGGGAAAGGGGTTTCATGCGTTCTGATATGCCAATAAACAGCAGAAATGGGAGAAACATCCGATCTGATGGATGTGCTTTCCAGCGCCTGGGCCGGAAAAGGCAGGCCTTATAAAGAAACAATGTCAAACCTGCTGGTAAAAAGAAGCAGCTTCTTTTCCGGCTGGAATGCTTTGCTTGCAAACTGCCGGCGAAAACCGGGCAGGATAGCTTTGCGTTGGTAAAACTTTATCAGCGCGGCTTTTATGCAGCTTGGAGAGGAGGATGACCGTCTATGAACATGCTTAAAACAGCCGCAGCAGGCATGCTTGGTTTTGCGGTGGGCGCAGGCGCCATGATGATGCCCGGCAATCAGAAATGGAAGCGTCAGGCGCAGCGCCAGATGGACAGGATCATGAGAATCGCCAAAAGCTGGTAACCGGTCTGAGCGGGGGAGATTTACCTCTCCCGCTGTTTTGAATGGAGGGACGGCATGCAGCAGACTGGCCGGAAAAGGAAAAGTTGGCTGCTTCTGGCTGCCGCTGCAGCCGTGCTGCTTTGGAAATGGCGCGAGCTGGTCTGGCTGGCGGTCAGGCATCTGTTTCTGGGCTGGATTGCCGCGCTGGCTGCGCTGCCGGTGATGAAACGGCTGGAAAAGCGGCTGCCCGCAGGCGCAGCTGCAGGGTTGTCCATTGCTGCGCTGAATGTGGTTTGGGCAGCCGCGCTGTTTCTGCTGCTTCCGGCCGTGGTGAAGCAGGGCAGGCAGCTGGCCGGAATGCTGCCCGGACTCTGGCAGGAAATGGAGAATGCCGGAAGCAGCCTTCAGACATGGCTTGTCCGGCATGGGGTGGAGGGCTTTGATACGGACGTGCAGAACATGCTGGCGGCACGTGTGCAGGAAGCGCTGGGCGCGGCGGCGCCCGCCGTGCTTGACTTTCTGCGCGGCATGGCGGGCGGACTGGGGCAATGGCTGCTGGCGCCGGTATTCGGCTTTTATTTTTTGCGGGACAGACGCATGATATCCGCGTGGCTGCAATCGCTTCTGCCGGAAAAGTGGCGTGAGGCAGCTGTTTGCACGCTTCGGGAAATGCAGCGAGAAACGGCGGGCTATCTGCGGGGCCAGCTGATGGTGAGTGGGATCGTGAGCGCTTTGACGGCTGTCGGGCTGCTTTTGTGCGGCGTGCCGTCGTGGCTGGCGCTGGGCATCTGGCTGGGCGTGCTGGAGCTCATCCCCTATATCGGCCCGCTGACTGGCGGCGTGATGGTCACGCTGTTCACGCTGCCGCTGGGGCTTTGGCGCACACTGTGGGCACTGGGCGTGGTGCTTGTGGTGCAGCAGCTGGATGGAAGCGTAATCACGCCCAGGCTGATCAGCCAGACCACAAGTTTGCATCCGGCGGTGGTGATTCTGTGTGTTGTGCTGGGCGGAGCGGCGGCGGGTATTTCAGGCATTCTGCTTTCCGTTCCGCTTGTTTTGTGCCTTCGGGCTGTATGGCGCACGCTTGTTTTGCGCATGGCGGCATAAAACTGATATTCATTTCGGTGATAGATGGAACAAATGCTTTTCAAAGCGGGAAAACTGGTGTATAATGGTTCTGTATTCCCTCAGGGAGAAGAGGAGGAATCTGCCACATGGATATGAACGGAACGACGAAGTTTTCGCCGATCGTGGACGCCGGCAGCGATGCCAGCTCCATCCTTGCGCATGTGTACCGCGCCCTGCAGGCCAAGGGCTACGATCCCGTGACCCAGTTGACAGGCTACCTGATCTCCGGCGATCCTACGTATGTTACCAGCTATGCGCAGGCTCGCAGCATGATCTGCCGTCTGGAACGTGATGAAATCATGGAGGAGCTCGTGCGGGCATACCTGCAGGGGCTGGACGGCTGATATGGCGGGGCGTGTGATTGCGCTGGATGTGGGCGATGTGCGCATCGGCGTGGCAGTCAGCGATCCTACAGGCACCATCGCGCAGCCGCTGGAAGTGTACAGGCGTGTGGGCTACGGCCCGGACAGCAAGTATGTAAAGGCTTTGTGCGACCGGTATGAGACCGATCAGGTGCTGCTGGGCCTTCCGCTGAACATGGACGGAACCCTGGGTGGTCAGGCGCAGAAGGCGCAGGATTTTGGCCGTGTGCTGGAAGAAAGAATGGGCCTGACTGTATTCTATCAGGATGAGCGCAGAACCACCGTTACGGCGGAAAGCGTGCTTATCAGCGGCAATGTGCGCCGTGAGGACCGCAAGCTGTATGTGGACAAACTGGCAGCCGCGGTGATTTTGGAACAATGGCTGGCAACGCAGAGCCGGCAGAAAGAGGAGTAACCATGGAAGAGAACAACAATCTGATCCAGCTGCAGGATGAAAACGGCAACGACGTCAACTTTGAGCATCTGATGACCGTGGAGCACGAAGGCAGTTACTACATCGTGCTGGAAGCCACCGAGGATACCGACGACTGCAAGGAAGGCGAAGCCATCATTCTCAAGATTATTCAGGATGAAGAAAGCGGCGAAGACGTATACGCCACCATCGAGGACGAAGCTGAGTTCAACGCCGTGTTCGACAAGTGCATGGCCATCATGGACGAAGAGGACGAGGCTGCCGCTGCTGAGCTGGACTTGCTGGACGGCGACGAGGACGAGGAATAATCCATGCCGGTTCTGAAGGGCGAACGCATCATGCTGCGGGAATACCGGTCGGAGGATTTTGCCGCGATCCGCGCTTGGGTGAATGATGAAGCCACCACGCGCTGGATGAGCCCCCGCTTCTGGCCGCCTCAGACCGAGGTGGATACGCAGGAATTCCTGAGCCGCATGCTGCAGAGCAGCCACAATGCCTGTAACTTTGTGATTGCCGATGCGCAGGATGAAAGCTACATCGGCCAGCTGGATCTGTTCCGGGTGGACTGGCGGCTGCGGCAGGGTGAGATTGGCATGGTGATTGGCAAAAGTGAAATGCGCGGTCGGGGATACGGGCAGGAAGCCCTTGCGCTGATGCAGCGTTTTGCTTTTGACAATCTGGGGCTGGAACGTTTGGAACTGGAAGTGCACATGGACAATCAGGCTGCGGTTCAGTGCTACCGGAAGGCGGGCTTCACGCTGGAAGGCGTCAAGCGCCATGCCTACTGGACGGACGGCCGTTTCGGCGATGTGGGCATCATGAGCATCCTTCGCGGGGAGTATCTCTCCCGCTGCACCGCCGCTGAAGCAAATGCATAATCTATACCATCCCGGAACGCAGTTTTCGGGATGGTTTTCCTTTTACAGGTTGGGATTGACTTCCTGTTCTGTTTGGAATAGAATAGTAAACTGCGCAAAATGTTTTTTCTAAAATTGCGCACACCCGGGAAGGAATGAGGAAATCAATGGGCAAGATTGTAACCAAATTCGGCGGCAGCTCGCTGGCCGATGCAAAACAGTTTCAAAAGGTAAAATCCATCCTGGAATTGGATTCCCGCCGCTGCTACGTGGTACCCAGCGCGCCCGGCCGCCGCTTCGACGGCGACGACAAGGTCACCGATCTTTTGTACAGGGCGCACCGCGAACAGCAGAACGGCCAGGGTTTTACGGCTACTTTTGCGCGCATCCGTGAACGTTACTGTGAAATTGCCAAAGAACTGGAACTGGAAATCAACATCAACGAACATCTGGATGAAGTGCAGAAGGATATCGCCGCCGGCGCTTCCGCCGATTACTGCGCAAGCCGCGGAGAATATCTGAACGGTCTGCTGCTGGCCGACTACCTCGGCTTTACGTTCCTTGATCCCAAGGACTTCATCTTCTTCAACAAGGACGGTACCTTCAACAGCGAGCGCACCAACGACGCTTTGACCGCCCTGCTCAAGTACACCAAAAAGGCCGTCATCCCCGGCTTCTACGGCAGCCTGGAGGAAGAAATCCACACTTTCAGCCGTGGCGGCAGCGATATCAGCGGCGCCATCGTGGCCCGCGCTGCCAAGGCTGAGATGTACGAAAACTGGACGGATGTGAGCGGTTTCCTGATGGCGGATCCCCGCATTGTGCCGGACGCCAAGGCCATCAGCAATGTCACCTACCGCGAACTGCGCGAGCTGAGCTACATGGGCGCAAGCGTGCTGCATGAGGACAGCGTGTTCCCCGTGCACCGTGCAGGCATTCCCACCAACATCCGCAACACCAACAAGCCGCAGGATCCCGGTACCTACATTTCCCACACCATGCCTGAGGACGACAATCCCGACGTCATCACCGGTGTGGCAGGCAAGCTGGGCTTCAGTGTTATCAGCGTGGAAAAGGCCATGATGAACGTGGAACACGGTTTCGGCCGCCGTGTGCTGCAGGCTATCGAAGAAAACGGCCTTTCCTTTGAGCATATGCCCACCGGCATCGATACCATGTGCGTGGTGGTTGTGACCGCCGATCTGGAGCCCGTGCGCGAGAATGTGATCAAGCGCATTGTGGAACTGACCGAGCCGGATACCATCACCATCCACGATGATATGGGCATCATCGCCACCGTTGGCCGCGGCATGGTGCATAATCCCGGCACTGCTGCCCGTCTGTTCTCCGCCCTCAGTCAGGCGCATGTGAACGTTCGTATGATCGATCAGGGCTCCAGCGAGCTGAGCATTCTGGTAGGCGTGGACAGCGGCGATTTCCAGAACGCCATCCGCGCTATCTATTATGAGTTTGTAAAGGCCTGAGGGACATCCGGGAAAGAGGAGACACCTTGAAGCACAACAATCATTTCATGCAGACCCCCTTTCGGAACCGCGCGCATGCCGTGTGGTTCCGTTTGTGCGCGGTCTGCCTTTCCATGTATATTGGGTATGCAGTGTATCTTGCGCACAGCCATCTGTTTGAAACGCCGATGGCGTCGGCCATTTCGCTGCTGGGCTATGCGGCGGTATGCGTGGGCGTATACGGCATTCTGGACATCATATGCCAGAGAATGCCCGCGCCTGAAGCGCGTGTACAGCGCAGCAGAACAGACTGGCGTGTGTTTGCGCTGGGATTTGCGATCGCTCTGGGCATTCTGGGCTGCACCTTTGCAGGCTGCTATCCGGGCGGTGTAAACTACGATATCTCCAACCAGTGGCGGCAGGCGCACTCCGGCGAGTACAACAACTGGCATCCGCTGTTTCATACGCTCATGATGAAGCTGCTGAGCAGCATTGTGGACAACTATTCCTTTATGGTGCTTGTCCAGATCGTTGTATTTGCCGCACTGTTTTCGTATCTGACCGCCGCGCTGCACCGCGGCGGCGTGCCGGGGTGGCTGGCGCTGGCAGTGCATACGCTGGTGACTGCTTCGCTGCCGGTGCGCAATACGCTCATGTATTTCGGCAAGGATGCAGCGATGACGCTGGGGATCATTGGCCTGACGATCCAGGCGGTGCGAATCCTCTATACACGCGGCGAATGGCTGAAAAAACCTTTGCATGTGATCGTGCTGGGACTGACGCTGGCGTATACCACGCTTCTGCGCGTGAATGCGCTGTTTTTTACCTTGCCGCTTCTGCTTTGCTTGCTGCTGGTGTATCGTGCTTACTGGAAAAAGACGGCATTGGCGGCGCTTTCCATGGCGCTGGTCATAGCCCTTGTGCAGGGACCGGTTTTTGGTTCGCTGAATGTGGTCTATCCCGATAATACGGTGGAGGAAAGCATCGGCCTGCCCATGACGGTTTTGTGCGATATCCGCAAAATGGATCCGCAGGCGCTGGATACGCAGACCCGGTTGTTCCTGAATGACCTGGTTCCCAGCAGAGTATGGCAGGAAAACTATGTGCTGCACAACTACAACAGCGTCAAGTTCACCTTTCCCCGCGAGCTGATCGCCGAAAAGTCGGCTGGCGAGCTGCTGGGCATGGCGGCGCGGGCGGCAAGGAACGCCCCGCGCACAGCCTTTGATGCTGTAAACGGGCTTACCGATCTGGTATGGGATGTTACCGGCAAGGGGGAAGGCTACCAGAAGATCAGCAATTCGGGCGATATCGAATCCGCCCGTTACCCCAGCGCAACGCTGAACCGGCTGGGCAGGATGTTCTGCCGCCTCTGGGAAACGCCTCTGGAATGGGGGATCTTTGCCTGGCTGACGGAAAACATCGGCGTTCAGCTGGTGCTGCTGCTGGTGGTTACGCTCTGGGCGCTGTACCGCCGCGGTGTGGAAACGCTGCTTCTGGCCCTGCCCACGCTGCTGTACGACCTGGGTACCATGCTGCTGCTGGCAAGCAATGACGCCCGCTTTTTCCATTTCAGCATGACCATCGCGCTGCCGTGCATGCTGGCGCTGCTTTTTCTGCCCCATACAAAGGAGAAAGAAACATGGAACTGACACTTGATATGTTCCTGATCGTGTGTCCGCTGGTTGCGCTGGCGGGATTTGTGGATTCCATCGCGGGCGGAGGCGGCCTTATTTCGCTTCCGGCCTATTATCTGGCCGGGCTGCCTGCCAGCACTGCCGCCGGCACCAACAAGCTTTCCGCCTGCATGGGCACGGCTTTGGCTACCTACAGCTATGCTTCCTCCGGCAAGATCGAAAAACGGATCGGCCTGTTCGCCGGGTTTGCTGCGCTGCTGGCAAGCGTGCTGGGCGTGGCGGTCATGAAATCCCTTTCTGATCAGACCATCCGTATTCTGGTGATGTGCTGCCTGCCGGTGGCTGCTATCTTCACGCTGCGCGGTCACAGCCAGGCGGAGGGGCGCAAGCAGTTTTCCGATACGCAGACCATGCTGATCTCCCTGATGATTGGCTGCGTGATCGGCTTTTATGACGGTCTGGTGGGCCCCGGAACGGGTACTTTTCTGATCCTGCTGTTTGTGCACATCTTCGGTCTGGATGATGTAACGGCAAGCGGTACGGCCAAGGTGCCCAACCTCATGAGCAATATTGCGGCGCTCACCAGCCTGTTCGTGGCGGGCGATGTGCTCTGGCTGCTGGGACTGCCGGCTGGACTGTGCTCCATGGCGGGCGCAGCGCTGGGCAGCAGGCTGACCATCCGCAAGGGAAGCAAGTTTATTCGCGGCATGATGCTGGTTGTTTTGATATTGCTTCTTGTCAAAATGATTACAGATATGTTACAATAAAATGGATAATGAATGTCCTGCCGTTTGCGGCTGCCGAATCCTGTAAACGAGGTGCTTCTGTTATGAAAGAACTGTCCCGTGAAATCCGTTTGACCATTCCGGCCGATATGGCCTATACGCCTGTGGCAACGCTGGCTTTGAGCGGTCTTGGCATGATCGCCGGGCTGGATGTGGACCTGCTGGGCGATCTGCGCACTGTGGCAACGGAGGCGCTGGATTGCCTGATGAATCAGGCGGGCCGCCCGGAGTGCATTGAGATCTGCGCTGCGATGGAAAACGGCATGCTGCGCGTACAGTTTTGCGCCCAGAACCGCTGCCGTGTGCAGGAGGCGGACGAGCTGGATATCGATATCACCCGCGGCGTGCTGGAAACGCTGATGCCGCAGGTGGCTCTGGAAGCAGATGAAGACGGCGTGCATCACATTCTGTGCGCCATGCCGGTGTAAGCGGAGGCAGCCATGAATGATGAACGACTGCTCCCCTTGCTGGAGCAATATGCCAGATCGCGCGATACGCTTTTGCGCGATCAGCTGGTAGAGGGCTATTTACCCCTCGCCCGCGCAGTGGCGCGCAAGTTCGCGGGCCGCGGCGTTGAGCTGGAGGATCTGGAACAGGTGGCCGCCATCGCACTGATGAAGGCCCTCGAACGTTTCGAGCCCGAACGCGGTTTCCGTTTTGTAACGTATGCAGTACCCACGATTACCGGCGAAGTGCGCAACCATCTGCGCGACCGCGGCAGCATGCTGCGCATGCCGCGCGACCTGCGTCAGCGCCTTTATCAGCTGTCCCAGGTGCAGGAAGCTTTTGAACACGAGCATCTGCGTGCGCCTACAGCCGCTGAACTGGCGCAGCGCATGGGCATTACGCCAGAAGAAGTGCTCACCATTCTGAGCATGCGCACCCAGAACGACTATGTGTCCCTCGACACCCCTGTGGGAGAGGACGGCGACACCCGGCTGGAGGATATGCTGGGCGGCAGCGATGCCGGCTACGAACGCCTGGAAAGCCGCGACTGGATGGAATGGATTCTTTCCAAAGTAAATGAAACCGAAAAGGAGATGCTTCTCCTTCGGTACCGCGATGGCCTCGGCCAGCGCGAAACCGCCAAACGACTTGGCGTATCCCAGATGCAGGTCTCCCGTCTGGAACGCCGCGTCCTCAGCCGCCTGCGCGCTATCGAGCAGGCGTAGGGGAGCGCACGGGGTGCCTCCGGCGGCCAAAGGGCTCTGCCCTTTGGAATCCTGCTTAAGGGCTTCGTCCTTAAGAATCCCGTGGGCAGGCCGCGTTGCGGCCTGTTGGGAGAACAATACGATTGTTTTTTGAGTAAGAGAGGTGAATGGGCATGCAGTCAGGACCGAATCAGCCGCAGGGAGGTTTTGATCCCTTTTTTCAGCAGCCCATGCAGGGCCAGTGGCCGCAGCAGAACGGCGTGCCGCCTCAGCCCAATATGCCCGGCGGCCAGTGGATGCAGTCCGGTCAGCCGATTCCCGGGCAGTTTCAGCAGCAGCCCATGATGCCCGGTCAGCAGCAGTGGGCGCAGCAGCCTCCGCTTTCACCGGAGGTGCTGCAGCAGATGCAGTACGAGGCTTACATGCAGCAGATGCCGCAGATGCCCACCATGCAGCAGCCCATGGATCCGCCCGCTCCCGCTAGAAAAAAACGTATGCGCAGATCCGGCGGCGGTTCATGGTGGATGACGGCGCTTGCGCTGGTACTGGTCGCCGGTCTGGGATGGTTTTTCCTGAAGGATCAGATTGGCAAGCCGCAGCTGAACACCGCCGTGGTGGAAAGCTACTCTTTGGGCGACACCCATACGGGCGACGCCCTGATTGTGCGCAATGAAACCGCGTATGATGATGAAGGCGTACAAAACATTGAATATGTGGCGCAGGAAGGCTCCATGGTGTATCGCGGCGACGTGATCTGCTATGTGTATTCCACCGGTTACAGCAGCAAGGAAATGAACAATCTGCAGAATTTCCGCGATCAGATCAAGGATTATCAGCAGACACTGCTCAAATCCGAAACGGCTTATGACCAGAAAATGACCCGCCTGGAAAGCGAAGTGCTCCAGCGCGGTCTGGAAGTGCGCAGCCTGGTGCAGGGCGCGCGCGGCAATCTGCTCAATCAGGAAAGCATTCTGGATTCCGCCATCACCCAGCGGCAGAGCTATTTCCGCAGCAAGTATTCCAGCGATATGCGCCTCAACCGTCTCTATGATGACGAAACCACCCAGCAGCAGCGCATCGACAGCTGGATCAAGCAGAAGGTGGCCACGCAGGAAAGCATCGTCAGCTTCTATACGGACGGCTTTGAATATGCCCTGACGCCCGGCGAATTTGAAAAATATACGCCTTCCGAAGTCCGTTCTATGATCAACGGCAACCGTCCCGCTGCATCCACGGCGCAGCGCGGCCGCAGCAACCTGTACCGGCTGGTTAGGCAGAACAACTACGCGGTGCTGATGCTGGTGGAAGACAGCGTGTGGAACCCTGTGGAGGGCATGAAGCTCAAGCTGGTACTGGAGCAGTTCACCGATACCACGGTGGATGCACAGGTGCTGAGCTTTACCCGCTCCGGCGGCGAACTGCTTTTGCGTCTGGCGGTCATCGGAGATGTGTCCGACGTGCTGTATATGCGTACCTGCCGCGCAAGGCTGGGCGAATATGTGGACTGCCTGAAGGTGCCGCAAAAAGCGCTGTATCAGAAAGGCGACCAGAACGGCGTGGTGCTGGTTACCAGCGAAAATCAGGTGTTTGTACCCTGTAAGATTCTGCGGCAGGAAGGCGGATATGCTTACCTGACGCCCGCGCAGACCGGCACGCTTTCGGACGGCGATCGTGTACGCCTGTTCTGAGGAGGTTTTGAAGGGATGGAAGCAAACAAAACCGTTCAGCCGCTGTTGACGGATGTGGATGAGCAGACGCTGAAAAGCAATGTGGAATGCGTTCTGAAAGCGCTGGAGGAGAACCGTTATCAGGATGAACAGCCTGCCAGACTGATTGCAGTGACCAAAACGGTCGCGCCGAACGTGATCAATCAGCTCAAGGGACTGGGCATTCTGGATATCGGCGAAAACCGCGCGCAGGTTGCGCTGCCCAAATTGCCGGAAATTGCCCCGGAATTTCGTTTGCACTGGATTGGAAGGTTGCAAACCAACAAAGTTAAAGATATAATAGATACGGTATGCATGCTGCACTCGCTGGACCGGCTGGAACTGGCCCGCGAAGTGGACCGCCGCGCACGGCAGCACGGCAGGGTGATCCCTGCACTGGTGCAGGTCAATATTGCCGGTGAGGAGCAGAAGGGCGGCATGCCCGTGCAGGAGGTGGAAAGCTTCCTGCGTGAAATGCGCAATTATCCCAACATCCATGTAGAGGGCCTGATGGCGATCATGCCTCTGGCTGCTTCGGAGGAAGAGCTGGACAGGCTTTTTGGGGAAATGCGGAAACTGTTTGAAAGAATGCGCGGTCTGAATATCGAGGGCGTGGAAATGCGCGAGCTTTCCATGGGTATGTCCAACGATTACCGGATCGCTGCGCGCAACGGCGCAACGATGGTGCGGGTCGGTACGGCGCTGTACCGCCGGGGCTGACCAACAGTAGGGGGTTCATCAAAATTGGGTATTTTTCAGAAAATCGGGAATTGGCTGACCGAAAAGAGCGACCGCTTTATCCGCGGCGAGGTACAGGACGAATTTGAGCCTGAACAGGAGCAGGAAGAGCCGGAAGCGGAAGTAACGATGCGCGAGCCGCTCGATCCTTTTGGACGCGGCGAGGGCGAATACGGCGGCCGTGTGCCCTACCGCAGCAAGGCGGATTTGGAGCGCGAAGCGCGCGAGGCACAGTTTAAGCAGCAGCAGGCCCAGCAGGCGGCGCAGCATGCCGCTTTGCAGCAGCATATGCAGCAGCAGGCGGCCATGCAGCAACAGCAGATGGTCAATCAGCCTCAGCAGCAGGTTTATCAGCAGCCTGTTCAGCAGATGCAGCAGCCTCAGCAGGCTCCCTATCAGCCCAGCAGCAACGTGGTTCAGTTTCCTGGCATGAATGCTGCTCAGGATGGATCTGTGTATGCCCATGTGGAATACGTGGTGCTTCTGCGCAGCCGTCAGGAGTGCAAGGACGTGATTGCCTATATCAAGTCCAATGCCTCCGTATTCCTGAACATGGAATTCATTGCTTCCGACAGCGAACGTCAGCGTTGCGTGGACATGCTTTCCGGCGCTGCCTATACGCTGGGCTGTGCACTGAACAAAATCTCTCCCCGCGGTATCTATCTGATCTCCTCGCCCTCTGTGCGCGTGGTTCTGGATCCTGCCATGCAGAAGTTTACCTCCGCGCCCGAGGCGCAGGGCTATACCCAGCAGCAGGGCCGTCAGCAGCTTTATGAAACGGAGCCGCAGCAGAATTATCAGCAGCAACCCGAGCAGGAAGCGCAGCAGCCTGTCAAAGCCGGTACCTTCACCACCCGTTTCCAGGCTCAGGGCGCCCAGCGTATGCCCACCAGTTTTGGCAGCGTGATGGCCGGAAACGCGACCGGCATGTATCAGCCTGCGAATGCTACCAGCCGTTACCAGAACGTGCAGCAGTAAGGAGATTCGTATGTTCATCGGTTTGATTTTGAGTTTGATCGTTACGGCGCTGCGTATTGCCAGCTTTGCCCTGCTGATTTACTGCATCATGAGTTTTGTCGCGCCGCACAACGACCTGTACCGCAAAGCTTCTGTCTATGTGGAACGGGTGCTTTATCCCGTCCGCATGAAACTGTGGCAGTGGTTTCCCGCCCTGCGCAATCTGGCGGTGGATCTGTCCCCGCTGGTTCTGTGGTTCATGATCGATCTGGCGCTTGCGCTGGTGAATCTGCTGAGGACTGTATTCTGATGCGCGGAGAGGACGATCAGGCGCAGGTGATGCGTCGCCTGGATGAGCTTGCCGCGCGTACGGCGCGTACAGGGCTTGTCTGCTTTACAGCCTTTCTTTCCCCTGCGGAGGCGCAGTGGGCGCAGGCTTCAGCCAACCGGCAGAAGGTGAACCTTTCTCTGCAGGGCGGTTATGAGGATGCGGAACGCTGCATCGCCTGCTTTTGGGATGATGAAGCGCCGGAGGAATATCCGCTTTCGGCGATAGAGCTTGCGTGGCCGCATCAGTCCGCGCCCGGACACCGGGATGTGCTGGGCAGCGCGATGGGCCTTGGCATCAAACGCAGCTGCATGGGGGATATTGTGCTTCTGGAGAATGTGGGCTATCTGTTTGCCGAAAGGCAGATGGCGGAACACATCGCCCAGTCGCTGACCAGTGCGGGGCGCATCAAGCTGCAGACCCGCCTGCTGGATGAATGGCCTGAGTTGGAGCCGCCCGCCGGACAGGAAGTGCATGATACCGTGCACAGCCTTCGTTTGGATGCGGTGGTTGCGGCAGGCTTCAACCTGTCGCGCGGCGACGCGGCGGATCTGATTGCAGCCGGACACGTGAAGCTGCGTCATCTGCCCACAGAGCGTACGGATGCCCGCGTGCAGGAAGGGGACGCCATTTCGGTAAGAGGCCACGGCCGTCTGGTTGTGGAGGAAGTGGGCAGTCCCACCAAAAAAGGACGTCTGCCTTTGCGGCTGACAAGATATGGTACCAATCGAAAACGCTGACACTGAAAGGGGTTTGACGAAGATGGCATTGACGATCGACGATATCTACGACAAAGAGTTTGCGCTTAAGGGCGGCGGATATGACCGTAACGATGTTGACCAGTTCCTGGATGAAATCTGCGATGAAATGGCCAACATGCTCGATCACATCGAGAAGCTGGAAAAGGATCTGCAGAAGGCTCAGATGGAAGTGGAAGCTGCCAAGGCTTCTGCCCAGAACGCTGCCCCTGTGGTGGTGAAGAGCGAGCCCGTGGCCCAGACAAGCGCTACGCTGGAAGGCATCCTGCTCAGCGCTCAGCGTCTGGCGGATGAAGCTGTGGCAAACGCCAAGGAAAAGGCGGAAGCCATTGTGAAGGAAGCCGAAGAAAAGGCTGAAGAAATTGTGGGCGAAGCCCGCACCGAAAAGGAAACCCTTTCCGGCAAGCTGGACGGCATGCGCAAGAGCGTGGCCGAATACAAGAAGAACTTCGAGGCCCTGATCAACAAGTATAAGACGCTGCTGGACAACGAGGACTTCCTCGGCGAGTAACCCCGCGTGTCGCCATAGAGAAAATCCACTCAGCAACGGCTGAGTGGATTTTTTTCAAAGCGAATTATCAAAGAAGAACACATCGGCAGGCGTGCCGTCTTCGTAGCTGGCAGAGGGATACCCTTCAATCAGCTCATACCGGCCGTGGGTGTATTCATCCACCACGCGGTTCCAGAAGTGAACGCTTGGCAGATTGCGCGGATGGCGCTGGAACTGCCACCTGCCGCGGTGGCGGCCGAACAGCTGAAAAGCAGCTTCTTTGCCGATGCCCATGCGCCTGTAACGCGGCATGACAAAGAACTCCGCAAGACAGAAATCCGGCCTATGTTCAGGAATTTCCGGATAGTCGTTGACCATGGCAAAGCCCGCAAGTTTCCCATCGGCTTTGATGAAGTAGGGGAACCGGTTGGGATCCGTCCAGTAGCAATCCAGCCACCTGTAGTGGTAAAGACCGTCTTCTTCCACGTCCTGCCGGCTGTACTGCGCAAACTCGCACAGGTACTTTTCCAGCAGATTGCGGAGCACTTCCTTCTGTTCCAACAGCACAGGAACCAGCTCGGTCATGCTTTCGCCTCCTTCATGCTGCATTTGAGCACATGCATATGGATGGTGATCTGCGAAAGCTCAAGCGTGTCCAGCACATCCGCGGGTACGGAGAAAGTCATGGGCGTCATGCGCAGGAAGGCGCGGGATTCATCCGCTGAAAGCGGACGGGTGATGCGTACTTCGCTTTCTTCGGCAATGTCGGCGTGCTCCTTCAAATGATCGATTACGCGGGCGTTGTCGTAGGTATCGCCGCTGCGCAGCCACGGCGCAACCGCTTTGCGAACCTCGCACAGGTAATCGGACCCGGGCACCACCTTGATGAGCCACCCATCGGCCTTGAGCACCCGTCTGAACTCCGCATAGTCGGCGGGGGTAAGCACATCCAGCAGCACATCTGCGGAATGATCAGCCACAGGCAGATGCTTCAAATCCGCCACCAGCCAGTTGGCGCGGCCCGGTTCGCGCGCGGCGGCGGTAATGGCGTCGCGGCTGATATCCAGCCCGAGAAACTGTGCCTGCGCAAAGCGTTCGGCCAGCAAACGGGCGTAGTATCCTTCGCCGCAGCCGGCGTCCAGCACGGTCATGGGCGCATCGGTCAGCCAGCTGGCGATGGCTTCGGCAATGGGCTGATAAAAGCCGTGCTCAAACACCAGCCGTCGGCTGCCGAACAACTCGGCATCATACTTCTCAGCTGCCTGATCGTGAGACGGCGCAAGGTTGACATAGCCGCGCTTGCTCAAATCGTAGCAGTGGCGGTTTTGGCAGATCAGGCTGGCTCCGTTCAGTTCAAAGGCGGTTTGACAGCGCGGACAGCGCAGTACAGGCATAAGCGGCGCAAGACGCTGCGCCAGAACAGCAGGTTTCATAACACACTTCCTACATACGAAGATACATTGTTTGTTTCGACGCATACAGGGCTGTTCCCTGCATGTGCGGAGCGGAGAGGATGAACCAACCATGATCCTTTGCAAAGACAGGGATTTCTACCGCCGCGCAGTCAAGCTGAGCGGCTACATTGCACTGCAGAATGTGATCGTATGCTTCGTTGGCCTGGTGGATAACATCATGATCGGCGCATACTCGCAGGATGCGCTCAGCGGCATCGCGCTGGCCAACCAGATCCAGTTCCTGCTGCAGATGGTGGTCAACGGCGCTGGCGAAGGCATGGCCGTGCTGGCGGCTCAGTACTGGGGCGCAAGGAAGATTCAGCCCATCCGCCGCGTGCTGGCCATTGCACTGGATTTTGCGCTGCTGCTGGCGCTGGGCTTCCTGATCGTGGCGCAGGTGATGCCTGAAAAGCTGCTGGGCATGCTGACCGCCGATACGGCAGCCATTGCCGAGGGCGCCAAATACATGCGCATCGTCAGCTTCAGCTACCTGTTCTTTGCGGCGGGCATGGTGCTGAATTCTGCCCAGCGCAGCATTGAGAACGTACGTGTGGGCATGGTGTCCTCGTTTACGGGCGTGCTTGTCAACGTTGTGCTTAATTATGGCCTGATCTTTGGTAACCTGGGCATGCCCCGTCTGGGTGTAGCAGGCGCGGCGGTCGCCACGCTGGTGGCCCGTATGACCGAGTTCAGCGTAACGGCGACCTATACCTATGTGATCGACAAAAAATTGATCGTAAAGATCCGGGATTTCCTGAATCCCGATAAGCTGATGGTGAAGGACTACATCCGCGTCGCTTTCCCTGTGGTTTGTTCCGGCGCAAACTGGGGCATTGCCATGACGGTGCAGACCAGCATTCTGGGCCATATGGGATCCAGCGCGATTGCCGCCAACTCCATTGCCAATTCGCTGTTTCAGGTAGTGTCCGTCATGTGCTACGGCCTGGCCAGCGCGGCGGGTGTGCTGATTGGCAAGGCGGTGGGCAGCGGCGATCTGGATAAGCTGAAGGGGTATGTAAACTCTCTGCAGCTGATGTTCCTGACGGTTGGCGTTTGCTCAAGTCTGATCCTTTTCTCGCTTCGCGAAGTGGTGCTGGCTGCCTATGCCGTTACGCCGGAAGCGCTTGAAATGGCGCGCAGCTTCATGAACGTTTTGTGTATCACCATCATTGGCACAGCCTATCAGGCGGCTTGTCTCACCGGCATTGTGCGCGGCGGCGGCAACACCAGCTTTGTTTTCCGAAACGACCTCATCTTCCAGTGGCTGATCGTTCTGCCCCTGAGCGCGCTGGCGGCTTATGTATGGCACATGAGCCCGGTGTGGGTGTTCTTCTTCCTGAAGTCCGATCAGCTGACCAAGTGTCTGGTGGCTGTGTGGCAGGTGAACAGCTATCGCTGGGTCAAAAAAGTAACCCGCGACGAGGCAGTTTAATTGTAAAAATCGTCGGAAAACTTCCTGTTTATGTTGACATCTTTCTATCGAGTTGTTATAATAGAATAGTTGGTTTGTGGTATTCTGCGTGTTGCGACTGAGCACGCGCAACGCCATACATAGAATCATGCAAGGAGTGTTCGCAATGTTCCGTACTTATCAGCCCAAGAAGCGTCAGCGCAGCAAGGTGCATGGCTTCCGTGCCCGCATGTCCACCAAGAACGGCCGTCGTGTGCTGGCCGCCCGCCGCCGTCGTGGCCGCAAGGTGCTCAGCGCCTAATAGCGAAAAGACGATTGCATCATAGCGTGTAATACGGAAAAGCCCGCCCCATTTCTGTATCGGGTGAAGTGGGTACGGGCTTTTCCGATTCACGCATATAGGTGCAAAACAATCAGAAAGGACGATGGCAGCCGTGCAGAGGCAGAACCGGTTGGGCCAGAACAGGCAGTTCAGTTACGTGTACCGCCGGGGCAAAAAGGCCTCCTGCAGGGAACTGAGCCTGCTGTACGTCCGCAGCAAGGAAAAGCGAGTCGGCTTTTCCGTAAGCAAAAAAGTAGGCGTAGCCGTGGTGCGCAACCGCACCAAACGCAGGCTGCGCGAAGCCGTGCGTCCTCTTCTGCCGCAAATGAAGAGCGGCCTGTATGTGTTCGTGGCGCGTCCTGCTGCAGCTGAATGCAGTTTTCAGGAGCTGGAAAGCCGTGTGAAGTATCTGCTTCGCAAGGTGGAAAGCCTGCGCGCTCCTGCCGAGGAACACAAATGAAAACAGTATTTCTCAAGCTGATCCGTTTCTATCAGCGCAATATCAGCGTGCATACGCCGCCTGCGTGCCGTTTTCAGCCCACCTGTTCGCAGTATGCCTATACAGCGATTGAACGTTTCGGAGCGTTCAAAGGCGGCTGGCTGGCAATCAGACGGCTTTTGCGCTGTCATCCGTTCAGCCGGGGCGGTTATGACCCGGTACCTGAAGCTCCCCCAACCACTGTAAGGAGAGACTGAATTCCATGAATGCACTTCTCACGAATATTCTTTACGGCATCAATTCCGTCATTGGCAGCTACGGCTGGTCCATGATTATTTTTACTTTGTTTGTTAAGCTGCTCATGCTTCCTCTGGACTACAAGAGCCGCAAGGGCATGCGCAAGACCCAGCTGATCCAGCCCGAAATGCAGCGTCTGCAGAAGAAGTACGCCAACGATAAGGAAAAGCTGAACCAGAAAATGGCCGAGCTGTACCGCAAGGAAGGCGTAAGTCCCATGAGCGGCTGCCTGCCCATGCTGCTGAGCATGGTGGTTCTGTGGTGCATGTGGGGTGCCATGCGTACCGTTGCCAACATGGAGCTGGCCCGTCAGTGCGTGGACGTGCTGACCACTGGCAACATTGAGTTTGAAGGCTTCCTGTGGATGAAGAACATCTGGATGCCCGACAGCCCCTTTACCCCTGTGATCGCCGACCAGAAGAGCCTCATGATGATCCAGCCCAAGGACTGGGCCGCTGTGTTTGCCGCTCTGACGCCTGATCAGGTAACCGCGCTGGCTGGTTTCAACATCGACGCTGCCAATTTTAACGGCGATACCGTCTTTGCTGCCCTGCAGACCCTGCCTCTCTACGCCGAACAGACCCAGCTGTGGTCCTTTATGCCCGCCGTTAACCTGATCATCACCCAGCTCAAAATTTATGCCAACAACAACGGCTGGTTCATCCTGCCTGTGCTGTCTGCCGTCACCCAGTATCTGATGACGCTCAGCCAGCCCCAGCAGCCTGCCGCCAATGGCCAGAATAGCACCGGCCAGTTCATGAAGTATTTCTTCCCGCTGTTCTCCCTGTGGATCTGCTCCAGCTACAACGCACTGTTCTCTCTGTACTGGGTGATTTCCAACGTGTTTGCGTGGATCCAGAGCGTCGTGCTCAACAAGGTGTTTGAGAACATGGAAAAGAAGGAGAAGTCCAATAAGGAGGAGAACCTGAAATGAGGTCCGTAGAATCCAGCGCCAAAACGATGGAAGAAGCGATCAGCCTGGGTCTGGAAAAGCTGGAAGCTTCTATTGCCGACGTTACCATCGACATCGTTGAAGAAGGCACCAAGGGTTTTCTGGGCATCGGCAGCAAGCCTTTCGTTGTGCGCCTGACCGTACGCGAAGAGGCGGAAGAAGCCGATGACGTGCTGGGCGATGCACATCTGGAAGACGCTATGAAGGAAAAGACCGAAAAGAAGCCCGCTCGCAAGAAGCAGCCCAAGGCCGAAAAGACTGAAACTGCTGAAAAGCCCGAAAAGGCTGAAAAGGCTGAAAAGCCTGCCAAAGAAAACAAGCCCAAGGCTGAAAAAAAACAGCCCAAGGCGGAAGCAGTCAAGGAAGAGCCCGTGGCTGAGCAGCCTGCTGAGGATGTTCCCGAAACGGTGATGTGCGATCCTGCTACGCCCGAAGGAAAGGCTCAGGAATTCCTGATCGGCCTGACCACCCGCATGGGTGTGAACGTGAGCGTGAATGCCCGTCAGGATGAAGAGGGCAATGTTCGCGTGGATATGTTCGGCGATACGCTGGGCATTCTGATCGGTCGCCGCGGCGAAACGCTGGACGCTCTGCAGTACCTGACCAGCCTGTATGTGAACCGTGGTCAGGAAGGCTACACCCGCGTAACGCTGGATACCGAAAACTACCGTGCCAAGCGTGAAGAAGCGCTGCGCCGCCTGGCCAATCGCATGGCCAACCGTGCCATCAAGACCGGCCGCAAGGTGGTTATGGAGCCCATGAATCCCTATGAGCGCCGCATCCTGCACAGCGCTCTGCAGCAGAACGACGCTGTAACCACGCATTCTGAGGGCGAAGAACCCAACCGTCACGTGGTCATCACCCTTAAGAACCAGTAAAGAATTCATTCAGCAGCCACGCCAAAAACGTGGCTGTTGTTTTTTATGGTCAATTTCTTGAGAATTTATCAATCATATGTTATAATAAATTGATTGGCATCTTTTGTCTGCGTATGTTTGCCTGATCATTGTCATTCCATTTTTGGAGGGGTTTTATGGCAGGTTATGTTTCCGAGGCGGTCATCAAGCGTCTGCCCGCATATTACCGTCATTTAAAAGAACTGGAACAGGAAGGAATCATGCAGATTTCTTCTCAGGGACTGGGCGAACGCATGGGCTTTACAGCGTCGCAGATTCGTCAGGATATCAATAGCTTTGGTGGCTTTGGCCGTCAGGGATATGGCTACCATGTAACAGATCTGCGCATGCATATTGGTCACATCATGGGTGTGGATCAAAAACACAGAATGATCATTGTTGGTTCCGGCAACATCGGTACGGCAGTCGCTTTGGCGGATTCCTTTCCGCGCAACGGTTTTGAAACCGTCGCTCTGTTTGACAACAGCGAGCGTAAAATTGGCAGCAGGATCGGGGAATTGATCGTGCAGGATGCAGCCGGTCTGAAACGTTATTTGGATGAGAACACTGTGGACATTGCGGTGCTGGCGCTGCCGGCGAACTGCGCGCAGGAAGTTGCAAACCAGCTGTATGCCTATGGTGTGCGCGGTTTCTGGAATTTTGCGCCTGTCGATCTGAAGGTGCCTGCGGATGCTGCACTGGTGAATGTCCATCTGGATGAAGGTTTGCAGGTGCTCAGTTACCGAATGCAGCAGACCAGATAAAACGGCGTGTGCCGGTTGTAATTCGACCAAAAGAGGGAAAAGCTGAGTCCGTTTTACCAACCAGACTTGACTTTTCTGCAACAAAAAACCTGTGGACAAGGAGGCGTCGCCATGGCGGCGGACCGTTTTCGCACGCAGGATACCATTATAAACGAAGAAGGCGAGTTTGC
This sequence comes from Clostridia bacterium, assembly GCA_017547285.1. Classification (GTDB taxonomy): domain Bacteria; phylum Bacillota; class Clostridia; order Christensenellales; family Aristaeellaceae; genus Limiplasma. The sequence goes on from JAFYQB010000130.1 coordinate 27,522, forward strand.
TGCTCCGGTCCGCCTTCATAACACGGAATACGAAAGCATGATTGATACGGGCAAAGAACAGCCGGAAGATACGTTTGTGTTTGATGATGAACCAACGTGGAATCAACCTGTTACTGCACCGGTCAGACCTCCGCATCCGCAGCAGCGGCAGCCGGTGAAGAACTCCGGAAAACGGAAAAAAAGAAAAAGCAGCGGCTGGCGTGCCTATGCGTGCGTGATGGTGATCTGTCTGAGCCTTGCCGGTACGCTGTTTTTGGGCGTTGTAATGATGCCCCAGCTGGCAGGCTACTTCTGGCGGGATTTTGACAATTTTGCTTTCATCAATGGCGAACTGCTGCGCTATGATCCGGAAACGGTGACAACGTATAAGCAGTATCGTTCTTATATGGACAGAGACGTCATTTATCCCGGAATCTTTATTGACGGCATTCATGTGGGGGATATGACGGTTGAGGAAGCCCGGGAAGCTCTGGCGGATACACATACAACGCTGGAGGATGCCTTTTCTGTGACGGTTGCTGTTGGCAACAAGACCTGGACGCTGAATCCATCCAATGTGCCTGCAAGCAGGGATCTGGGAAATGTGCTGGAAAAAGCCTATGCCATTGGCCGCAGCAACACCACTGATATTCATACCACCATGCGTACGCCGTTCCGTGAACGCGCAGATACAGCAGTGGCGCTGCGTCAGAACGGCGTGAATCTGACCACGACGGCCACTTATGACAAGGAAGCAGTTCGCAGCATCGCGGCGGAGATCGCAGCATATGTGACCCGCGATCCAATTGACGCGCAGATCCAGAGCTTTGATTACAATACACGCACATTCAGCTTTACCGAATCCCAGCCGGGTGTGACCATTGATCAGGAATTGCTGTATCAGCGGATGATCGAGGCACTGGATCGCTGGGAAAAGAATGTTACGATCACTGTGCCGCCTGTGATCACCGAACCGTTGGTGACCACTGAGCAGATGATGGACAGCTTTACGCTGATCGCTGCCTACACCACCAAAACCACCAGCGAATCCAACCGCAATACCAACATCCGCCTGGCCTGCGAAGCCATCAACGGTACGGCCTTAATGCCCGGAGAGGTATTCAGTTTTAATGGAGCTACCGGCCAGCGCACCACCGCCAAGGGCTACAAATCCGCCGGCGCCATTGCTGCCGGACAGAGCATTGAAGAAGTAGGCGGCGGCATCTGTCAGGTATCTTCCACCATTTTCAATGCTGTGGCGCGCGCCAATCTGGAAATCACTTCCCGCAGTCCCCATGCATGGCCCAGCACCTATGTCAATATCGGTGAGGATGCGACCGTCAACTGGCCGAATCTGGACTTCAAGTTCAAGAACAACACCAACAGTCCCATCTTCCTGATCACCTACTATAAGGACAGGCAGATGAGCGCGGAAATCTGGGGTATGTCGCTGGGGGACGGCGTGACCATTGATCTGGAATCCACCATTACTCAGACCAACTACCCGCCCTCTGAAGCCAAGTACGTGTATAATCCTGAAATCCCGTACGGCCTGAGCGAAACCACTGTGAAAAAACGCACCGGCTATGTGGTGGAAACCTATAAGGTATGGTATAAAGATGGCGTGGAAACCAGCCGCGAACTTATGCATAAGAGTACCTACAAGCCCTATCAGGAGGTTGTGGAGTACAATTACGAGTTTACCTATTGATGAAAAGCCTTCCCTTAGGCAAAGGGTGTAAGGAAAGCCTTGCACGGCAAGGCTTCCGAAACTGACGCGCATGTCGTCAGTTTCGGAACAAGAGTCGGAGGACTGCGGCCCTCCGACTCCTCCCATGACTTTTTTTGACAAGCTGTGGGCTTCCTCTTTTGAGGGGAAGCCCTCTGTTTATATGCTTTCGTACATATCATAGACAACGTAGCCACTTACGCCTTCCAGCGATCCGGGGCGGCATTCCTGCACCATCATGCAGCGCGGTTCCTGCAGCGGAATGCCGCTGGTTGCGTAGCTGTTGTATCCGGTCGATGTCACAAAGCCAAAACGGTTATAGAAGTGATAATCGCCTTCCACAATAATGCCCTTGTAATCCAATGTTTTGGCAGTTTCCAGCCCCTTACGCAGCATGGTTTCGCCTATACCCTGACGGTAATAATCCGCATGGACTGCAACCGGAGCAAGAATCAGCATGTCGCATTCGGCTTCAGGATTATATCCGCCTTGCGGTGTGGGGGATAAGGGAAACTCGGAAAACATAAAGTGCCCAACGATTTTGTCATTCAGCAGAGCAACAAAGGACAGTACTGGACGATAGAAAGCTTTGCTGCGGATTTCTTCGATTAATGCCACTTCATCGGAGCCATCGGAATAAGGCGTATGCTCGGCAAATGCGCGGCGTACCAGTGCATTGATAACGTGAAAATCAGCAGGTGTTTCAGGTCGGATGGTGATATCGGTGCGAATCATGGATACTCCCCTTTGTTTGATGATTTGCTGACCGGAGCAGGAACGCCCGCCAAAACAGCATGTATGTACAGCAAACAAAGCGGTCAGCAGCCGCTTTACATTTTGCAAATACATACAGCGTTCCTTAACGAACCGACATCCAAATACCTCCATCTAAAGCTGAAGTCAGTATACTATAAGCAAAAAAGTTATGTCAAGCACCCTTGAAGAGAAGACATACAGGCGAACCGAGGCGCGTGCCTGATCACCGCGCCCCCAGTATCATCCCCCAACAAAAAAGCCCCGCGCCAAAGGCGCGGAGCCGGGATTCAGGGGATGCCCTGACGATTAGTTGCCGTAGGTCAGCAGGCTCTCGGGCGGGAAGTGGCCGATGAAGGTCTTGCCGCGGGTGAGCTGGATCTCGTTACCCTGATCGTCAAAGAAGACAGTGGGGGTTTCGATGGACTCACGTACCCAGTAGCCGGGGATGTAGCGGCCGCCGATGAAGATATCGGCATTGCCCTTGCCAACGCTCTGCATCACGGGCATGATGCGGTTGTTGTTGGTGTATTCATACTCAACGCGCTGGATGATCACGTTGCTGAAGGACATCTGCTCCATGTTATCCGCTTCGCGGTCATTGGCACCAGCAAAGGTCATGTAAGGAGCTTCGCCGCTGTAACGCAGGTAGAGGTTTTCGGCTTCGTCGTATACGAAGTGGGAAATCCACTTCTTGTGACCCCAGTCCAGATTGACGGAATAGGCCATATCGTAGCCATCGGTATAGGGGCTTACATCGGTGAACAGGAAGGGATGGGGCTCGGCAATGGTGGTTTCGGGTACCAGGGTCTGCAGACCGTAAGCGTCAACACTCAGGTTGTCGGGGGCACGTACGCCCTGTACACGCTCGTTGAATTCGCCGGGACGCACGTTGGTTTCAATGTTGAAAGCAACACCCTTTTTGCTTGCGCCCAGGTCAGCGAACATGGCGGCAATGTTGTTTTCTTCCGCACGGGGACCGCCGCAGTAGGCGATGCCGCCCTGCCACTCTTCACGCAGCAGCACGTGGCCGATACGGGCAGAACGCACGGGACCGGCCGTTACTTCAAAGCCGTCGGCCAGAATGTCGCTGAACAGGAAGGAAATACGGGTAGCGCCGTCACGGTACAGAATGCCTTCGTAAACGATGTCAGCGTACTGACCGCCCCAGGGGGCACGGGCGCCGATGCCAGCAGCGGAAACCTTCTTGGACTTGGCATCGTTCTTGGTCAGCTCCTGACCGCGGGCCAGCTTTTCAGCAGCAGAGAAGGTGAGAGCGCCGTCATAGGTTTCACTGGCTTCGGAGTTGCTGATCTGAACGATCATGGGCATGTAGCGGGCAGAGGTATCGTAGGGCATGCCGGTGGTGGGGCTTTCGCCTTCAATCAAAGGATTGATGTCCATTTCTCCCTCGTTGGGGGTGATTTTGCGGTCTTCCACCTTCTGCAGGACCACATAACCTGCGGTGGGCATGGTATAGGTGTTTTCTTTTTCTTTGGAGTTGGTGGCGGCCAGAGCAGAGATGCTGGTCATCATCAGCATCACGGTCAGGACAAAGCAAAGAATTTTCTTCACGGAATAACCTCCTCTTATCGTTCCAGACGTGTTTATACACGCCATTTTTTATTATACCATTAGTGGAAATAACCTGTCAATCAATGTACCTGCCATATTTGAAACGAAATCAATTCACAGCAAATTCCCCCTTGCAAAACGCCGTCATACAGAATAGACGTTTCACAAGGGGGAATGGTTTCAGTATTGAAAAAATGAACAATTGCTCAGGCTGCCTGCTCCTTTGCCTTCAGTTCCTTCAGTACTGCCAGCGTGATCGGCACGGACAGCAGGAAGGAAAGCAAATCGGATACGGGCTGAGCCATCTGTACGCCCAGCAGACCGATCAGTTTTTCCAGTCCAAGCACAGCCGGAATGAAGAACAGGCCCTGACGGGAAACGGCCAGAAGCGTGGCGCGGCCTGCAATGCCCATGGTCTGCAGCATCATATTGGCAATGCAGTTAAAGGAGAAAAGCGGCAGGCAAATGCACTGCAGTCTGAGGGCCAGCGTGCCGATGCGCTGAACCTCCTCGTTGTTGGCCAGAAACAGGCTGATGATCTGCGGCGCGAAGATGCTGGCCAGGATCGCAAGCACAAGCAGCACGCAGAAGCACATGCGCACGCACAGCCAGAAAGCCTTGCGAACGCGGCCGTACAGCCTGGCGCCGTAATTGAAGCCGCAAACCGGCTGGAAGCCCTGACCAAAACCGATGATGGCGCTGATGGTCATCATCATCACGCGGGAAACGATGCTCATGGCGGCAATGGCTGCGTCGCCATAGCCGCCGGCAGCCAGGTTGAGGCATACGGTCGCAAGGCTGTTCAGGCCCTGACGTGCCAGCGAGGGAATGCCGCCGCGGAAGATTTCGGCAAAACGTTTCAGGGAGGGATTGAACATGCGGATGCGGATGCGGATGTTGGAACCCTTGCCGGTCATGACCAAAAGGATCACAAAGCTCACAAACTGGCTCAGGCTGGTGGCCAGAGCCGCGCCTGCTACGCCCATGTTCAGTCCGAAAATGAACAGCGGATCCAGCACAATGTTCAGGATCGCACCGGCGGTGATGCCGATCATGCCGTAGAATGCGCTGCCCTGAAAGCGCAGCTGGTTATTCAGCACCAGACTGCTGATGAGGAAGGGAACGCCGGGCATGAGGCAGCGGATATACTGCTGCGCATAAGGCGCGATGGTTTCTGTGGAACCCAACAGGAAAACCAGCGGCTCGGCAGCCATCAGACCAACCAGCATGATGATTGTGCCTGCGATGAACGCGCTCACAAAGCCGGTAGCAGCCATGGCCTGCGCATCCTCCGTGCGGCCTGCGCCCAGCGCGCGGGACATGTGATTGCCCGAGCCATGGCCGAACATAAAGCCCACCGCCTGCATGATGGACATGAGAGGGAACACCACGCCCACCGCGCCGGAGGCGCTGGCAGAACCGATCAGGCCTACAAAATAGGTATCCGCCATGTTGTAAAACGAGGTGATCAGCATGGAGATAATGGTGGGTACGGAGAGCGACAGAATCAGCCTGGTCAGAGGCGTTTCCGTCATGTACTTCAGCTTCTGTTCAGCATTCATGGTTTTGGCCACGGTCATTTCTCCTTTGTAAATGGATTGTCAGAACCGGTCGTTTCCGGTTGAGAGCGGACGGCGCGTTTTGCGGCGTTCCTTGAGCAAATCAGCGTAAGTAAAAGCAGGTTTTTCTGCCTGATCGCGCTGGATGGAACGCATGGGCTGCTCGCTGCGTGCGGGAAGGGCCTGCTTTTTGGGCACGGGACGCTCCAGCGGCGTTGCCTTGCTTACAGGAGCGGATTTCGTAAGCTGTTTTGGCTGCTCCTGTTTTGGCTTGGCCGCTTTCAGCTGCGATTTGGTTTCCGGCTTCACAGGCTGCTTCTTTTCTGTCTTCTTTTCGGGTACGACCACAGCTTTGACTTCGGCCCTGGATTCATGGCCGGGGCGGGGAGGCCGGGGTTGTTTGACGGTTTCCTCAAACACCTGCATGGGCCATTCGCTTTCCATGCGGCGCAGCGTTTTGCCGGTCAGCTTTTCAATCTGCTTAAGCTCCTTCATTTCATCGATGCAGCAGAAGCTGATGGCGATGCCATCGCGGCCTGCGCGGCCGGTACGGCCGATACGGTGAACGTAGGCTTCCGGCTCATTGGGCAGATCGTAGTTGAATACATGGGAAAGCCCCGCAATATCAATGCCGCGCGCGGCAATATCCGTGGCGACCATCACGCGCACTTTGCCGGATTTGAAATCGGCAAGCGCCTGCTGGCGGGCGGTCTGACTCTTGTTGCCGTGAATGGCACGGGCTTCGATCTGTTCGCGGCTCAGTTCGCGTACCACGCGGTCTGCGCCGTGTTTGGTGCGGGTAAACACCAGTGCGCTTTCCACGTCGTTCTGGCGCAGCAGCCGGGCCAGCAAATGACGCTTGTTGGCCTTGTCCACCATATACAGGCTCTGGTCGATGCGATCAACGGTACTGCTGACCGGATCCACCTTGACCGTTACCGGATCGGTCAGCAGGCTGGTGGCCAGTTTTTCAACCTCGGGCGGCATGGTCGCAGAAAAAAACAGCGTCTGCCGTTCCTTGGGCAGATGGGAAATCACTTTCTTCACGTCATGGATAAAGCCCATATCCAGCATGCGGTCGGCTTCGTCCAGAACAAATACGTTCAGGTGATCCAGCTTGATAAAACCCTGCCCGATCAGGTCGTTCAGCCTGCCGGGGGTAGCCACCAGGATATCCACGCCCCGGTTAAGCTGCTCTACCTGCGGCTGCTGGCCCACGCCGCCAAAAATGACGCACGGACGGAGCGGCAGCTTTTTGCCATATCCTTCAAAGTTTTCGTAAATTTGCAAAGCCAGTTCACGCGTAGGAGTCAGGATCAGCGCGCGGATCGGGCGTTTGGCTGTTTTGGGCTTGCCTTGCTGAAAAAGGCGCTGCAGGATCGGCAGCGCAAATGCGGCGGTTTTTCCGGTGCCGGTCTGGGCGCAGCCCAGTACATCCTTACCGGCAAGAACAGGAGGGATGGTTTCGCGCTGGATGGGCGTTGGCTCCTGATAACCGCAGCAGCGCACAGCCTCCAGCAGAGAGGGAATCAGTTTGAGTTCCTGAAAGGTCATGAGTTCAGTCCTAACGTTGAGTGATGAGTACGGGCCTCAGGCTTCCAAAGGGCTCTGCACTTTGGAAGCCGTGTTTTGAGGCCGCAAAGCGGCCTCAAGGGTAGCGGTTGAGCATTAATGCTGCAAGGGGGATTTGTCCATGCGCTTTTTCTTTGGTTTGGGTGGGGTGAAAAGGGGCTCGACCGTTTTTTTCTGATTCATAGAAGGCAGTTCTCCTTTCGGGGGACTGCCTTTAGTATATCCATTCCGGGTTACAGAGCATGCACCTGACGGGCAACTTCATAGGGATCTTCTGCCTTAAAGAATGCAGTGCCCATGACCAGAATATCCACGCCGGCGTCTACGGTTTCGCGCATATTGGCGGGGCTTACGCCGCCGTCGGCTTCAATCTCGCCTGTGAAGCCCATTTCACGCAGCTCCTTTGCCTTGAGCAGCGCTTCAGGCATGAACTTCTGACCGCCGAATCCGGGTACAACCGTCATCAGCAGCACGCGGTCGATCAGGTGCAGATAAGGACGCAGCGCTTCGGCAGGCGTGGCAGGGTTGATGGAGGCGCCAGCTTTGAGTCCCAGCTCACGGATGCGGCACAGGGATTCCTCAAAACCGTTGGCTTCCACATGCACGGTGATGACCTGTGCGCCGGCTTTGGCATAGGTGTCGATCATGGTGATCGGATCAGTCAGCATCAGGTGAACATCGTAGCAGAAATCCGCCTGCTTTTTCATGCCAGCCAGAATATGCGGACCAAAGGTAAGGTTGGGCACAAAATGCGCATCCATCACATCAAAATGCAGTTCTTCACAGCCTGCATCCAGCGTCAGTTTCAGGGCGTCGCCCAAGTGAAGCGGATCTGCGGCCAGCAAAGACGGGGAAAGTTTAATCATATCGGTTCCTCCAGGCTTCCTGTACTTTTTTGAGCAGCTGATGATAGCGTTCCACACGTGCCGCGGACAGTTTTCCTGTACGCGTGGCTTCCAGCACAGCGCAGCCAGGCTCGCTCAGATGATAGCAGGGCGCAAAACGGCATTCGCCCTCATAAGGGAAAAATTCAGGGTAGTAATCTTTGAGCTGAATGGGTTCCAGCCCTTCCCAAAGCTCCAGCAGGCTGAAGCCGGGGGTATCCAGCACGCAGAAGTCGCCGCTGAACATGAGTTCAGCATGGCGGGTGGTGTGTTTACCGCGGCTGATTTTTTTGCTGATTTCACCGGTTTGCAGCTCCAGACCGGTGGCGGCGCTCAGAAGCGTGCTTTTGCCCACCCCGCTCTGGCCTGCAAAGCAGCAGATGCCTCCGCGAAGCAAATCCTGAAGGGCTTCAATACCTTCGCCGGTCTGTGCGCTTACTTTGAGCATGGGAATGTTCAACTGCGCATAATCGCGCGCAACGGTATCGAACAAACCGCTGTCCAGATCGCATTTGTTGACGACCATGGCAGGCTGGATGCCCTGACGGACAGCCATCACAATCAGGGTATCGATCAGCAGAAAATCCGGCGCGGGTTCAGGGGCAACCACCAGCACGATATGGCGGATGTTGGCGACCGGAGGACGGATCAGTTCGCTTTCGCGGGGCAGGATCTCATCCACCCATCCATGTTCATCGCCGGTACCGGGGGTAAAATACACCTGATCACCCACCATGGGGGTGATGCGCTGCTTGCGGAATTTGCCTTTGGCGCGCAGCACATGCACCTGCCCTTCGGGGTCGCGGGCGTAGTACAAACCGCCTACGCCTTTTACAATCACGCCTTGAAGCGCGATGTTTTCACTCAAGAGAAGTTCCTCCTGTTTCATCAATAAAGCGTTACGTAATCCTCGCTAAAGAAAACGTCGTCCAGATAAATGCGGCACATGACTTCGCCGCTGAAGCTGGCGCTGATGGGTACGATCATCACGCGCTGATCGCCTGCCACCAGTGTGCCTTCGTATTCCAGCAGTTCGCGGTCGCCGCTGACAAGCATCACGCGAAGTGCGGCTTCGCTGTCGGATTCCGGAATGGTGAGCGCCAGTTCCCCATGATAGGGCTGACTTTCGTTGCCAACAGACAGTGTAACAGGTGAACCGATTGCCAGCATTGTGCCTTCGGCAGGACTTTGAGCCAGTACCTGACCGATCAGGGCAGGATCTGTGGTTTCCACAAAATCCGCTTTGGCTTCAGACAGACCAACTTCCAGCAGCTCAGCCACGGCGTCCTCGCGGCTGCGTCCGATCAGGTTGGGCACCATGGTACTGCCGCCGGAAATGGTCAATTCCACCGGCTGGCCGGGCGTAAAGGGATCGCCGGCCTTCGGCGTTTGTTCCAGCACTGTGCCTACGGCGGAAGTGGAAACCACCTTCATGGCCACAACACTGCCAAGGCCGCGCTTGGCGAGGCGGCTTGCGGCGTCTTCATAGCCAAGGCCGCGCACATCGAGCATGGCACTGTTGGCCGGGCCAAGACTGACGGTAGCCAGCAGGCTGTCGCCTTTCTGCATGGGGGTATCTTCCTCGGGCGTTTGGGAAATGACCTGTCCGGCGGGAATGGTATCGTGGTAAATGTCCGTTTCCTGCCAGTTCAGGCCCTGTTTCTGTGCGAGTGCGCGGCCATCCTCCACGGTCAGACCGATCACATTGGGTGCGAGCGCAGACTGGCTGACCTGCTTGTAGATACGGATAACGCCAAAAGTCAGCAATCCCAGAACGGCAGCTACCAGCGTAAGCGTTGCGATCAGTGCAGACAACTTGCTGCGTTTTTTGACAGGCGAACGGCGAACAGGAGGCGCATTGCGGCGCGGCGCAGCCGGCTTGGCGGGGCTTACTTCCCGCACGCGGGGCGCCGGCGGCACAGCGGTCTGCGACGCGGACGGAACAGGGTCCGGCTGAATAGAGGCCGGATCCAGCTGGCCGTTTTTGGCAAGCATCAGCGCTTCCGCCATTTCACGTGCAGTCTGGAAGCGGCGCTTGGGATCCTTCTCCAGCGCTTTCATCACTACGGCGATGACGGCGGGAGGCGTTTCGGGGGCAAACTCGTCAATGGGCGGGGGCGGATCCTGAATGTGCTGCATGGCAACAGCCACCGGCGTATCGCCCACGAAGGGCACACGACCGGTGAGCATTTCATACATCACCACGCCTGTGGAATACAGATCGCTCGTGGCTTCCACCACGCTGCCGGTTGCCTGCTCGGGGCTGGAATAATGCACAGAGCCAACCACCGTATCGCCCTTGCCGATGGTGGCGCCGCCGGTCATACGGGCGATGCCGAAGTCGGCAACCTTCACATGACCGTCTGCATGGATCAGCACGTTCTGCGGCTTGATATCGCGGTGGATGATGCCGTTATCATGCGCATGCTGCAGTGCGCTGAGAATTCGTATGGTCACCTGAATGGCCGTCTGGTAGTTGATGCGGCCTTTCTGGCGAATGATATCCTTGAGGGTATTGCCGTTGACGTATTCCAGCACCAGATAGCGGTGTTCACCTTCCACGCCCACATCCAGCAGATTGACCAGATTGTGGTGGCTCATCAGGCTTGCGGCCTGCGCCTCGCGCTGGAAACGCTCCAGAAATTCTTTGTCGCTGTTGTATTCGCTCTTGAGGATCTTGACAGCTACGCTGTGCCCGGTGCGGATATCCACCGCGCGGTATACCAGCGACATGCCGCCCTGGCCAATGAAATCCTCCAGTTTGTAGCGTTCAGCAAAAACCATGCCTTTCATCATACTGCCGCCACCTCCGTGACACGGCAGAGGACGAAGGAGATGTTATCTGTACCGCCGCGTTCCAGCGCCAGCGCCAGCAGTTCATCGGCGGCGGTATCTTCGTTTTCTGCATCCTTCAGAATGCTTTCTATGGTTTCATCCGGTACCATGTTGGTCAGGCCATCGGAACAGATGAGCCACAGATCGCCTTCCTGCTTGCTGTGCGTGAAAATGTCCGCAGTTACCACGGGATCCACACCCACCGCGCGGGTAATGACATTGCGGTACGGATGCGTGCGGGCAGCTTCCGGGCTGATCATATTGCTGCGCAGAAGTTCGGCCACAAGACTGTGGTCGTCTGTGATCTGCTTCAGCTCTCCGCCGCGCCACAAATATGCGCGGCTGTCTCCTACGTGGCAAAGATGCACATTTTCTTCCGCTTCCCACAGAAAAGTCAGGGTGGTTCCCATGCCGCTCAAGGCGCTGTCGTGACGCGCCATGTCAAAGATGCGGCGGTTGGCTGCTTCCACACCCACTTCCAGCGCACGCCCCTCCGGCTTTTTGCCGCGCAGTGCGTTTTTGATGACCTGAACAGCCACGCGGCTGGCGGTTTCGCCGCCCTTGTGGCCGCCCATGCCGTCAGCTACGCCGTATACGCCCTGATCCACAAGCAGGCTGTCCTGATTGCTGGAACGCACCAGTCCCTGATGGGTCCGTTGGCATACGCGCATGGTGATCTTCCTCTCTATCTTCAGGTAGTTCAGGCTTTGCCTTCCAGATGACGGCGGCGCAGCTGTCCGCAGGCTCCGCCGATATCGGAGCCCATTTCACGGCGCACGGTGGCGGAAATGTGTTCCGCTTCCAGCGTGGCCAGGAAGGTTTGCACCGTTTTGGGGGAGGCGGGAATGAGCGGGCTCTCCTCCACGTAGTTGAGCGGAATGAGGTTCACGTGGCACTGCAGGCCGCGAATGAGTTTGGAAAGCTCGCGGGCATGCTCGGGGGTGGAATTGAGCTTGTCGATCAGCGCATACTCAAACACCACGCGACGGCCAGTATCAGCCACATAGCTGCGAACAGCCTGCATCAGTTCGTTGATGGGCCAGGTGTTGGCAACAGGCATGATTTGCTTGCGGATGGTATCATTGGGGGCATGCAGGGAAATGCTCAGCGTGACCGGCAGCTTTTCTTCCTTCAGCTTTTCAATGCGGGGCACAAGGCCGCATGTGGAAAGCGAAATATTGCGCAGGCTGATGTTCAGCCCGTCCGGGTCGTTGACCAGGCGAAGGAAGCGGACAACGTTATCATAGTTATCCAGCGGTTCGCCGCTGCCCATGAGCACGATGTGACCCACCTTGCCCTTTTCGCCCAGATACCGGTTGGCAAGCAGCACTTCGGAAAGCATTTCACCGGCGGACAGGCTGCGAACACAGCCGTTCAGCGTGCTTGCACAGAAAGCGCAGCCCATTTTGCAGCCCACCTGTGTGGAAATGCACAGGGAGTAGCCGTAATGGTAGTGCATCAGCACGCCTTCCACAATGTTGCCGTCATGAAGCGCATACAGGAACTTGACGGTATCATCCTTCTGGGAAGGGAACACATCGTGGATCTGACTGGGCTGATCGTAGCATTCTTCCGCCAGCTTTTCGCGAAGAGCAGCAGGCAGGTTGCGCATTTCATCATAGCTGGCGCCCTTGTGCAGCCAGCTGAACACCTGCTTGGCGCGGAACGCGGGCTGCCCAAGGCCCATCAGATAGGCCTTGAGCTCGTCCAGCGTCATATCTAACAGAATCTTTTTCATTTACTTTACTCTCTTCATGCGGGCAATGAAGAAGCCCTCCACGCCGTCGCGGCAGCCCAGCAGCTGCAGACCGTTGGGCGTTTGCAGCTTGCGCAGTTCTTCGGGGAAGGTGTTGGGCAGGGGCTGCAGTTCATACTCGGGATGCTCGGCAAGGAAGCTCTGAATCTGCAGCGCATTTTCTTCAGGCAGGATGGAGCAGGTGGAGTACACCAGCGTGCCGCCCTTCTTGACATAACGGCAGACGGTGTTGAGGATCTTCTTCTGCGTTTCTACAATGGCAGGAATGTCTTCGGGCTTGAGGCGCAGCTTTACGTCCGGCTTCTGGGAAAGCACGCCCAGACCAGCGCAGGGAGCGTCCAGCAGAACGGCGTCCAGCGTGGTATCGAAATCTTCTCGGTATTCGCTGGCGTCACGCACGGTGATGCGCATATTGTCCAGACCCAGACGGCGCTTTACGCCTTCCAGAAGCAGGGCGCGCTTGTCATGCAGCTCCCAGCTGTATACACGTCCGGTCAGGCCCATCTTTTCGCACAGGTATGCGGACTTGCCACCGGGGGCGGCGCAGGCGTCCAGCACCTTCATGCCATTCTTGACCTGCACAGCCTCGGCAGCCAGCATGCTGCTCTGACCCTGAATGCTGAACAGACCGGCCTTGAAGTCATTGTCAAAGGTGATCTCCTGCGCACCGTATACCAGCCAGGAGTGAGGCGCAAGGCCGCGCTCCACACGCCAGTCCTTCTTGGAGAGCAGGGTTTCAAACTGTTCGTCGGTGATCTTGTTGAAATTGGGGCGGATAACGATGGGATGCTCTTTTTCCTTGAAGAGGATCACGCGCTCGGCTTCTTCCGCGCCGTAGTCAGCGATCAGACGATCCACCAGCCACATGGGGAAGGAGCCCATAATGCTGAGATAGGTGCGCAGATCATCTTCCTTTTTGGGCCATTCGATCTCTTCCTTACCGCGGGACAGGTTGCGCAGCACCGCGTTGATAAAGCCGCTGGCAGCTTCCATGTTCATGGCCTTGACCAGCTTGACGGCCTCGTTTACGGCAGCGCTGTCCGGTACGCGGTCCAGGAACAGGATCTGATAGGCGCTCATGCGCAGAATATCACGCTGGCTGGGCTGGTGGGTGGGATGATCCATCAGCTTGTCCAGAGCGTAGTCGATTTTGAGTTCGTTCTCCAGCGTGCCGTACACGATGCTGGTCACCAGACGGCGGTCGGCGGGGGAGAGACGGGTGTTGCGCAGGTGCTCGTCCAGAGACAGGGAGGCAAATGCGCCGTTCTGATGTACATCGCACAGCACATCCAGCGCAATGCGGCGGGCGTTCATGGAAAGACCGGTGGTCTCCACAGGGCCTTCCTTCACCAGACGGCCGAAGACGCGCTCACCCTCGGGCTTTTTGGGAGCGGGCTTGCCGAAGGGTTTCTTATCCCCAAAGCTCTTCTTTTCACCAAAGGGCTTCCTGTCGCCAAAGTTTTTCTTTTCACCAAAGGGCTTCTTGTCGCCGAAGTTCTTCTTTTCGCCAAAGGGTTTCTTGTCACCGAAGTTCTTCTTTTCACCAAAGGGCTTCTTGTCGCCGAAGTTCTTCTTTTCACCAAAGGGCTTCTTGTCGCCAAAGCTCTTCTTATCGCCAAAATTCTTCTTGGCAAAGGGCTTCTTGTTTTCAGGGCGTTTTTCCGTCATATGCGTACCTCACTCAGCAGTTTGCCTTCTTCGATTGCGTGTCCCAGCAGGAATGCCTTGGCGTCCATGCGCTTGGCATTGGGCGCCTGAATTTCACAAAGTTCCATGGCTCCGTCCGCTGTGGCTACGATCAGGCCAAGCTTGCGGTCGGCTTTCAGTACGGTGCCGGGGATGGCATTTGCGCAGCCCTCGGCAGCTTTGGCGCGCCACACTTTCAACACTCCCTCGCCCAGCTGTGCATAGGCACAGGGCCAGGGGGACATGGCGCGTACGCGGTTCAGGCACTTTTCGGTGCCTTCTTCAAAGTTCAGCAGGCCCATTTCCTTTTCGATCTTGGGATCGTAGGTGGACTGCGCCTCGTCCTGCTTTTCACGGGGGCAGGTGCCGGCTTCGATCTGGCGGAGGGTATCGATCAGCAGCTCCGCGCCCATCTGAGCCAGTTTATCGGAAAGGGTTCCGGCAGTATCCTCCGGCAGGACGGGCGTTTCACACTTGAGCAGCATATCGCCGGTATCAATGCCTTTGTCGGAGTACATGGTGGTCACGCCGGCTGTTGCATCGCCGCTGAGAATGGCCCACTGAATGGGCGCCGCGCCGCGGTGGCGGGGCAGCAGGGACGCGTGAACGTTCACAGTGCCCATCGGGGGTACATCCAGCACATCCTGCGACAGGATCTGGCCGAAAGCGGCGGTCACGCAGATATCGGGCTTGAGTTCACGAAGCGGCTCCAGACCGTCCAGACGCATCTTCAGCGGTTGGAAAACAGGAATGTCATGCTTAAGGGCCAGTTCCTTGACGGGGCTCATCTGTACCTTGCCGCCACGCCCTTTGGGTCTGTCGGGCTGGGTAAATACGCCGACAACCTCATACGGACTGTCGATCAGCGCCTGCAGGGTGGGCACGGAAAAATCCGGCGTACCCATAAAAACGACTCTCATTCCTCTTCCTCCTCGTCCTCATCGGAAGAACCATATTCAGGATCGCCGGGCAGGATCTCGCGATCCATCTTGTCCACGTAGAGCGTGCCGTTCAGATGGTCGATTTCGTGACAGAAGGCGCGGGCAAGGAATTCTTCGGCAGTGGCCTCGTATTCATCGCCGTTGCGATCCTGATAACGAACCGTAACAATATTGGGTCGGGTGACCACGCCGCTGCGGCCGGGAACGGAAAGGCAGCCCTCGGGGCCGGTCTGTTCGCCCTCGGTGTGAATAATCTCGGGGTTGATCATCTCGATCAGGCCGTCGCCGATATCCACCACAACAATGCGCTTGAGGATGCCCACCTGGGGCGCGGCAAGACCAACGCCGTTGGCCTTGTACATGGTATCCGCCATGTCCTTGAGCAGGATGCGCAGGCGCAGGTCAAACTTTTCCACGGTCTTGCACTGCTTGCGCAGTTTCTCGTCGCCGATTTCCACGATTTTTCTGATGGCCATAATCGTATCTCCTTACATCAGGGCAGCAGGGTTGACTTCGCAGTAGATGCGGCAGCTTTCATTGCTGACCGCGCTGAGTTCGGACATCAGCGCCAGCAGCGGCGCGATATCCGGATGATCAAACATTTTCAGAAGCACATGATAGCGGAACTGTCCGCGGATGCGCTTGACGGGTGCGGCGTCCGAACGGATGAACAGCGTGCGCTTTTTCTGCTTCGGGTGACTTAGCAAATAAGTTTGCAGGGTGTTATAAAGCTGCTCACAGGTCATCTTTGCGTCCATTTCACGCGGACTTTCGATCAAAAGCCGCGCCAGCAGCGTAAACGGGGGATAGAGTCCCGCGCGGCGGCGGGCGAATTCCATTTCAAAGAAGGCGCGGTAATCCTGCGCAGCAGCGGCGTTGATGCAGGGGTCTTCCGGCTTGTAGGTCTGTACGATCACCTGACCGGGCTGCTGGGCGCGGCCTGCGCGGCCTGCAACCTGCGTGATCAGCTGAAAGGTGCGCTCCTGCGCGCGGTAATCCGGCAGATTGAGGGTCATATCCGCCGCCACCACACCTACCAGCGTTACCTTGGGAAAATCCAGTCCCTTGGCGATCATCTGCGTGCCGATCAGCACCTTGGCTTCGCCGCTGCCGAACTGTGCAAGCAGCCTGGCATGCGCGTCTCGTTCACGGGTGGTATCGATATCCATGCGCACGGTTTTGACATGGGGGAACAGCTTGTGCATTTCCTCCTCCACGCGCTGGGTGCCGCTTCCGAAATAGCGGATGTATTTGCTGCCGCACTCCGGGCAGATGTCCGGCGGCTGCTGTACGTTGCCGCACATGTGGCAGCGCAGCTCCTGCGGCCCGTCCTCGCCCTGTTCGCGGTGGAGCGTCATGCTGATATCGCACTGTTCGCACTTGACCACATAGCCGCATTTGCGGCAGGAAACAAAGGTGTTGTAACCGCGGCGGTTGAGGAAGAGCATGGCCTGCTGCCCGTTTTCCAGACACTCGGTCAGCTTTTGGATGAGCAGCCGGCTGAAAATGGAACGGTTGCCCCCGTCCAGCTCCTTGCGCATATCCACGATGGTTACTTCCGGCATGGGGCGGTTCTGCACGCGGTGGGGCATTTCCACCAGCGTGTAATCACCGCGCCGGGCCATGGCAAAGGACAAAATGCTGGGCGTGGCGGAGGAAAGGATCACCGCTGCCCCTTCGCGCCGTGCACGGCTGATGGCGATGCGGCGCGCATCGTAGCGGGGATGCTTGTCGCTCAGGTAGGTCTGTTCGTGCTCCTCATCGATTACGATCAGCCCCAGGTTTTCCAGCGGGGCAAAGATGGCGCTTCGCGCTCCCACCACCACGCGGGCGTGACCAAGGCGGATGCGTCGCCATTCATCGTACCGCTGGCCATCCGTCAGGCGGCTGTGCAGTACAGCGGTTTCGGGCCCAAAGCGGGACCGGAACCAGCGCACCATTTGCGGGGTAAGGGCGATCTCCGGCACCAGAATAATGGCGCTCTTGCCCAGCGCAAGCGTTTCCTGCACCATGGCAAGATACACCTCGGTTTTGCCGCTGCCGGTCACGCCATGCAAAAGGAAAGCGCCTGTGCCAGCCCTTAGCGAGGGCAGCATGGTGTTCAGCGCATCCGTCTGTTCGGCAGTCATGGGCGGAGCAGCGGTTGGCTGGATATCTTCTGCGCCGTCCGGTGCGCGGAATACCTCACGCTCATACAGGCGGATCAGGCCGGCCTGTTCCAACGCTTTGAGCGCATCGCGCGGATTGTTGACCAGCTGTCCCAGTTCCGCCACGGGCTTGGCATCGCCGCTGGCAAGCAGACGCAGAAGGGTGGCGCGTTTGGCAGATCGCTTCTGGGTTTCCGCTTCATTCAGCGCGTCCACGCCTGTATTGAGCTGCGCATAGGGGACTTTTTTGAGCTGGATGCGGCCTGTGCGCATGGCGGCAGGAAGCATCAGACGGAGCGTTTCAGAGAGCGGACAGTGGCATTCCAGCGCCAGCTCCTCGGCCAGTTCCAGAAGCTGCGTAAGCAGCGCGGGATACTCATCCAGGCATCTGACAATAGGCTTGAGCTTTTCAAAGGGCACATCTGCCTGCTCCTTGGGCATGATATCCACCACAAAGCCGTCCACCTGACGCCTGCCCAGCGGCACCAGCACGCGCATGCCCGTACAGACCGGCATGCCTTTCGGGATCAGGTAGGAAAAGGGGCGCGCCACATTGGTGTGCACCACATCCACAATGACCTGTGCGACCATGCGCGCTCTCCTTTCGTAATGGTTTGCGCACTGCGTGCGCAAGATGGGGCAGCCCTTCATGCAACTTGTTTGTTCATGCTGCTAAAGGGATGGTTAACGATAGAATCGGTTCTGCGGCTTTACACTGCTCTTTTTGCGCTTTCTGGCAGTGCTCTTATGGGTGATGCGCCACAGTGTGCGGATGACCAGGAACACGCCTGCCGCCGGCAGGAGGAATGTCAGCACAAGCTCCACCGAAAGCGGCGGGAAGGGATTGGGATCACCAAAGACAAGCGCTTCAATTTCTTCCAGCGTGAGCGGCGCGTTTTCGCGGCGTTCGATGCTGCGGCTGGCTACCAGATCATAGACCACGGGGCTGCCGCCGTTTTCGGGGTAGTAGGTCATGGTGCCCATGACCTCGCCCTGCGTGATGGGCGTGGCAAAGTCGCGCGAATATTCGATCAGAACGGTCTGGCGCAGGTTGCGGGCCTTGCTTTCCATTTCGTCCTTGGTGGCCACAATGTAATGCCCCTGTGAACCGGCCTGAGCGCGCACGTTGAGCGTCAGCCGGCCGTAGCCGGGATCATCCAGCGAGAAGCCGGAGGTTTCCACCGTGATGGGGTTTTCCATGTACAGCTGCATGGGCGTCATGCTCACGAACTGCGAGAATCCGTACTCCATGAGCTTTTTGGTATCGGACCAGCGTCCGTCCGCAGTGGTGTAGAAGACCACGGAGATCAGCTCGATGCCGTTGCGTTCGGCAGAACCAACAAAACAGTAACCGGCGGCGTTGGTAAAACCGGTTTTGATGCCTGTTGCGTATTCGTAGTAGGCGGTGTTTTCCTCCAGACTGGGGTTAAAGAAGCTGCGGGAGGAGTGGGTGAGTACGCGGGAGCGGTGCAGGTTGCTGGCAGGCAGCGTGTAAGTGTAGGTTTTGGCGATCTTTCGGAACTCGTCGTTTTTCATGGCTTCGCGGGCAATGATGGCCATGTCACGAACCGTGGTGTAGTGGTTTACATCCTGCAGGCCGCTGGCGTTCATAAAGTGGGTGGAGGTGCAGCCGTACATGGCGGCGGCCTCGTTCATGAGCTGCACAAATCCCTCCTGCGAACCGGCCACGGTTTCAGCAATCAGATTTGCGCCTTCGTTGGCGGAGCGAATGAAGGTGCCGTAAAGCAGATCTTCAAACACAATGCTTTCGCCCACTTCCAGATCCATGGTCGCATCGCCTTCGCCGATGCCCCACATGGCGGAATCGGTCAGGTACACGGTCTGGCTTTGATCGCCCATCATCAGCGCAAGCAGCAAAGTCATGATTTTGGTCGTAGAGGCCGGATACATGATCGCGTCGGCGTCCTTTTCAAAGATCACATCGCCGCTGGAGGCTTCAATCAGGATCGCGCTTTTGGCGTAAAGCTGATCTTCATCCAGTTCATCCGGCTTTTCCGGATCATAAGGTGCGGCGTCTGAAGGAAGACGCGGGGCTTTGTATTCGTACTCCTCATAGGCTTGGGCAAGCGCGGATTGGCAGAGGGGGCAAAGCAGGGTTACCAGCGTAAGAAGCATACAAAGAAAACGCTTGAAAAAAACAAAATGTCTGCGCATGGCTTTCCCTCCCCGTTAGCAAATTTGGCAGATGAGGCATCCAAAATGCCAGAAGAGCATAAGGACACATCATAACAGCTTATTATACCACTAAAGGCAAGGTTTAGACAAGCACAGAGTATGGTTTTACACATATTAGAGCACCGGAAAAAGAGGACCGGCGAAAGCCGGTCCTCCCGCAGTTTGTCAATCAACCCATTAGGAGGCGTCGGAGGGCCGCAGCCCTCCGACTCTTGTTCCGAAGCTGACGACATGTGCGTCAGCTTCGGAAGCCTTGC
>JAFYQB010000131.1 GCA_017547285.1 Clostridia bacterium
CCGGCAGTGCTTGCAACAGAATGAGCGCGCAAGCTCCTTCAAAGAGAACCGCGCAAGCACCGGCAGCGCATCCAACAAACTGAGCCCGCAACCCCCTCCACCCCAAACATTTACGCATCAAAAAAGAAGCTGCCGAAGCAGCTTCTTTTCAAACCATTACAGTTCCTTCTTCAGTTCTTCCACCTTGTTGAGCTGCTCCCAGGGCAGTTCAACGTCGGTGCGGCCAAAATGACCGTAAGCAGCGGTCTGACGGTAGATGGGACGGCGCAGGTCCAGGCTGCGGATGATGCCGTCGGGGCTCAGATCAAAATGACGGTTCACGATGGCGCTCAGCTCGTCATCGCCCTTCACGCCGGTGCCAAAGCTGTTCACCTGAACGCTCACGGGCTGGGCTACGCCGATGGCATAGGCCAGCGCCACTTCGCAGCGGTCGCACAGACCGGCGGCGACCAGGTTCTTGGCCACGTGGCGGGCAGCATAGCAGGCGGAGCGGTCCACCTTGGAGGGATCCTTGCCGCTGAAAGCGCCGCCGCCGTGACGGCCGTAGCCGCCGTAGGTGTCCACAATGATCTTACGGCCGGTCAGACCCGTATCGCCGGCAGGGCCGCCCAGCACGAAACGGCCGGTGGGGTTGATGTACACCTTGGTTTCAGCAGTCCACAGGTTTTCGGGGATCACATACTTGATTACGTTTTCCAGAATGGCCTCGCGGATCTCCTGCTGGGTCACTTCCTCGTTGTGCTGAGCGGAGATGACCACGGTATCCACCGCAACAGGCACGCCGTCCTCATAAACGACGGTCACCTGGCTCTTGCCGTCGGGACGCAGCCAGGGCATCAGGCCGTTCTTGCGCACCTCAGCCAGACGGAAGCTCAGCTTGTGGGCCAGGGCGATGGGCAGAGGCATCAGCTCTTCGGTCTCGTTGCAGGCAAAGCCGAACATCATGCCCTGGTCGCCAGCGCCGGTGGAGGATTCCTCGCCGTCGCGGGTTTCCAGAGCGTTGTCCACGCCCATGGCGATATCAGGGCTCTGGGCGTGCACGGCGGTCAGCACGGCGCAGGAGTTTCCGTCAAAGCACATGTCGCCGTGGTTGTAGCCGATTTCGCAGACCACCTTGCGGGCGATATCATCGATCTTCACCTGAGCGGTGGTGGTAATTTCACCCATCACCTGCACAAGGCCGGTGGTGGCGCAGGTTTCGCAGGCCACGCGGGCGTTGGGATCCTGAGACAGGATCGCGTCCAGCACAGCGTCGCTGATCTGGTCGCACACTTTGTCCGGATGTCCCTCAGTAACGGATTCGCTGGTAAAAACAGT
Source organism: Clostridia bacterium (assembly GCA_017547285.1). Lineage (GTDB taxonomy): Bacteria > Bacillota > Clostridia > Christensenellales > Aristaeellaceae > Limiplasma. The sequence goes on from JAFYQB010000131.1 coordinate 1,318, forward strand.
ACGCATGAGATGGGTCTCTCCTTTAATAAATGTACAACCGGGGCAGACGGCAATAAAATGCGCGCCTGCGGCATTGCAGGCGCGATGGTTTATGATTGATTCATACCTTATCTGCCAGCGCATGCACGCTGCGGGATTTGCCACCATGCACTTTCGTGCCGGTTGGCGGGTTTCACAGGGCCCGTCCCTCAACCACTCTTTATAAGGTGTTCGGTTGTCGTGGAACATTATATAGACAGATATGCCATCTGTCAAGCTTTTTTTGCGGATTTTTTGTGCAAAATGGTATAGACCAAAACCGACAGGATCGGGAAGGCGGATGCGGCCAGCATGCCCACTTTCATGCCCATCTGTTCGGGTGAAAGGGCCAGCTGCGCGGCCTTCTCCATGAGTGCAGGGCTGGCGATGACCATATCGGTGATCGTGCCCACCATCTGCGGGCCGACGGACGCGCCAAGGTCGCCGCCGGCGGCCATGAGGGCGAAAATGAACACGCCGCCCATGGGGAAACGGTCGGAAGCCACGATCAGGCTGCCCGGCCACATCATGCTGGTGCAAAGGCCGGTCAGGGCGCAGGCAGCCAGACCCACAATGGGGTTGGCGCTGAATACTGTGGTCAGGTAGCATACAGATGCGCCGATGCCGCAGCACATCAGCACCTTGGTGATGTTTTTGCCAATATTGGCGTACAGCGTGCGGCCAATGCCCAGCGTCATGCCAAAGAGCGCCACGCCGAACACATCGCCCCAGACCTTGCTGATGCCAATGGCCTGTTCCAGATAGCTGCTGGCCCACTGCGCCATGGTCACTTCGCTGGCGCCGCCAAGGAAGATGGCCGCCACGCACAGCCATACCATGCCCTGCCTGAAAAACGCCAGCGCGCCGGAAAGCTTTTCGGGCGTTTCCATGGGCGGAATTTGCACGCGGGTAAAAAGCAGCGTGGCAAACAGCGGGATCAGCATCATCAGCGCCATCAGGATCTGCCAGCTGCCGCTGCCAAACACCAGCAGGAACAGGGTGGAGAAAATCACCACGCCCACCACGCCCCAGGCGTAGATGGAGTGCAGTTTGCTCATGTCGCGGTCGGGGTTGTCAGACGGCAGCGCGGCAATCACCGGGCTGATCAGCACCTCCGCCAGACCCGAGCCCGCCGAGAACACCACCGTACCCAGCACCAGTCCTGCATAGACCGCATTGGGGAACAGCACAGGGGCCAGCGCATACAGCAGAAAGCCCACCAATGAAAACGCAGGGGTCAATTTGACCGTGAGCGGAATGTTGAACTTGTGGCTGAAGAACGAGAACACCAGATCCACCGCCAGCTGGGTGCAGAAGTTGATCAGCACCAGCGTGCCCAGCAGCGAATAGCTGAGCCCGTACATGGAGCGGAAGGTCAGAAACAGCAGCGGGGGCAGGTTGCCTACAATGGACATGGTGATATTGGTGGTGTAGCAAGCGGTGCGCAGGCGTTTGACGGGATTCATTGGGTACAGCTCCTTTTGTATGCTCAGACCTCGCTCAGGTCTACCTCTTTCACGGCATGGATGGCCGTCCACGGCACATGGCAGTAGCCGCCGGGGTTCTTATCCAGATATTTCTGATGATATTCCTCTGCGGAATAGAAATGCTCCAGCTCGCAGGCCTCCACGTCAAGGGGCTGATCGTACTGCTTCTGCAGCTTGTCCAGTTCCTCGCGGATGATCTTGTCATCCCCTGCCAGGGTGTGATACACGCCCGTGCGGTACTGATGGCCAATGTCCTCGCCCTGCTGATCCACGCTCACGGGATCGATAATGCGCCAGAACAGGCGAAGCAGCTTGTCCAGCGGCAGCACTTCTGGGTCATAGACCACGCGCACGGTTTCGGCGTGGTTGGTGTTTTCATAACGCACCTGTTTGTAGGTGGGGTTGTGCGTATCACCGTTGGCGAAGCCCACTTCGGTTTCCAGCACGCCGGGAATGTTGCTCAGATACTTTTCCGCGCCCCAGTAGCAGCCGCCCGCCAGATAGATGGTGCGGCGGCCTTTCTGCGCGTCCAGCCAGTCGATATGCGCACGCAGGCCGATCTCCATGGGCATGCACGGCACGCGCACGCCTGCGTTTTTCAGCTTGCTCAGGTCATAGCTGCGGTGGCACAGGTTGACGTACGCATCCGCATGGCTTTCCAGATAGCCGCCTTCCGGAATTTCCTCCACCACCGCCGGATGGCCGATGATGCGGCCGATGCACTCAAAATATTCACGGTTTTCAATCACATCCGGCCCGCCGATGCAGAAGATCTGGTGGATGGCCGCAGGCTTGTCCAGACAGTCAAGCATGGTAAGCGCAAAGTCTTTGGCATAGATGGGATGGATCAGGTACCTGCCGCCGCCCACCAGCTGAAGCGGCTTGTCCGCGCGCATGTGATCCAGCAGTTCCGGATTACGCATGTGCTCCGGATAGCAGCCCAGCCACGAACCCGGGCCAAATACATGGCCGTTGCGGAAGATGGTCCAGTCCAGCTTCCTGCCTTCTTCGGACAGGAAGAACCGTTCCATGCGGCGTTTCTTCGCGCCGTAGGTATCATCTTCCATATAAATGCCGTCCTCGGTCTGCGGCACCTGTTTGTGCAGGGGATGATAGACCGAGTCGGTGGAGATAACCACCAGCCGCTTCACGAATGGCGGCAGCACGTCGAGATCGATGCGGGCATCGTCCGGATCATAGCACAGGCAATCAAAGGCCGCATCCCACTGCGTGTTCGCGCTTTCCAGTGCGGCGCGCAGGGCAGGAACGTCGCGGCGGTCGGCGACCAGCGCGTGCACGCCCTCGTCCACTTTGCGCTGTCCGCGGGTGACAGCCCAGACCTCGTGTCCGGCCTTCATGGCCGCGCGTGCAATGTGCCCGCTGATGAGTCCGCTTCCGCCGATGATCAACAGTTTCATGCAATCATCCTCCATTTATGTTGTCTTTTGTCGGCTCTGCACCCAGGAGAGATACGCATCCTCTCCGGGCAGTTCATAGGCATACGCCAGCGCAGGCGCAAAGGAATCAATGATCTGAATGGCTTCCGCCAGAACGTCTTCGGGCGTTTTGCCCGCCACATCCAGCCGGACCTCGTTGGGCAACAGCGGCCTCTGGCTGATGACCGCATTGCTGCGCTCCACATTTTCCGGCGCGAACAGCCCGCCTTCATGATCGCGGCGGTGGATCATCTGCCGAAGGATCTGTTCCGGATCGGAGGAAAACAACCGCAGGATGATGAACCGGTTTCCCCTGAACAAAAGCGGAAACTCCCGCGCACGGCGGTCGTCAAAATCCAGCGCAACGATGGGGCGGCAGCCCTTACGGTGAAAAAAGGCCATCTGGCACAGCACATTCTCCCAGCACATGGTTTCCTCGTAATCGCCGATATCCTCCGTATCCGCCGGAATGGCAAACTCGGGCACCATGTTCTGCTCGATGTATACGCCCTGATAATGCGCAAACAATCCTTTGGCCAGCGTGGTTTTGCCCACCGCACTCGGGCCGATCAGGAAGATGTAATCCATGGCTTCTCCTTATTCCGCCAGCTTGCGGAAGCCCTCGCCCAGCACCTCGTGCGCATCGGAAATAAACACGAATGCCGTTTCGTCAAAGGAGCGCACAATGGCTTTCAGCTGTGTCAGTTCCTGCGGAGAAAGCACGCACAAAAGCACCGGGCGGCTCTGACCGCTCCATCCGCCCTCTGCGTGCAGCACGGTTACGCCGCGTTCCAGCTTGTGCATCAGCTCATGCTTGATCTTTTCATGTTCCTTGCTGATCACATAGCAGGCTTTCTCCCGGCTGGCGCCCAGCATGACCATATCGATCACCCTGGAGGAGATGTAAATACAGATGAGCGCATACAGCGCGTATTCCACCTCAATGAACAAACCGGCCATCAGCACGGAGATGCAGTCCAGACCAAACAGCAGCGTACCCACCGAAATGTGCTGGAAACGGTTATGCACCATGCGGGCGCTCATATCGGTGCCGCCGGTGGTCGCGCCGCCGCGCAGGATCAGGCCCAGGCCCACGCCCAGCAGCACGCCGCCGAAGATCGCGCCCAGAAGCGGCTCCGTGGTGGCCACGGGCAGAGGGATGAGGTCGATCAGCACGCTGAAGAGCAGCATGGCGATCAGCGAACGGAACACGAACATGCGGCCCATGGATTTGTAACCAATCATGAACAGGGGGATGTTCAGCAAAAGGCTGGTGGTGCCGATGGGCACATGGATCAGGTAATTGAGCACCATGGCCACGCCCGTGAGTCCGCCGGGAGAAATATAGTTGGGACTCAGAAACAGCGGATAGGCCATCGCGCCAAGCAGACAGCCAATGAAGATTTGCAGGTAAGCCATCACCTGTTCGTTTTTGAAAATCGAAAGTTTTTTCACGCGGAAATCTTTCCTTTCTGTTGTTCGCAAAGGCAGCGTCCCGCAAACGGACTGCGGGATGCGCCTGTTCCTTTGTCAGTTTTCCCTGTTCATATCCAGCGATACCTGCAAAGCACGCTCAATGCCGCGCAGCGCCTCTGCGCTCACCGCGCCCAAACGCCTGCCCAGCCTCGCCTTTTCCAGCGTGCGCACCTGTTCGCAAAGCGCGATCGAATCCCGCCAAAGTCCGCCTTCACCGGCAGGCAGCATTGCATGCGTAGGCAATGCAGGCTTGAACAGGCTGCTGGTGACCGGCACGGCGATCACCGTGGGTGCATGCAGGTTTCCCGTATCATTCTGTATGATCACGACCGGTCTTGTTCCGCCCTGCTCACTGCCGATCACAGGGTCCAGCCCGGCCATGTAAACGTCGCCTCTCTTCATTGTTTTCACACTCCGGGGCGGCCGTCTCTGCCCCTGATTTTACCACGAAACGGGCGGATTGTAAATTGGCCGCCCACCATCAGCTTATGTACGCGCAGTCAGCCGCGTTCCTTGACAATACCGTGGGAGCTGTGTTATTCTGAACGTATGAAAACGTTTGCACAATTTCAGAAAAGAGGCATGCTATGAAAGCAACGATCAAGGACGTGGCACGTGTGGCAGGCGTATCGCCGTCCACTGTCAGCCGCGCTTTGCACGGCAGCGATCGAATCAGCGAGCCCATGCGCCGCCGCATCCAGCAGATTGCGCGGGAAATGGATTTCCACCCCAATCAGATGGCGCGCAGTCTGGTCAACCGCGAAACACGCATTATCGGCATCGTGTTTCCGGATGATGCCGGCATGAACCTTGGAAACCCCTTCTATCCAGCCGTACTGCAGGGTCTTGGGCATGCTGCCAGCAACGAACGGTATCAGATGCTGCTGATTACCGGCAGCAAGGAGATCCCTGCTGCCGAAGCCGCCCGCGCCGCCATGGACAGCGGCTATGTAAGCGGCCTCATTCTGCTCACTGCAGAGGACGCGCCGCCGCTGGAAGCCAATGTGCCGGTGGTGGTGATCGGCCATCCGACCGATGCGGATAAGCGCTGCTATGTGGATAATAATAATGTACAGGCGGCTTACGACGCCGCGAAGCATCTGCTGGAAAACGGCCACCGCAGCATAGGGCTGCTGGGATTTGAAAGCAAATATGTGTTTACTGCGGATCGCCGCCGCGGCGTGCAGCAGGCCTTGCAGGAAGCGGGGCTGCAGCTCAATCATGCGTGGCTGTTTCCCGCCGGCGCCTGCCGCACCCAGGCCGAACGTCTGCGTGAAGTGTTCGCTCAGCCGCAGCGGCCCACCGCCGTTGTGTGCATGGATGATCTAATGGCGATTGAACTGGCCCGTACCCTGCGCGGTTTCGGCCTGCTCGTGCCTCAGGACGTGAGCCTGATCAGCTTCAACAACACCGAGCTCGGCCGTTATCATCAGCCCGCGCTCACCACCATTGACGTGCATCCCTACCAGCTGGGCGTGAAGGCCATGCAGCTGATGCTGGAGATCTTGTCCGGCAAGACCGCCCCACCCGCCGCGATCGACGTCCCCTTTACGCTCATTCCGCGAGACAGCGTGATCAAACTGAACACAGGGAGCAAAACGCATGCGTAACATTTCTTTTGGAGCCATTTATCATATGCCCTGGCTGGAGTACCGCCACGCCCTGCCCGATGGCCGCGTATGCCTGCGCCTTCAGACCGGCCGAGGCGATTTTACCCGCGTGCAGGCGCGCATCACCAGCAATTATCCGGGCCGTTTCTACCGTTTTTACGACCAGTGCGATACGGTGGAAATGACGGTGGCCTACCGCGATGAATGGCACGACTGGTATGAGTGTGTATTCACCCCCAGGGACAAGCGCCTCAAATATCTGTTTGTGCTGGAAAGCGAAGAGCTGACCTTCAAGCTGGACGCCGGCGGCCTGCGTCCCGGCAGGGACGCGTTTGAGGACATCAGCGAATCCTTCGCATTCGCTTACGCCTACCCCGCCGACCCCATGCCCGAATGGGCGCGCGGCTGCGTGGGCTACCAGATCTTCCCGGACCGGTTCCGGCGCGAGGAAATCCCCGGCAAAAAGGAAAAGGTGGAGCCGTGGAACAGCGACCGCGTGCAGAATGAATACCGTTTTGGCGGTAATCTGCGCGGCATCATCAAGGCGGTGCCGTACCTGAAGGAGCTGGGCGTAAAGCTGCTCTATTCCACCCCCATGTTCGTGAGCGATACCAGCCACCGCTACAACACCTTTAACTACCTGAAAATCGATCCGCTGCTGGGCACGGAGGATGATCTGCGCGAACTGTGCGATACCCTGCATGAAAACGGCATGCACCTGATCATGGACGGCGTGTTCAACCACTGCGGCCTTGGCTTCCGCCCGTTCAAGGACGCCAAAAAGAACGGCAAGTCCAGCAAATACTACGACTGGTTCTTCTTTGATGACAAGGAGCCCCACGGCTACCACACCTTCGGCTTCTGGCGGTACATGCCCAAACTGAATCTGGCCAACGAGGACTGCGCGCAGTATTTCCTCAAGGTGGGCCGCTACTGGATGGAAAAATGCCACATCGACGGCTGGCGCCTAGACGTGAGCCCCGAGGTCTGGCCGGATTTCTGGCGGCGGTACAAGGCCATGATGAAATCTGTCAACCCGGATAGCCTGATGATCGCCGAATGCTGGGACGACAGCCGCGAATGGCTCACGCAGGGCGATATGTTCGATTCCACCATGCACTATGTGCTCAGCCGCGCCATTTGGAACCGTTTCTGCCACCATTCCACCACCATGAAGCAGTTTGACGGCTGCATCAACCGTGCCGCCATGCTCTACCCCCAGCGCACGCAGGAGGTTTTGTGGACCTTCCTTGGCAGCCACGATACGCAGCGTCTGCGCACCCGCGCCGGCGGTGATGTGCGCATGCTGTATGCCGCCTCCTTCTTCCAGTTCACGTATCTGGGCATTCCCATCATTTATTACGGCGACGAGCTGGGCATGGAAGGCGGCGACGATCCCTACTGCCGCTTCCCCATGCAGTGGCACAACGTTGCCAACAACCCCGTACACGCGCATTTCCAGAAGCTCGCCCACATCCGCGACGCCGTGCCTGCCCTGCGCAAAGGCAGCTTCCGCACATGGCTGGCGGATGAAAACGGCCTGTACGCCTACCTGCGCGAAACGGACGATCAGCGCATCCTGTGCGCGGTCAACACCGGCCTTTCCCCCGTCACCATGCGCATTCCGCTGCCCAAAGCCATGCAGAGCCTGAAAGTGCTGCACGATCTGTATTCGGGCAGCACGCTGGACGTGGAGGACGGCACGATCCGCATCCATCTGGAAGCGGGCAAAGGCCTGATATTGCAGTAAATGAAAACAGCAGGCTCCGTTCCGAATGAGCGGGGCCTGCTGTCAGGCCGTCGAAAAAGCTCGCTGACGCGATCTTTTCCGCCGAAGAATGCACCGTTTGCCTACTCGCCTGACGGCTCGCCGGGCGGCAAACGGTGTAAGGAAAGCCTTGCTGCGCAAGGCTTCCGAAGCTGACGCACATGTCGTCAGCTTC
>JAFYQB010000132.1 GCA_017547285.1 Clostridia bacterium
ATCTCCTGACGGGCAGCAGTGTAACCGCCGCTGGCGCCGCCCAGGGCCTTACCGAAGGTACCGGTCAGGATGTCGATACGGCCCATCACGCCGCAGAACTCGGGAGTGCCGCGGCCGGTCTCGCCCATGAAGCCCACAGCGTGGCTGTCGTCAACCATGACCAGCGCGTCGAACTCATCCGCCAGATCGCAGATGGCCTTGAGGTTGGCAATGTAGCCGTCCATGGAGAACACGCCGTCGGTGGCGATCAGGATCTTCTTGCAGCCGGTGGCGCGGGCATCGGCCAGCTTTTCGCGAAGATCGTCCATATTGTTGTTCAGGTAGCGGTAGCGCTTGGCCTTGCACAGGCGAACGCCGTCGATGATGGAGGCGTGGTTCAGCTCGTCGGAGATGATGGCATCTTCCGCGCTCAGCAAAGTTTCAAACAGGCCGCCGTTGGCGTCGAAGCAGGAGGAGTACAGAATGGCGTCATCCATACCCACAAAGCCGGAGATCTTCTTTTCCAGCTGCTTGTGGATCTCCTGCGTGCCGCAGATGAAGCGCACGCTGGAAAGGCCGAAGCCCCAGCGGTCATAGCTTTCCTTGGCCGCCTTGATCAGTTCGGGATGGGCGGACAGGCCGAGGTAGTTGTTGGCGCACATGTTGACCACGCCGTTCTTCTGGGTGGTGTCAATGCGGGAATACTGCGGGGTGGTGATGATGCGCTCCTCGCGCCAGGTGCCGGCTTCGCGGATGGCTTCCAGCTCCTGCTGAATGGCATTCAAAGCAGTTTTCATCTTTCTTGCTCCTTACTTGGTCCAATCCAGCACAACCTTGCCGGATTCGCCGCTCATCATGGCGTCAAAGCCCTTCTGGAAATCGGTGTAATGGAAACGGTGGGTGATGACAGGCTCCAGATTCAGGCCGCCCTGGATCATGTAGCTCATCTGGTGCCAGTTATCCATCTTGCGGCCGGAGATGCCGCGCAGGGTCAGGCCCTTGGAGATGATCTGGTTCATGGCCAGTTCCATGTTGGGATTGCCCAGCCCCAGCAGAGCGATCTTGCCGCCGTAGCGCATGGAACCGATCATCTGGTTGAGCGCAGCCGCACTGCCGCTCATTTCCAGACCCACGTCAAAACCTTCGGTCAGGTTCTGCTCCTTCATAACAGTGGGCAGATCTTCCTTAGCCACGTTCACCGCAGCATCCGCGCCCATCTTGCGGGCCAGATCCAGACGATATTCGTTCATATCGGTGATCACCACGCGGCGTGCGCCGGCGTACTTGCAGATGCCCACAGCAATGATGCCGATGGGGCCTGCGCCGGTAATCAGCACGTCCTCGCCAACCAGGGGGAAGGTGAGGGCGGTATGAGTCGCGTTGCCGTAAGCATCAAAGAAAGAAACAACATCTTCAGGCAGGCTTTCGTTGATGATGATCACATTGCGGGCAGGAATGCACACATACTCGGCAAAAGCGCCGTTGCGGTCCACGCCCACGCCCACATGGTCGCGGCACAGCTGAATATCGCCGCTGTGGCAGCTGCGGCAGCGGCCGCAGGTGATGTGGCCTTCGCCGCTCACGCGCTGGCCTACATGCAGGCCGGTTACGCCAGCACCCAGTTCAGCAATCTCGCCCACATATTCGTGGCCGATGGTCTGCGGCGGCTTCACATGCGCCTGAGCCCAGGAATTCCACTTGTAAATATGTACGTCAGAGCCACAGATAGCGGTCTTGTGAATTTTGATCAGCACCTCGCCGGGGCCGGGGGTAGGTACAGGTACGCGGCGCAGCTCAAGGCCTTCGCCTGCAACGGGCTTCACGATGGCGTCCATCATTCGTTCCATTTGTATTTCCCTCCAGATATAATCGTTGATGCGTATAAATCTACCGGGGAGTCCTTCCTATATTTTACGACACACTTCGCCTAAAGTCAACGCGCCATTCTTTTGTCTTTCCTTTTTTGACAAAATGGGTTAAAATAACAGCGTACACACCTGCTTTTATGCAATCCTTTCAGGAAGGCGAAACACCGATGATTACGATTATTGTAAACCCTGCCGCCGGAAACGGACGTTCCATGAACACCTGCCAGGCGGTATGCAAACGTCTTGACGAGCGCGGAGTGGCCTATGAACTGCTGAAGACGGATCACCCTACCCACGCCACACAGCTGGCCCGTGCGGCTGCCGAACGCGGTGCGGACACGGTGATCGCTATCGGTGGTGACGGCACCATTACCGAAACCGCTGCCGGGCTGCACGGTACCAAAACGGCGCTGGGAATCATTCCCTCAGGCACCGGCAACGACTTTATCAAAACCGCCGGTATTCCCGCCGACTGGGAGGCTGCGCTGGATCTGATTCTGACCAGGCCGGCCCGTGCGGTGGACAGCGGCGTGATCAACGACCGTTTTTTCATCAATGTCTGCGGTACCGGCTTTGATGTGATGACGCTTGATTTTGCTGAGAAGGCCAAAAAGTTTGTGCATGGCCTGCTCCCCTATCTGTACGGCGTTCTGCGCGCCATCATCGCTTTCAAACCGGTGCAGATGCACATTGAAATCGGCGACGGCACGGTATTGGACGGCAAATACATGATTTTCTCCATTGCAAATGGCCGCTATTTCGGCGGCGGCATTCCCATCGCTCCGCTGGCCGCTGTGACCGACGGTCTGCTGGATGTGCTGATCGTGGATGCCGTTCCGCGCTGGAAACTGCCTGCCTATCTGGTGCCGCTGATGACCGGCAAGCTGTACAAATGCAAGATTTCCCACCGGTATCTCACCGATCGCTGCCGCATCGTCTGTTCCGGCATGCGCATGCAGCTGGACGGCGAGATCGTCCCCATGGAAGAAGCCGTTTTCGCCTGTGAAACCGACAAGCTCTATCTGCACTGGTAAATCTTTTGTTAAATACATCCTGAAGACAACTTTTCACGCGCTGATGTGTTATACTGTAATTGAACTGTTCCTTACCGGCATGATTCATTTGCCAAAGAACATACTGTAGATGAGAACGTGTTTGAATAGAAAGGAAGGATTTTATGGCTAATCTGGGCAGCAACGTGAAAACCGCATTTTTGAAAGGTTTGGAAGCGCTTGGCAAAACAGCGTCCAGCCTCACCGACGCCGCACAGCAGAAGCTGAGCGAAATGAACATTGACAATCGCCGCCGCGAAGTACTGGCTGAAATTCCCAAGTGTGTAATGCAGTTGTGGAAGGACGGTGTGGAAATGCCCGAGCCGCTGACCAGCCTGCTGACCGAACTGAACGAGCTGGATGAAAAGCTGGCTGCGCTGCGCCCCCAGCCCGAAGCCAAGCCCGAGGAGCCCGTGCAGACCGAGGAACCCGCGGAAGAAGAAGAAGCTGAAGATACCGCAGTTGAAGCGGAGGAAGAAACCGCCTGCACGGATCCCGGCGAAGAAACCCCTGCTTGTGAATGCAGCCAGGAAGAATGCCTGTGCGAAGCCGCCGAAGCTGAAAACCAGGAAGAATAATAATCCATGGAAAGCGATGCGACCGCAAAGCGCATCGTTTTTTTTGATTTCACCTTGCAATGCAGAAAAAAATGATTTCCTGTAGGTTTGTCAAACATCTTGGACAGTGAAGGCAGAAAGCCGCTGTCTAGGTGAAAGCCAGTTGAGAGGCCGCATGGGCCTGGAGTTGCTGCGACTTTGGTGGGCATTTAACTGCCCACCAAAGTCGGCGAGGGAGTAAAAGCAGC
>JAFYQB010000133.1 GCA_017547285.1 Clostridia bacterium
AAGGGGGTAAGGAGCATCCAAAGAGGCCTAGGGGGACCGGTGCAGGGTCCCCCTGGTCTTCTTGGCCGCCGGAGGCACCCCAGTTGCTCGTCGCAACGAGCTCTTGGCAGACAAAACAAAAACCCGCTGAAAGCACAATAAAAAACAGGCCCCTTTTCAGGAGCCTGTTTTTGTATACGCTCTTAGGCGTTGCGGTGAGCGGCGAAGCACTCGCTGCAGTAGATGGGACGATCGCTCTTGGGGATGAAGGGCACGGTAGTGGCCTTGCCGCAAGCAGCGCAGGTGGTCTCGAACATCTCGCGGGGAGCAGCAGCGCGGTTGGCCTTGCGGGCGGCGCGGCACTCACGGCAGCGGGTGGGCTCGTTCTGGAAGCCCTTTTCGGCATAGAACTCCTGCTCACCGGCGGTGAACACGAACTCGGCGCCGCAGTCGCGGCAAACCAGCGTCTTGTCTTCGTACATGTTGGGGATCCTCCGTTCCAAAAATGAATGAATCGTGCATCCGGCTGACCTGGTTTTTGACCCCACACTCGCCGGCTGGAGAGTCTGCTCATCGTGGTATTCGCCCTACTCGCTCTCTCTCGTCTCTAACGGACGGCCGGACTTACATCTAGAACGCGCCATGCTCACCGGAGCTTTGTCCGGCTTACGTGGACCGTTTTGCCCGCGTCTGGCCTCGGCTTGCAACCACAGACCCGAATGCAACGCACCCATTATAGTCCCACTTTATACAAAAAACAAGCGTTCGGAAAATTTACACTTTGCAGGATGTACCATGAAGCCTTCCAGCATTTCCCTGCTTTACTTTGCGCCGCTGTTATGCTATGCTGTATTCTGTAATAATAGGGCCATGAATGGTTTGTGCGCCGGTGCGCACGGGAGGAAATGCAAATGAACGCAATGATGTTACTGTCTTTGCTGGCGGGACTGGGTATGTTCCTGTTCGGCATCAACCAGATGGGCAGCGGCCTGGAGCAGGCGGCCGGCCCCAAAATGAAGCGCCTGCTCGAAGTGCTTACCAAAAACAAACTGCTAGCCGTGCTGGTGGGCGCGCTGGTAACCGGCATAATCCAGTCCTCCAGCGCCACCACGGTCATGGTGGTGGGCTTTGTGAACGCAGGTCTGCTGGAACTGAGCCGCGCCATCGGCGTAATCATGGGCGCCAACATCGGTACGACGGTCACTTCGCTGATGCTGTCGGTGGAAATGGACTTTGGCATGATCTTTACTGCGTTGGGCGCGGTGTGCCTGCTGGCAGGCAACCGTTCCGGTTTGAAAACGCTGGGGCAGATCGCCATGGGTCTGGGCATTCTGTTTGTGGGTATGGATACCATGACCGAGGCCATGCGTCCTTTGCGGGACTGGCAGGCTTTCCGCACCATGATGGCCACGGCCTCCAACCCCCTTGTGGGCGTGCTGGTGGGCGCGGGCGTAACGGCGCTTCTGCAGTCGTCTTCTGCCAGCGTTGGTATTCTGCAGGCACTGGCCGGTTCCGGCGCGATTACGCTGGAGGCTTCGCTGTTCATTCTGTTCGGCCAGAATATCGGTACCTGCGTAACGGCTATGATGGCCAGTATGGGCGCTACCCACACCGCAAAGCGCGCGGCCGTGGTTCACCTGCTGTTCAACGTGCTCGGTACGGTGATGTTTGTGCTGCTGGCTGTGTTCCTGCCGGTATCGGAGTGGATTCGCGCGGCTGCGGGCGACAACCTGCGTCTGCAGATCGCCGTAAGCCATATTCTTTTCAACGTGACGACAACGGTGGTACTTCTGCCCATGTCCGCGCTGCTGGAAAAGCTGGCCTATCTGGTGGTGCGCGGAAAGGATCCCGAGAAGGAACCCATGCGCCTCAAGCACTTCGACGTGCTGCTGTTTTCCACCCCGCCGGTCGCTGTGCAGCAGCTCTTCCGCGAGGTGCAGCGCATGGCCACGCTGGTCATGCGGAATTATCACTTTGCCATGCAGTACTACTTTGCGCCCAAGGAGCTTTCGCTGGATGAGTTCAACAACCGCGAAGAAGTGATCGACTACCTGAACGAGCAGATCACCCATTACCTGATCGAGGCGGAAGGACTGCAGCTGAACTCTGCCGATACGCATCTGGTGGGTTCGCTGTTCCATGTGGTCAACGATCTGGAACGAATCGGCGATCACAGCGAAAACATTATCGAGATCGGTACTACACGTAAGAAGGGAAAAATCAGCTTTTCCCCCAAGGCCGAGCATGAAATCGAGGATCTGGCTGGCCGCGTGACGCAGATGCTGGAAAAGAGCATCCACATTGTGGATAAGCAGATCACCGATGCGGATATCATCAGCGAGGTCGAAGTGCTGGAAAGCCAGGTGGACGATCTGGCGATCGCGCTGGCGGATCACCACATGGACCGCGTCAAAAACAAGAAGTGTACACCCAAAAATGGCATGCTGTATTTGGATATGCTCAACAATCTGGAGCGCATCGCCGATCATGCCGACAATCTGGCCACCTCCGTGGAACGGCCGGAGCACAGGGGCGAACGGCTGCTGCTGTGGTAAAAGCATAATGGGCCGCCGCCGGAACCGGGCGGCGGCTTGACTATTAGGATGGAAAGGAAGAACGCTGTGCGTACACGCGTGATTGCTGCAATGGGTATGGCGGGCGCAGGCGCAGTTCTGATGCGTTTGCTTGCGCCTTCTGCGGGCGCGGTATGGCTGCTGGCTGTGCTGGTCTGTGCAGGCTGGGCTTCCTTTGCCTTTTTTTCGCAGAAGGATAAGCGGCTGAAACGCTGCTTCGGCATATTGGGCGCCGCTGCCGCCGCCGCTGCTTCGCTGGCGGTGCGCTACGGCGCATGCGGCTGTACCGGCTGGGACGGGCTGGCTTTCAGCCTGCTGGCTGCCCTGTGTCTGGCTCCGGCTGCGGCGCAGGGATTCATCTGGCTCAGGCAGTTCATCCGGCGTGCGCAGAGGCCGCTGGCGCTTTCCCCCGCAAAGACGTTTGCGCTGGCCTTTGCGGTGCTGGCGGTGTGCTGGTCGCCGGTCATTGCGGCGCTGCTGCCGGGCGTAACAGGTTACGACATGCAGTCCCAGATCCACCAGATCACCAGCGGCGAGTATGTGAACGGACATCCCATTGCCCATACGCTGCTGATCGGCCTGTTTTACCGGCTGGGCGGCGCGCTGTGGCAGAGCCCGTCCGCGGGCGTGGCGCTCTTTACGGTGTGTCAGGCGCTTTGCCTGACGGCTTCTCTGGCGTATGCGCTGTACTGGCTGCGGCTGCGCGGCTGTCCGCGCGCGGTGTGGCTGACGGTCCTGCTGGCGTTTGCCCTTGCCCCGCAGCATGCCGTGATGGCAGCCAGCCTGACCAAGGATGTGCTGTTTGCCGCTGCGCTTTTGATGGTCACGGTAGAACTATGCCGCCTGATTTCCGAGCCGCAGCGCGCCGTGCGCCCGGCGGTGCTGGCGGCGGATGCGCTTTTGATGGCGGCGGCAGGCCTTTTGCGCCGCAACATGATTTTGGCCTTTGTGCCGTTTGCCGTGCTGCTGGTCATCCGTTTCCGCCGCAGGGCGTGGTTTGTCAGGCTGACGGCGGTGGCGCTGAGCGGTATGGTGCTTGCGCTGGGCAGCGAGGCGGCGCTCAAAAAGGTTGTTGATGCGCAGGATCCCACTATCCGCGATACGCTGGCCATCCCCTGCCAGCAGCTTGCCCGCGTATATCACCTGTACGGGCTGGATCACCCCGTGGGCTACGAGATCCGCGAAACGCTGCCGTGGGCTCACGAATATGCCCCCGAGCGCGCCGACGCCGCCAAGCGGGGCGCAAAGGTGACCGCCGACGGGCAGCTGATGGGCTTTATCAAACTGTGGGGACGCGAGGCGTTCCGCTATCCCGTGGAATACATCGACGCCTGGCTTCTGACCAACAGGGCGTACTGGGATCCCTCCGATACTGCCTATGCCTATACCTACGACAACGAGGAATTCGGCCCGCGCGGCGTGATGACGGTGAACCACAATCCCTACAGCCAGCTGGAGCAGTACGGCTGGCTGCCGCGCGTACAGAAACTGTGCGATGAATGGTTTACGGAAAGCGGCTGCATGAAGATCTGGCCCGTGCGCATGATCATCCATCCCGCGGTCTGGACGTGGCTGATGGCCTTTGGCCTTGCGTGGGCCGTGTACGAGCGCCGCACCGCCGCGCTGGCGTGGTGCCTGCCTGCGCTGTACCTGGGTACGCTCATGCTGGGTCCCTGTGCGCTGATCCGTTACTGCTACTGCGTTATGCTTGCCGCCCCTGTACTGGTCGGCTGGCTGGCCGCATCCCCAAAGGAGCATGCTGTATGAATGAGAAACGAATGAAGGTTTTTTCCGTGGCGGCGCTGGGGTTTGCAGCGCTTGCGCTGGTGCTGGTCGCGTATTCCTTTGAACGCGGCGTTCTGGTCATGATGCATTACGTGTGCCCGCTGGTGTGCGCGTTTGCCGGCATTGCGCTGGTGGGCGGCAGGTACCGCAAACAGCCCGATCTGTGGATGGGCGCGGCTTTTGTCGGCTGGTATGTGGTCAGCCGCATGCTGCTGGGCGAACGGTATCTGGATCATTCGTTCATGATGTTCAGCAATCTGTGCTGCGCCTACCTGCTGGCGCTGCCGTTTGCGCGCTGCGCCGGCGACGGGCTGCGCAAGCACGGGCTGAAGACGGTTTCCGTCATCTTTGTTGCCGCATACGGCGCGCTGGCGTGGGCAGGCGTGCTTTCCGCACTGCTGTGCAGCCCCCTCACGCTGCCGGGACTGGGCACCGAGATCAGCATCCACACGGACCGCCGCTTGTGGGCAGGCAATCACCCCAACATCAGCGCGTGCATGTTCCTGCTGGCCATCATGCTGGGCGTATGGCTGATTGCGGTCAGCCGCAGGCGCTGGCTGGCGGTACCGGCTGTGCTGCTGGCAGCGGGCGCATATGCGGGCATTGCGCTGGCGGATTCGCGCACGGTCATGCTGCAGGCCGGCTGCTTTGCAGCGGGCGCGGTATTTCTGGGCATGCTCAGACTGCCGGTACGCGCTTTGTGGAAACGGATGGTAATTGGCCTGGCAGCAGGCGCGGCCTGTCTGGCGCTGGTTTTTGTCAGCTTTGGCTGGGCGGCGCAGTTGATTGCCGACGCGTCCGCAAACATGTCCGCGCTGGCGGAAACCGTGCAGAAGACCAAAGTCGCCACGCGCTCCATCTGGAAGGATCTGGCGACCATGACAGGCCGTACCGGTATTTACGCCAAACTTCTGAAAGCGGTTGCGGAACGCCCGTCCATTCTGGGCGCGGGATTGCTGAATTCCGAGATTGTGCAGGTCATCCGCAAAGTATCCGGTGCGGAACATGCGCACAACGCCTATCTGCAGACGCTTCTGAACATGGGCCTGCCCGGCCTGCTGATGGCGGCGTACTTTACCGTTCGCGCCGTCTGGACCGCCTGCAGGCTGGTGTTCAGCGGCAGCGCTGCTTTTGCCGACCAGCTGCTGGCGGTGATGCTGATGGTGCTGCTGGTGAGCGCCATTTCCGAGCCCTATCTGTTTACGGAATATCTGACCATTGCCAACATGCCGTTTTTCCTGATTTTCGGCTACACGCTGGAAGCGCAGCGGCATGAGCGCCAGTAACAACGGAAAGGAGGCATGCCTCATGCAGCTGGAAACCCTGACCACCGTGGTGCAGGAAACCACCTTCCGCAACGAGGAGAACGGCTATACCGTGCTGCGCGTTGGCACGGGGCGGTCTCAGCAGACGGTGGTGGGACTGATGCCCGAACTGAGCCCCGGCGAAAACGTGACCTTTGAGGGCACGTGGGGCGAGCATCCGGTCTACGGCAAGCAGTTCAATGCCCGCACCTGCACCATCACCCCGCCGGAGGGCAAGGCCGCCATTGAAAAATATCTGGGCTCCGGCCTCATCCGCGGCATCGGCCCGGCCACGGCCAAGCTGATCGTCAAGCACTTCGGCGACCGCACGCTGGAGATCATGGACGAGCACCCCGAACGCCTGACGGAAATTCAGGGCATCGGTTCCAAGAAGGCTGCCATGATTATTGAAAGCTATGTGCAGCAGATGGGCATGCGCCGGATTCTGGTGTTTTTGCAGAATTTCGGTCTGAGCCCCAATCTGGCCATGAAGATCGCCAAATATTACGGCGAAAACGCGGTGGAGCTGATCCGCCAGAATCCTTACCGCATGGTGATGGATATCGAAGGCGTGGGCTTCCTGACCGCCGACCGCATCGCCCTTTCCATGGGCATTGACCCGCAGAGCGAGTTCCGCCTGCGCGCCGCCCTGTTTTACCTGATGAGCGAAGCCGCCGGAAACGGCGGACATACCTATCTGCCGCGCGAAATGCTTGTGCAGCGCGCCTGCCAGATGCTGCGCGCCGAGGCGGAAGTGGTGAACCGGCAGATCAGCGAGGCGCTTTTGCAGAAGATGCTTGTGGGCGTCACCCTGCCGGACTGCGAGGACGCGGTCTGTCTGCCTTTGTACTACCACGCCGAAAGCGAGATCGCCATCCGCTTGCACCAGCTGATGACCTCGCGCCCCTACAAGGCCGTGCGCGGGGTGGACAAACGCATTGCCGACTATGAAAAAGCGCTGGGCGTTTCCTTCAGCGCTCAGCAGAAGAAAGCCATTTCAAGCGCCGTGTCGGAAGGCGTGCTGGTCATCACCGGCGGCCCCGGCACCGGTAAAACCACCATCATCCGCTGTATCCTTGAACTGCTCAAGGAGGATAACGACATCCTGCTGTGCGCCCCCACCGGCCGCGCGGCCAAGCGCATGAGCGAAGCCTGCGGCGAGGAGGCCAGGACCATCCACCGCCTGCTGGAATACGGCGGCGACGAGGACGCCTTTGCCCGCAGCGAGGAATATCCGCTGGAAGCCGACTGCATCATTGTGGACGAAATGTCCATGGTGGATGTGAGGCTGATGCGCAGTTTGCTGCGCGCCATCCTGCCCGGCACCCGCCTGATTCTGGTGGGCGACTCAGACCAGCTGCCAAGCGTTGGCGCGGGCAACGTGCTTTCCGATATTCTGGACAGCGACGTGGTGCCCAGCGTACGGCTGACGGATATCTTCCGTCAGGATGAAAGCAGCATGATCGTGCTCAATGCCCACCGCATCAACAACGGCGAGCTGCCGGTTTTGCGCAAGCGCGATACGGATTTTTTCTTTGAACGCAAGGTCATGCAGACCGACGCAGCCAACACCATCTGCGAACTGCTGTGCAGCCGCCTGCCCAAGTACCTGGGTTTTCCGAAAGGCAGCTGGCAGAGCGAAGCCACGCGCTCCATTCAGGTGCTGACCCCCACCAAAAAGGGCGACTGCGGCGCGTTTGTGCTCAACAGGCTCCTTCAGAACACCCTCAACCCCGAATCCCCCTCCAAGGACGCCATCGTGCACGGCGATACCGAGTTCCGCGTGGGCGACAAGGTGATTCAGACCAAAAACGATTATCAGCTGGAATACACCCGCAAAACGCCCTTCGGCACCGAGGAGGGCAGCGGCGTGTTCAACGGCGATGTGGGCTACATTGTGCGCATGGATCCCGCCGAGCACCTGCTGACCGTGTGCTTTGACGACGAACGCTTTGTGACCTACCAGAAGCAGCAGCTGGATTCGCTGGAGCTGGCCTACTGCCTGACGGTACACAAGAGCCAGGGCAGCGAGTTTCCCGTGGTGGTCCTGCCGGTGGTCGGCGGCCCCCCCATGCTGATGGCCCGAAACCTGCTCTATACCGCGCTCACCCGCGCACGTCGTCTGGTGGTGCTGGTGGGGCGCGAGGAAGTCATCGCCCAGATGGTGGGTAACAACCACGTTGCCAAGCGGTACACCATGCTCAGGGAACGGCTGATCCAAAGCTTGATATAAAAACAAACAGCCTCCATCCGTCCGGATGAAGGCTGTTTTTGTTGTTTGTGGTATTTTTTGAAAGTTTATTACAAAAAACAAATTCTACGTATAAAAAGTAAGAAAAAAGCATTGACAATGTAACAAAGCTGTAATATTATAAGCATGATACCACAGTATCCATCCGTCTGCATATATGCAAATCATCGCGGCTCCGGCCGTCATAATACGGAGGTTTTGTTATGAGGAACCAAATGAAGAGGACGCCGGCCGGAGCGCTGAAGGCGCTTGTGGCCATGATGATGGTCCTGTGCCTGCTTGTGGGCATGATGCCTGCGGCGTTCGCAGCCAAATCCGTGGGCGCTACGCCGGATTATGTATCGCCTTCCCGCGTGAAGACGTACATCAAGCTGAGCGCAGCTGTGCCCTTCTTTACCGGTACCCTGTCCGGCACCGGCACGGTCATTACCCCTGTTGCGGGCACCGTGTGCCAGCTGGTGAGCGATGACTGGTACACCGGCTCGGACGGCAAGGCGTATTACAGCGTGTATTACCTGAGCACCCGCTACAATGTGCTCAAGAGCGATGTGGAAAAGGACATCATGACAGAGGATGCCCTGAACGCCTACATCACCGGCACCCTGTGGAAGCAGACTTCCTATACCACGCTGCGCAAGAACATGAACCTTGTGGGCGATGTGCGCGTGCACGCGGTGCAGCTGGCTTTGCAGAAGCTGGGTTACTATGACGGCGATCTGGATGGCAGCTACGGCAACCAGACCCACAACGCCGTGTACAAGTTCCAGAAGGCCAACAAGCTGGATCCCGACGGTTCCGCAGGCCCCGCCACCCAGCCCAGGCTGTTTGCGCTGGCCAGCGGCACGGCTTCGAGCGGTTCTGCTTCCGGCAGCACGTCCACCGGCAGCAGCGCCACCGCCGCGACCGGCACGCTGCGCACCATTTCTCAGGTGAACCTGCGCAAGTACGCCTCCACCGGCAGCGCGCGCCTGGCTTCCGTTCCCAAGAACATCAGCCTTTCCTATACCGACGTATATACTGCCTCCAACGGCGTCAAGTGGTATGAGGTCCGCTATGCGGGCGAGACCGGCTGGGTCATGGGCACTTTTGTAAGCGCCTCCGGCTCTTCTTCCTCCGGTTCTTCCTCTTCCGGCTCCGGCAGTACGTCAGATGCCATTGGCACTTTGAAGACGGTTTCTCAGGTGAACCTGCGCAAGTATGCCTCCACCGGCAGCGCGCGTCTGGCCTCCGTGCCCAAGGGAACGACCCTGTCCTACACCGATACCTATGTGGATTCCAAGAAGGTCACCTGGTATGAAGTCCGTTATGCGGGCGAGACCGGCTGGGTGATGGGCACCTATGTGAGCGCGAGCGGTTCTTCTTCCTCCGGCGGCTCCTCTTCCGGCAGCTCCTCCACCGGCGTTTCCATCGGCAAGGTGACCATCACCAAGCCCGGCACCCGTGTGCGCGCTACGGCTGACGGCGCCAAGACCGGCTACGTTCTCAGCAAGGATTCCGTGGTGGATCTGCTGGCCATGCCTGTGGCTGCCGGCGGCTACACCTGGTACAACATCCGCACCAGCAGCGGCCTGATCGGCTGGGTGCGCGGCGACTGCGCCACCGCCAGCATCGGCTCCAGCAGCGGCAACCTGACCGTTTCCACCAACAAGGCCTTTGTCAAGCTGCCTGCCAACACCGTGCTCTTTAAGACCGAAACCAAGCCCGCTACGGGCGGCGTGACGGTTCCCGCCGGCACCGTGCTGATGATGTACTCCACCGATACCTATACCGTCAGCAGCGTCAAGTACTGCACCCTGTACTACAACAATGAAACCTACAATGCTGTGTACAGCGAAGTTTCCGGCGGCATCATGTCCGTTGAAGACGTGAACAAGTACATGAACGACCTGCTGAACACTGCTCTGCCCTACACTCTCAAGCGGGAGCTCGATCTGGTGGGCGACGTGCGCGTGTACGCCCTCCAGGTCGCGCTCGAGCGGCTGAGTTACTATACCGGCAAGCTGGACGGCGACTTTGGCGCCGGTACCCAGAGCGCTGTGCGCAACTTCCAGCGCGGCGCCAAGATCGAAGTGGACGGCGAATGCGGCAACGCTACCTGGACCGCCATCCGCGCAAAGATCAACGGCGTGTCCGGCGGTACTTCCGGCACGGTGACCACCACTTTCGGTCAGATCAACAAGGTTGAAAAGGCCAACTGGGAAACCATCAACGGCGGATCCACTCCCGTATTCAAGAAAGGCACCTACGCCAATGTGATGGTCTGGGATGACGCCGGCAAGGAATACGTGTTCAGCGTTTACCGCTGGGCTGGCGGCAACCATGCCGACTGTGTGCCTGCCTCCGTGCAGGATACCATCACCATGTGCAAGAGCGTTGGCTTTGCATTCGATGGTTCTCACCCCAACGACGCCGCTCTGACCAAGATCAAGAACGACGTTGCAAACAACCCCAACTACACCTGGCCGGACTTTAACGGCAACATCGGCGGCAAGGATATCGGCAGCAAGTGGGACCGCCGTCCCGCGCTGATCAACATCAACGGTACCGTATACCCGATCAGCATTTACGGCTATCCGCACGGCTTCAACGATTCTTCCTTCAACAAGGCCACCTTCCCCAGCGGCATCAAGTTCTACTCCGCCAACAGCTACTACGGCATGATGTGTCTGCACTTCTACGGCAGCACCACCCACGGCGGCGGCGTCATGCACGCTGACCACGAAGCGGCCATGAACAAGGCATATGATTATGCCAAGGCCAAGTGGCCCGAACTCTGCAAATAAACATTTGGGGCAATGCCCTGATCCCCGTTCTGCGCTTTGCGCAGGACGGGGACTCTTTTTTATTTGGCACAGGAAATGCGATCAGGAGGAGGCAGGCACTGCCGGGGTTTGTGCGGGGGATTTGATGCGGCTTGCGTGCTCAGTTTGATGCACGCACTGCCGGTGCTTGCGCGGTTCTCTTCGATGGAGCTTGTTCGCTCAGTTTGTGGTAAGCACTGCCGGTGCTTGCGCGGTTCTCTTCGATGGAGCTTGTTCGCTCAGTTTGTGGCAAGCACTACCGGTGCTTGCGCGGTTCTCTTTGGTGGAGCTTGCGTGCTCAGCTTGTTGCAAGCACTGCCGGTGCTTGCGCAGTTCTCTTCCGCTCCGCTCGGGCCAGAGGATCAGGGGGGATTTCGATTTCCCCCCTTA
>JAFYQB010000134.1 GCA_017547285.1 Clostridia bacterium
CAGGCCGTCGAAAAAGCTCGCCGACGCGATCTTTTCCGCCGAAGAATGCACCGTTTGCCTACTCGCCTGACGGCTCGCCGAGCGGCAAACGGTGTAAGGAAAGCCTTGCTGCGCAAGGCTGCCGGAACTGACGCGCATGTCGTCAGTTCCGGAATGAAAGTCGGAGGGCTGCGGCCCTCCGACGCCTCCCAGTTTTTTGGCAAGTCAAACCCCCGTTCCGCATTTTCTCGCGGAACGGGGGTTTTTGTATGCAATGGCGCTTGCCTACCGTTTGTCCAGCACGTCCAGAATTTCGCCGATGAACATCCAGTGCGGCCTCCACTCGCCGTTTTCGTCCGGCGGATAGACAGACGGGTGCGCCTGATAGTATTCGCGCACATCATCCGCAACGCCTTCTTTGGCAAACGGCGCCTGATACACCTTCCGGCAAAGGAAGGTGAGCGCTGCCTGTTCAAAGGTCGTGCTGTCGCCCATCGCTACGGGCGTAAGACCTGCGGCAGCGGCTTTATCCCCTTCGCGGCCAGAGTGCGCGCCCATGTAGCTGAGCGCCGGGCGGCATTCCTCCGGAAAGAAGCTCACAGTAAAGGTATCGTTCTGCAAAAGCAGCTCGTGCGTGTAGCGGCCCGGATGAATATAGGCGGTGATGGTATGTCCGCAGCCATCCGGCCTTGTCCACAGCGTGCCCATGCTGCCCCAGCTGACGGTGCAGGCGTTGAAATGCCCGGGCGTACCGGCGGTTACCAGCGCCCATTGTTTGCGGAACAATTCAAAAATGCGATAGTCCTGCTGTTCAAAATGGTTCATTCCCGAACCCTCCCGAGTGTTTTTGATCGCTGGTTTCAGTGTACCACAAACGGCTGAATTTGGCCACTGTATTGACGCAGCCCATTGGACGCGTTATACTGAATACAACTGCGCAATAGCACAATCACATAAGGAGGGCATTCCCATGCTGCCTACCATAAAACTCGGCCAGACCGATATCACCCGCCTGATCGTAGGTGGAAATCCGTTCAGCGGCAACTCCCACTGGAGCAACGAACGCGACTGGGAAATGCGCGATTTCTATACCCATGAAAAAATCATGGAAACGCTGTTCCATTGCGAAGAATGCGGCATCAACAGCATGCTTTTGCGTGCGGACATGCACATTATGCGCCTGATTATGGACTACCGCAAAAAGGGCGGCAACATGAACTGGATCGCCATGACCGGCAGCGAATTTTTGTCCTTTGACGGCAACATCAACCAGATCATGCAGTACGGCGCAAGCGCCATCTATCACCACGGCTCCGTGACCGACCAGCTCTACAAGGAAGGCAGGCTGGACGAGCTCAAGCGCCGCATTCAGGTCATCAAGGACAAGGGCGTGCCTGCAGGCCTCGGCACCCATATGCCCGAGGTGATCGAATACGCGGAGGAGCACAACTGGGGCGTGGATTTCTATATGGCGTGCGTGTACAACATCAGCCGCACCGACCGCGTCAGCTCCTCCATCACCGGCAAGGCCAACGGCGAGGAGATTTTTGACGAATCCGATATCCCGGTCATGTACAAGACCATCCGCGAAACCCCCAAGCCCTGTCTGGCGTTCAAGATCCTCGGCGCTGCCCGCCGCTGCGATGATCAGGACATGGTGCGAAACTGCTTCTATGAGGCGTTTGAAAACATCAAGGATACGGACGCCGTGTGCGTGGGCGTGTATCCCAAACAGGAGGATCACGTGGCGCTGAACGCGCAGTATACGCTGGAAGCCATTGAAAGGCTGCGCAAATAAATGCGAAAACACCCGCTGAAAAGCGGGTGTTTTGCTGTTCAGGCCAGTTTGCTTACGTCAATCCATTTTTCAGCCCTGGAGGCGCGTTCCAGTTCCTCCAGATTCACTTTGACCGCGCTGTTTCGGCTGCCTGCGGCGGGATACACGATCTCAAACCTTCTGAGCGATTCATCCAGATATACCTTCGTACCTTCCGGCGCCAGGAAGGGGCATACGCCGCCCACCGGGAAGCCGGTCCGCTCGCTTACCTGCTCATGGCTGAGCATTTTGGCTTTCTGATGAAATTCAGCCTTGAATTTGGCATTATCAACGCGCGCATCTCCCGCCAGCACCACCAGCACAACATGCTCATTCACCAGAAAACTCATGGTTTTGGCAATCAGGCAGGGCTCGCAGCCCAGCGCCTGTGCGGCCAGTTCCACCGTGGCGCTGGATACGTCAAACTCCTGCACGCGGCTGCCAAGGCCGCATTCGGTCAGATAGGCTTTGACCTGTTCAATGGACATGGGAATCAACCTCTTTTGGCAATGTTGGGGGAAAGTCCAGCGCGGGCAGGCGGTGCGCGGCGTCGTACAGGCGGTTGTAGCGCAGCTGGTTCATCAGCGTAAGCTCCGCGGGCCATTCGCTGGCATTCCATTCGGTGAAATGGCCGTCGCTGTCCGCATAGCCGGAAAGAACTGCAGCCGGATAACGCTGCATCACATCCAGCAGCCATTCGTCATAGCCGGTCAGCGGCAGACCTGCGGTCTTCAGAAGCAGCGGCGCAAGGTAGTGAATGCTCACAAAGTCCAGCTTCATGGGCTCGATGGGGTAATTGGCGCGGATCAGGAAGGGGGTGATGTACTGCGCCAGCTGGTTTTTTACCTGCGCGTTCTGCGCCTTCAGCGGATAAGCCGTCAGATCCAGGTTGGGCTGATGGTCGCCGAAAACCAGCAGCACGGTCGGTTCCTGCAGCGCATCCACCGCCTCCGCCAGCTCCGCCATCGCCAGGTCGGATTCGGCGGTCAGGTTCAGGTACATTTCCAGCTCCGCATCTTCCTGCGCAAGGGAAATACGCGGTTCCACTTCGCCGGTGCGGTATCCGCCGTGATTTTGCATGGTGATGCAGAAAACGAACAGCGGTTCTCCGGCTTCCTTGGTTTCCAGCAGCTCCAGGATCGTCCGGCAGCAGGCGCGGTCGCTGACCAGATCGCGCACGGTTTCCGCGCCCTCAAAATCCTCAAGGCTCAGAAAGCGGTCAAAGCCCAGCAGCGGATAAATGCGGTCGCGCTGGTAGTTGGAAGCGGCGTTGGGGTGGATGGCCACGGTGGAATAGCCGCAGCCCTTGAGCTGCCACGCAAGGGAGGGCGTAGCGGCGCGCACGGTGGAATACAGCGCGGCGTTCAGGCCGGGCGGCGGAACGGCGGAGGTCAGAAAGCTATGCTCCGTGTTGCACGTGGAGCCGCCAAAGGCAGAAACCAGCACATCGCCGTACACCGCGCCCTGCGTCAGGCCGTCCCAACGCTCAAGCGGATCAGCCGTGCAGGGAATCTCCCGGAGAGCGGTCAGATCGGCCAGCGATTCGTTCATCACCACGATCACGTTGGGTCTTGTGCCGCCGGTGAGCGCAGGCGCGGCATGCAGCCGTTCGTCAGCGGGTTCCGGCCCTTCGGAGGGGTAATCCGCCGGACGGATGTTTTTCAGCTGCTGGCATTCCTTCATCAGGGTCGTCAGGGTGCCCTGCCTGCGGTTCATGTACGGCGCGTCTGATTCAAAGGCTGTCGCCACCACATTCCAACGCGTCAGCAGGCTGGTGGATAAAAGCAGCCATACCCAGCAGGCGGCTGCAGCGGCGCATGCGAAGCGCCCAATGCGCTCGCGCCTGCGGTTCCGTTCCGTGCGCACCCAGCCGGAAAGCGCCCAGAGCACCACGCCGCCCTGCACCCAGAACAGGTGCCTGGCGCTCAGCGGGTATTCATACGCCCCGGCCACAGCCAGAGCAGTGCCTGCAGAGAAAATGTCCATGGGCTTGAACGTGATGCCGCGGAACAGATACACGCATTCGTAGCCGTAGCCCAGAATCAGCATCAGCCAGTAAAAGCACAGGGCGGCTCTGCGCGAATCCGGCACGATCAGCCATACGGCGGCATACAGCACAGCGGACAGCGAAAGCATCAGCGGCAGATAGGGCAGGCTGATGATGGTTTCGTTGACGGCGCAGGACAGGTACTGAAATACCATGCCGCCTGCCACAACACCCGTGAGCGCAAACAGAAGTCTGCTGTGCTTCCAGCGCCGGTTTTCGGCAGGCCTCCATGCGGCAGGCAGTATGGCGGCGAGCATCATCAGGGCAAAAAAGAAGGCCCTTTTGCGGTAGATCACGCCGTTGTGGTGCACCAGCCCGCCGCAAAACAGCATGCCGCCCAGCGCGGCCAGCGACAGTACGGCAGCAGCGGCCAGTCTGCCCCATGAAAAGGAGCGTTTGGTTTGAGGCATAGTTCCTCCCTATGGGTCGATATGAAACGGAGCAGGGCGCACACGGCAGCCCTGCTCCGATTGGGATGACGGATTACTTGACGATCAGGTTGCACAGACGGCCGGGCACGAAGATGATCTTGACGATCTGCTTGCCGGCAACGATCTCCTGCACGTCGGCACGGGCAGGCAGTTCCTTCTCGGCAGCTTCGCGGGTGAGGTCGGGGCTGATCATGATGCGGCCGCGAACCTTGCCGTTGAGCTGCACGGCGATTTCCACCTCGGTGTCCTTGCACTTCTCCTCGGAGTAAGTGGGCCAGGATTCGTAGGCGATGGACTCGCTGTGGCCCAGGATCTGCCAAATTTCCTCGCCCACATGGGGAGTGATGCAGCTCATCATCTTGATGAAGCCCTCGGCGTATTCCTTGGGGCAGGTGCCGTTCTTGTAGACTTCGTTCACGAAGGTCATCATCTGAGCGATGGCGGTGTTGAAGCCCAGCGTCTCAAAGTCAGCGGTCACCTTGCGAACGGTCTGATGGTAGATCTTGGTCAGCTTGCCGTCGTCGCCTTCGGTCAGGTTCTCAGGCACGGTGAAGAAGTTCCATACGCGGTTGATGAACTTCTTGGCGCCGGCAACAGCGGTGGAGGACCAGGGCTTCGAAACTTCCAGCGGGCCCATGAACATTTCGTACAGGCGCAGGGTATCGGCGCCGTAATCGCGCACGATGTCGCTGGGGTTGACAACGAACTGCGGGAAGCGCTTGCCCATCTTGATGCCGTTCTCGCCCAGAATCATGCCCTGATGCACCAGCTTCTGGAAGGGCTCCTTGACGGGGCACAAGCCCTGATCATACAGGAAGCGGGTCCAGATACGGGAGTAGATCAGGTGACCTACGGCGTGCTCGGGGCCGCCCACGTACAGGTCAACAGGCAGCCAGTGCTTGAGCAGCTCGGGATCGCAGAAAGCGTTTTCATTCTTGGGATCGATGTAGCGCATGAAGTACCAGGAAGAACCGGCGGAACCGGGCATGGTGGAGGTTTCACGCAGACCCTTCAGGCCGTTGTTGTCATAGTGCTTCCACTCTTCGGCGTTCTCCAGCGGAGCCTTGCCGCCGCGGCCCTTGTAGTCTTCCAGAACGGGCAGCACAACGGGCAGCTCTTCATCAGGCAGGAAGACGGTCTGACCATCCTCGGTGTACACGCAGGGAACGGGCTCGCCCCAGTAACGCTGACGGGCGAAAATCCACTCGCGGAAGTGGTAGTTCACCTTGCGGCGGGCAACGCCGGCGTTTTCCAGCTTGACGGTGATGGCTTCCTTGGCTTCTTCCACGGTGAGGCCGGTGAACTCCTCGGAGTTGATCAGCTTGCAGCCCTTGCCCAGATAATCCTGCTTTTCAAAGGCGCACTCGCTTACGTCGCGGCCTTCGATGACCTGAATCATGGGAATGTTGTGGGCCACGGCGTACTCAAAGTCGCGCTGGTCGTGGCTGGGAACAGCCATAACGGCGCCGGTGCCGTAGTTGCCCAAAACGAAGTCGCCGATGAACACGGGCACTTCCTTGCCGTTAACGGGGTTGATGGCATAAACGCCCTTGAGGGGACAGCCGGTCTTGGTCTTGGTAGCGTCGGTGCGGTCGATCTCGCTCTTGGCGGCGGCTTCCCTGATGTAGGCCTCCACCTCTTCACGGTTCTCGATGCGGTCCATCAGGCCCTTCACGATCTTGCCGTCGGGGGCCAGCACCATGAAGGTGATGCCGTAAATGGTTTCAATGCAGGTGGTGTAGATGGAGAACTCGCCGCCGCCCACCAGCTTGAAGTCCACTTCCACGCCGGTGGAACGGCCGATCCAGTTGCGCTGGATCTCCTTGGTGGATTCGGGCCAGTCGATCTCGTCCATGCCTTCCAGCAGCTTTTCGGCAAAAGCAGGCTGGTCGATGACCCACTGCATCATCATGCGCTTTTCAACGGGGTAGCCGCCGCGCTCGGACTTGCCGTCGATGACTTCGTCGTTGGCAAGCACGGTGCCCAGCGCTTCGCACCAGTTGACGGGCATTTCGATGCGCTTGGCATAGCCGGCTTCCCACAGCTTCTTGAAGATCCACTGGGTCCACTTGTAGAACTCGGGATCCGTGGTGGCAATGCACTTGGACCAGTCGTAGTCAAAGCCCAGTTCCTTCAGCTGGCCGGAAAAGGTGGCAATGTTCTTCTGGGTAAAACCGTTGGGATGGTTGCCGGTATCCACGGCGTACTGCTCGGCGGGCAGGCCGAAAGAGTCATAGCCCATGGGATGCAGCACGTTGTAGCCCTGCATGCGCTTCATGCGGCTCATGATATCCGTGGCGGTGTAGCCCTCGGGATGGCCCGCGTGCAGGCCCACGCCGGAGGGGTAGGGGAACATATCCAGCACATAGTACTTGGGCTTGGAGAAATCCCACACATCGGTCTTGAAGGTTTCGTTCTCCTCCCAGTACTTCTGCCATTTCTTTTCAATGACTTCCGGTTTGTAAACGGGGTATTCCATGGCTTTTTTATCTCCTTCCCAGGGGGGACGGACGCAGGGACGCTGTCCCTGCACCCTGGCAGGGGTTGAACCCCTGCACCCCATACCGCGCCTTTGGCGCGGAGCGGGTATTTTATGTTTGATGTTGCATCGAAGGCCGGCAGGGGCAGTGCCCCTGCACCCCGTTCCGCGCCGTTGGGCGCG
>JAFYQB010000135.1 GCA_017547285.1 Clostridia bacterium
ACTCGCCTGACGGCTCGCCGGGCGGCAAACGGTGTAAGGAAAGCCTTGCTGAGCAAGGCTTCCGAAGCTGACGCGCATGTCGTCAGCTTCGGAACAAGAGTCGGAGGGCTGCGGCCCTCCGACGCCTCCCAATGGGTTTATCGACAAGCTGAAAGGAGCTGACTGAAAAAGTCATCTCCTTGTTATATTGGGAAAATCGAACCGCCAGCCGTTCATCACAGCTTCATCAGTTCCTCCTGCGCAATGCAGGAAATGCCCTTCGCAGCCAGCGCTGCGACCGCCGCTTTTGGATCCTGCACATGGAAAATCATATAAGCATGATCAACTGCCTTGCAGCTGATGAATGCATACATATATTCCACATTGATACCAGCTTCACTCAGGATGGAAAGCACCTGATTCAAACCGCCGGGCTGATCAGGAATGGCTACGCCCAGCACTTTGGTGATGCTTTGAATAAAGCCTTTCTCCTTGAGCATGGTAGAGGCGGCGTACGCATCATCCACAATGATGCGTACAATGCCGAAATCGCTGGTTTCCGCCAAAGAAAGGGCGCGCATGTCCACATTGTGATCCGCCAGCACCTGCGTCAAGTGCTGCATTTTGCCCGGTTTGTTTTCTACAAAAACAGAGATCTGGTTCAGAGTCATACCCGTTACCTCCTTAAATTTTACGTTTGTCAACGACGCGAACAGCCTTGCCTTCGCTTCGCACAATGGTCTTGGGTGCAACCAGCACAACTCTGGCGGAAATGCCCAGCATGCTGCGCAGACCGGCTTCCAGATCGCTCTGCCGCTTTTTGATTTCGCCCATGTTATCAGTGAACATTTCAGGCGTCATTTCCACCTGAACATCCAGCGTATCAGTGTTGTGCACACGATCGACAATGATCTGGTAATTGGCGGGATAACCTGCATTGAGCAGCACCGCTTCGATCTGAGAGGGGAATACGTTCACGCCGCGGATGATAAGCATATCATCGCTGCGGCCCATTGGCTTGGCCATTTTGATGAATGTGCGGCCGCAGGAACATTTTTCACGGGACAGTACGCAGATATCGCGGGTACGGTAACGAAGCAGCGGGAATGCTTCCTTGGTGAGGGAAGTGAATACCAGCTCGCCTTTGCTGCCTTCAGGCAGTACTTCACCGGTGTTGGGATCAATAATTTCGGCGATGAAGTGGTCTTCATTGATATGCATGCCGGACTGTTCAGAGCATTCAAAGGCTACGCCGGGGCCGGAAAGCTCCGTGAGGCCATAAATGTCGTAGGCCTTGATGCCGAGGGTATTCTGGATATCCTGACGCATTTCCTCGCTCCAGGCTTCCGCACCGAAGATGCCGGCTTTCAGCGGGATCTGATCAGGCGTCAGACCCATTTCCTTCATACTTTCACCAAGATAGGCGGCATAGGAAGGCGTACAGCACAGGATCGTGGACTGCAGATCCTGAATGAACATGATCTGACGCTCCGTATTGCCGGAGGAAGTGGGGATCGTGAGACAACCAACCTTATGTGATCCGCCGTTCAGGCCAGGGCCGCCGGTGAACAGTCCGTAGCCGTAGGATACCTGACACACGTCCTCATCAGTGCCGCCCGCCGCTACGATGGCGCGGGCACAGCAATCTTCCCACAGATCAATATCGTGCTGGGTGTAGAAAGCTACAACGCGTTTGCCAGTGGTACCGCTGGTCGACTGGATACGCACGCATTCCTTCAGCGGCTTTCCCATCAGGCCGTAAGGATAGGCCAAACGAAGGTCATCCTTGGTCAGGAAAGGCAGCTTGTACAAATCCTGCGTACCTTTGATATCCTCAGGAGTCACGCCTTTTTCTTCCATCTTCCTGCGGTAGTAGGGAACATTTTCCCATACATGCTTAACCTGTTTCACAAGACGTTCGTCCTGCAGAGCCTTGATTTCCTCCACAGATGCACATTCGATTTCCGGCTGATAGTAACGTTCCATATTTCTGCTCCTTCCTGTTGCTTGCTCCATGCATTTGAAAAATCCCTGTATGAATTTCATACAGGGACGAATGATTCGCGGTACCACTCTGCTTTGCACAGGCTTTGCAGCCTATGCCTTATCAGGCTTCGCACCCGGTGAAAGCTCTCTTTCCTCAGGCTGAAAAGTCTTAGCGATGTAACGGTCGCACCCGTTGTGCCTACTGTTGGTTCAGCACACCGCTCACAGAATGAACTTCACTGGGATCGGGCTGATGCCTTGCACCGACCGGCATTTCTCTGAAGCTTTCCCCCGGCTACTCTTTCTGCTCAAACGCATTTTCAAAATGAATGGGATTTTCATCTTACCTTTCGGTTAAGATGTGGTTATTATATATCCAAACATTCTGAATTGCAAATCTGGAAAAAGCATAATATAATAAGATTATCTTATAATAAAAGGTGTGTTCTAAACATGAACCTAAATCAGCTTCGCTATTTTGTTTCGGTTGCCGAAAATGGAAGTTTCACCAAAGCAGCCGTTCAGCACTTCATTTCTCAGACAGCCATTACGCAGCAAATGCATGCGCTGGAAGAAAGCGTTGGTGCAAAGCTTTTGGACCGCAACAACCGGCCGGTTTTGCTGACGCCTGCCGGAAAGGTATTTTTGAAAGAAGCGCGGGAAATTCTGGGCAAAATGGATGCCGCTCTTCTTCGCACGCGCGAAGCGTCCACAGGTTTGGAAGGCGAACTGCGTTTGGGGTACACCAAGGGGTATGAACACAGCGATCTTCCCCGGTATCTGCGCACTTTTCACCGCGATTATCCAAACGTGCTGATTTCCTGCTACCGCTGTGATACGGACATGCTGGCATCCGGCCTGATCAACGGTGACTATGACGTCATCTTTACCTGGGACAGCACCAATCTCCGTCAGGAGGAAACGCTGGATATGAAAGTTGTGGAGCATGTTCCGCTGCGTGTTGCACTCTCAGCCGCTCATCCGCTTGCCCGCCGCAGCGAACTGACCCGCCGCGATCTGAAGCAGGAAAACATTCTTTTCATGTCGCCCTCCGGCACCGGTGATTCGTTTGGTGACGCCTACTATATCAAGCTCTATCAGCAGGCAGGTTACCAGCCCAATATTCTTTTGCGCTCCAACGATATGGAAAGCATCCTGATGATGGTTGCAGCAGAGGAGGGAATCTCCATTGTACCGGAATATTCCCATCCCTGGGATGTGGGTACAGAAAACGTAGTGTTTGTTCCCCTTGCAGGCGAAGGCGAAACCGAGGAAATTCTGATTGTCTGGCGAAAGAACGATGATCATCCTGCGCTTAAACATTTTATTCAGGCACTTCCAGGCTGTTGATCCACTGCTGCAATAACCAATCAAAAAAGACTTCCTTCAGCAAAGAAGAAAGTCTTTTTGATTATACATCCATTTCCATAAACGTACGGTATGCCTTCATACCAGCAGCTTCATAAAACTGCTTCGCACCATCGTTGAATCCCCACACGTCCAGTTCAATGCGCGGACATTCCGCTGCACGGGCCAACTCTTTGAGTTCTTCCATCAACATACGGCCGATGCCCAAACGCTGATGGTTTTCATCCACACAGAACTCCTCCACGTGCAAAAAACGGCGTTCTTTCATATAAGGGCTGGCGGGCCGGCAGACAAGCTGGTACATCACATACCCTACCGGCTCCCCTGCCTCCTCAGCTATCAGCAGCGCGCAGCCTTTGGCCGCAGAATGATCTGCAAACGCATCCAGACTGCTGTAAGGCGTAAACAGATCAGGCCGTCCTGCTACATGCACATCATGAATCTGTTTTTTCAACGCAGCAATTCGAGGCAGTTCATCCAGTTCAGCCTGACGAATGATGATCTCACTCACCCGCTTCCGCCTCCTCGATCCACGGAGAATAGCTCTCTTCTTCCAGCATTTCCTCAATGCGCCCGTCCGTTACCCTCACCAGTTCCTTGCGTACGCGCTCGCTGTCCTCGCTTTTGACGCTCAGTTCAAAAGCCACGGCGGTCGTGAACTCTGTATTTTCCATGCGCACAGGCAGGCTTTTCAGCGTGTGCTGCACCTTATCCCACAAGGGATAGGCTACCTCAAACATCCATGTTTCCGTCGGATGCATCTGGCACACCTGCGCGGCGTTCAGCGCAATCACGCAGCCCTGCGTATAGGCGCGCACCAGTCCGCCCGCTCCCAGCAGAATACCGCCGAAATAACGCGTGACCACCACGGCGCAGTCCACCACGCCGCGTGCCTTCATCACTTCGATGATGGGCATACCGGCAGTGCCGCCGGGCTCGCCGTCATCGCTGTAACGCATAATCCCGGCGTTCTGGCCGATGATGTAAGCATAGCAGTTGTGCGTAGCGTCCTTGTGCTTGGTACGGATACGGTCGAGGAAGGCAAGCGCTTCCTCGACCGTTTTCACAGGCGCTGCATACCCAATGAAGCGGCTCTTGTTAATGATCACTTCATCATGGGCTTCTTTGAGCAGCGTTTTATAAGCTTTCATTATTTCACCAGCAGGCGGCAGTAGCCTTTCTTACCCTTGCGCAGCATCAGACCTTCCGTGCCGACCATGTCGGCAGTCACGGTAAAGTCGATGTCGGTCACCTTTTCTTCATTCACGGCAACTGCGCCGCTTTCCACCATCTTGCGAGCTTCGCCGCGGCTCTTGCACAGGCCGGCGCTGGCCAGCAGGGTGGTGATGCGGCCGTCAGCGGCCAGCTCATCCGCAGCAATCTCGAAGGTAGGCACGTTCTGGCTGGCGCCGCCGCCCGCGAACAGCGCGGCAGCAGCCTCTGCAGCCTTGGTGGCTTCTTCTTCGCCGTGGATCATCTTGGTGATCTCAAAGGCCAGCACCTTCTTGGCTTCATTGATTTCCGCGCCTTCCAGCTTGCCCAGGCGGCGTACTTCATCCATGGGCAGGAAGGTCAGCAGGCCAAGGAAGCGTTCCACGTCCTGATCGGCCACGTTGCGCCAGTACTGGTAGAACTCGTAGGGAGTGGTGCGGTTGGGATCCAGCCACAGAGCGCCCTTCTCGGTCTTGCCCATCTTCTTGCCGTCGTGGGTCATGATCAGCTTACAGGTGAGGGCAAAGGCGTCCTCCTGCTCCTTGCGGCGGATGAGGTCCGCGCCGCCCAGCATGTTGCTCCACTGATCATCGCCGCCGATCTGCAGACGGCAGCCGTGGGACTTGAACAGAGACAGGAAGTCGTAGCTCTGCATGATCATGTAGTTGAACTCCAGGAAGGTCAGACCGGTCTCCATGCGGCGCTTGTAGCACTCAGCGGTCAGCATGCGGTTGACGCTGAAGTGAGCGCCGATCTCGCGCAGGAAGTCCACATAGTTCAGGTTCAGCAGCCAGTCGCCGTTGTTGACCATGGTGGCCTTGCCTTCGCCGAACTCCATGAAACGGCTCAGCTGCTTCTGGATGGCGGCAACGTTATTGGCGATGGTTTCCTTGGTGAGCATCTTGCGCATGTCGGTCTTGCCGCTGGGGTCGCCGATCATGGCCGTGCCGCCGCCGCACAGGATAATGGGACGGTGACCGGCCTTCTGCAGGTGGCTGGCCATGATGATGGGCATGAAGTGGCCCACGTGCAGGCTGTCAGCGGTGGGATCGATACCAAGGTAGAAGGTCACAGGACCCTTTTCCATGGCCTTGTAGAGATCTTCTTCAAAGGTAACCTGAGCGATGAATCCGCGCTCTTTGAGCATATCAAGTACGTGCATGTTTTTTCTCTCCTTTATGTTTTACGGGGGCCCTCCGGGGGCCAGGGGCTCCGCCCTTGGATCCCGGCAGGGGCTGAGCCCCGGCACCCCGGATTGACCGCATTTCATGCGGTCAAGAGTTGATTTTGTATGTTTGGTACTGCATCGAAGGCCGCCGGTCGGCGACAGGCCTCCCGGCTCGCTTGTGCGGGTTTCCCTTCGGTTGCATCTGGTTATCCTATGAGCAATCACACAAGCTGGGCGTGCAGCCCCTCCGCACGCTTCCCCTTCCAGGGGAAGCTGTCACCGAAGGTGACTGATGAGGTGCTCTCCGCGTCAGGCCGTTTTTTCTCACATCGCTTCTTCAATCAGCTTTCTCAGTTTCCCCATGCCTTCTTTGATCTGTTCAGGCGTGGAGTTGGAGAAATTCAGTCTCAGCGTGTTGTGATGTCCGCCATAGGGATAGAAATGCGTGCCAGGCACATAAGCCACATTCGCGTCCACAGCCTTCTGGAACAGTTCCGTCGCATTGAAGCCCTCCGGCATTTCAACCCAGATGAACAAGCCGCCTTCAGGCACGATGTACTTCGTACCCTCGGGGAAGGAATCCAGTTCCTTCAGCATCAGCTCCATCTTTTCCTTGTACTGGGGCAGAATGCTTTCAATATGCGGCTTCAAAAGTCCGCGGCGCAGGAACTGATCCACGATCGCCTGATTCAGGTTGGGCGTATGAAGGTCGGTGCCCTGCTTGCCGATGGTGCACTTGCGCAGGATATCCTTCTGCGCCACCACAAAGCCCACGCGCAGGCCGGGGCTGATGATCTTGGAAAAGCTGCCCATATAGGCCACATGGCCGGTG
This sequence comes from Clostridia bacterium, assembly GCA_017547285.1. Lineage (GTDB taxonomy): Bacteria > Bacillota > Clostridia > Christensenellales > Aristaeellaceae > Limiplasma. The sequence continues at coordinate 6,546 of JAFYQB010000135.1, forward strand.
GTATCGTAGCTCTTGATGGTGGGCAGATGCTCGCCGGTATAGCGCAGATCACGGTAGGGATCATCTTCCAGAACCAGGAAGCCATACTTGGCGGCCAAATCCGCAATAGGCTTTCTGCGGTCAGCGGCCAGCGTGCGTCCAGAGGGATTCTGGAAGCTGGGAATCACATAAAACAGCTTGGGATGATGTTCCTTGATGGCCTCTTCCAGCTTGTCAAGCATCACGCCGCCTTCATCGCTTTCCACAGGGATCAGCTTGGCCTGATACAGATTCAGCGTCTGCATATTACCAAGGAAAGTGGGGCTTTCCACCAGCACGGCGTCGCCGGGATTCACGAACGCTTTGAGCAGCAGATCCATACAGCTGGTGGATCCGGTGGTGGGCAGCACGCCGTTCATTTCCAGATCAAAGCCGTAGTTTTCACTCAGATACTGGCTCAGACTTTCCACAAAGGGCGGATAACCTTCCGTCGCGCCGTACTGCAGAATGCGCTTGCCATCGGCCTTGAGCACATCCTGTGCCAGTTCCGCGCAGATTTCATCCGGCAAAGCCGCCAGCGACGGGTTGCCGCCCGCAAAGCTGATCATGCCGGGCTTGGCCAGATACTTGAAGATCTCTCGAATGGCGCTGCCGGTTACGCCGTCAAAACGTTCGGCGAAATTCAGTCCTTCGGGGATCATTCCTATCAACCTCCTTACAAAATGAAAATCGCCTTTCTCCCACAAAGGGAGGAAGGCGACAGAATCGCGGTACCACTTCCATTTTAACACGCAAAAAGCATGTCCTCATGAACGCGCTGTAAACGGCGCACCGTCGGAACGCTACTGAATCATATTCACGCCCGGGCTCAGGGATGTATTCGCTTCCGCTGCCGCCGCCTTCTCGCACCAACCGAAGGCTCTCTTTGCGCGCACATGCAGGAGTTACTTGTTCCCGTCAAAGCCGATACGGGTATTATATGGGAAGAAATAAGGAAAGTCAAGATAAACGTTTGCTTTTTTCCGCGTTTCAGGCTATACTAAGCTTTGGCTAAACTTTTTGTACTGAGGAAGTGTTTGTTTTGAAACTTGGTATCGTAGGTCTCCCCAACGTAGGCAAGAGCACGCTGTTTAATGCCATCACCCGCGCTGGCGCGCAGGCTGCCAATTATCCTTTCTGTACCATTGAGCCCAACACCGGCGTTGTGCCCGTTCCGGATTCCCGTCTGGATGTGCTGGCTCAGATGTATAACCCCAAGAAGGTCACCCCCGCTACCGTCGAGTTTGTGGATATCGCCGGTCTGGTGAAGGGCGCCAGCCGCGGCGAAGGCTTGGGCAACAAGTTCCTGTCTCACATCCGCGAGGTGGACGCCATCGTGCATGTGGTTCGCTGCTTTGAGGATGAAAACATCATCCACGTGGACGGCTCCATCGACCCTGCCCGCGATATCGACGTCATCCAGCTGGAGCTGATCTTTGCCGACCTGGAAACCGTGGATCGCCGCGCGGCCAAGGCCATGCAGCTCTTTAAGGGCGGCGACAAGAAGCACGCCGTGGAAGCCGAGCTGGCCACCCGCCTGAAGGCCCATCTGGAAAATGGCAAGCCCGCCCGCACCTTTGACATGACTGATGATGAACGCGAGATCGTTCGCGGCTGGTTCCTGCTGACCGACAAGCCCGTGATCTACGCCGCCAACATTGCTGACAGCGAAATTGGCCCCGATATGGACGATCTGCCCTACGTGAAGGCCGTACGCGCGATTGCCGACAGCGAGGGTTCTCAGGTATTCACCGTCAGCGCTCAGATCGAGGAAGAGATCGCGCAGATGGATCCCGAAGAGAAGGAAGAATTCCTGAATGAGCTGGGTCTGGGCCAGAGCGGTCTGGATCGTCTGATCACCGCCTGCTACTCCCTGCTGGGACTCATCTCTTTCCTGACCTCCGGTTCCGACGAGTGCCGCGCCTGGACCATCGTCAACGGCACCAAGGCGCCTCAGGCTGCCGGCAAGATCCACACCGACTTTGAACGCGGCTTCATCCGCGCCGAAGTGGTGGCTTACGACGATCTGATTGCCAACGGCTCCATGAATGCCTGCAAGGAAAAAGGCCTGGTGCGCAGCGAGGGCAAGGAATATGTGATGAAGGACGGCGACATCGTGCTGTTCCGCTTTAACGTCTGATCACAAGGAGGTTTCTCCATGTCAAGACTCTCCTTTTTCTTCAAGCGACTTGTGCGCATGGACTGGAAAGCCATGTGGCAGACCACGCATCTGCTCAAGGAACGCAGCGGCAAAAGCCGCGCGTGGCTGCTTTGCGATATGCTCTACAGCGCCCTCAAGTACAACGCGGGCTATGTAGACTATAAAATCGCGCAGTTCTACCGTCTGAACGACGCGCAGCGCAAAACGCAAATCACCCGCGGTCTCAGCAATACCATCGTTCGCCGCATGAATGACAAGGCATACTGGTATCTGTTTGATGACAAGGCTACCTTTAACGAGCTCTTCAAGGAAGAAGTGGGACGCGGCTGGATGAAGGTATCCGCCGATACCGACCTCGACGCCTTCAAAGCCTTCCTGAGTAAACATCCCGACCTGATTGCCAAGCCCCTTGAGGGCAGCAGCGGCGTGGGCATCGAACGCTTTACCAGCGAGCACTGGCAGGGCCGCGAGGCAGATTTCCTGAAGGAACTGCTGGATAAGCAGATCGGCATCATTGAGGAGCGTGTGATCCAGCATTCCCGCATGTCCGAAATGTGCCCCACCTCCGTCAACACCATTCGCATTGCTACTTTGCTGGGCGATAAGAAGCAGGGCATCGTATACGCCTTCCTGCGCATTGGCAACGGCAACGTGATGGATAACGTGGATCAGGGCGGCATGGCTGCCCGTGTGGATCTGGCCAGCGGCAAGCTGCTGACTGTGGGTGCGGACAAGAAGGGCAATACCTTCACCCATCATCCCATGACCGGCACTTCCATCATCGGCTTTGAGGTTCCCTTCTTTGAGGAAGCCAAGGCCATGTGCCTGAACGCCGCACAGAAGGTACCGCAGATGCGTTTTGTAGCGTGGGACGTGGCCATCACCGAAAAGGGCCCCGTGTTCATCGAAGGCAACAGCTTCCCCAGTCACGCTGTTCCGCAGTTCGCGGCGCACTATCCGGACGGCATCGGCATCATGCGCGAGTTCCGTCAGTTCATGGATATTTGATAACTCAACAGCCAGTACCGTATAGGTGCTGGCTGTTTTGATACAGAGGGATTTGTTTTGCTGATACGAAGATTTGAAAATACGGATGCCGCCGAAGTTTCGGCCTTGATTCAAAAAACGCTCAGGATATCCAATATCAAAGATTATTCCGCGGAATACATCGAGCGTGACGCACAGTTCTTTACGCCGGAAAATGTGATCCAGCGTGCCGGATGGACGCATTGCTATGTGGTTTGCGAAAATGAGCAGATCGTTGGCTGCGGCGCCATCGGCCCCTACTGGGACAAGACTGACGAAAGCAGCCTGTTCAACATTTTCGTGCTGCCGGAGTATCAGAGCAAAGGAATCGGCCGGACGATCATCGAAACGCTTGAACAGGATGAATACTTTCTGCGTGCAAAGCGCATCGAAATACCCGCTTCCATCACCGCCTGCGCTTTCTACCGCAAAATGGGCTATGACTATAAAAACGGCGTGGATCAGGTGGATGAGGAAGGTTTGTACAGGCTGGAAAAATTCAGATAATCAATTACTTACCACCCGAAATAAAGTCAATCCCCGGCCCTTCTTCCGAAGGAATGCCGGGGATTTTTATCTCCTGCTTTACTTTTTTTCCGTAATGGGAAGCCACAGTTCCACATAACGAAGCTGTCTGACTGCGGGATCATCTTCGTTGTAATACCAGTGGATGATCTCCACCTCCGGCAAATCAGCCATTTCATATCCCGATGAAGGCAGCCATTCGGTTACGGCCTTGCGGTACAGATCGCTGATTTTCTCTGTCGGGTATTCGCATTTTTCCGTTTCGCATACCAGATAGGTAGTCGCCTGCAAAGGCAGGTGCTCAAAACGGCTGGCGATTTCTTCCCCCAGTTCTTCTTCAAAGTGTTCCCGCGCCCAGCTGTTCAGCTTGGATGCAATATAGAAGTCATAGCCGTCATCGCCAATGTTGGTAATCACTTCATAGGCCGTGGTGCAGTCCCTTGCCATTCCTTGCAGAATATACTGGTTGAGCCTTGTTGACATCCAGAAGTGATGATCCTGCTGCTTTCTGTCCAGGGGCGTACCTTCGAAATGCCGTTTGAATCCTGTAAGGACCATGGTTTCTTTCTTTTCGATCCGGTAATTCATGGTTGTTCCTCCCTCCAGCGTAATTCTGAATGACAGGCGGGAGAAGGATTTCAGATTCGCCCCTTTGCTGCGCGCCTGCGAAGGGGTGATGCCATGAAATTTCTGAAATGCTTTGGCAAAGCTGTCTGGGCTGTCGTATCCATAGCGAAGCGCCACATCAATCACCCGTTCACGTCCTGCTGCCAGCGCCACACCGGCCAGTGTCAGCCTGCGATTGCGGATGTATTCGCCCAGCGTATATCCGCACAGAATGCTGAACACCCGCTGGAAATGGAAGCTGGATGAAAAACTCTCTCTGGCGATTTTCTCATAGTCCAGCTCCTTGGTGATATGCTCCTCAACGTAGTCGATCGCCCGTTGAATGCCTGTAATCCATTCCATTGGCCTTCCCTCCTGTCGGCTAATATGTTATCAGAAGCCGGAGCAAAAATCCCGATATTCTCTGCGCTGTTTGAACGGTACTATCATAGCACAAACCCCGGCAGTCCGCCTGAAAGACTGCCGGGGTTTATGATTCCTGTTTACTTTTTCACGCTCATGCGGGCAAGCGCCTTGCGCACCTGCGGGAAAGCCACCACCACAAGGCAAATAGCCAGATCCACAAACACAAAGCTGTTATAGCTGAGGGAATATACCATGGGGCTCATGCCGGTGCCTTCAGCATATTCCGCAAAGAACACAACGCCGCTGAGCACATGGCAGATAAAGCGGCCAGCGCCGGTGGCAAGCACCGCGCCCAGCCAGCAGGCCAGTTCGTTCCAGCCTTGCTTGCGCTGCAGCTGTCCGATCACGCCTGCACACACAATGCAGCCGAACGCCAGCGGATAATCCAGCACAGCCTGTACCGCACCCACGATCCAGGGATCCTGAATCATCTGCAAAAAGCCATAGGCAATGCCGGTGACCAGTCCGGGAATGCTGCCGTAATAATAGGCAAAGGCCAGAATGGGCAGCAGAGAGGCCGGGGTGATGCTGCCGCCCTGCGGCATTTTGAACAGGCGGATGTAGCTAAGTACAAAGCTGAGCGCCATGCAGATAGCGGCGTTAGCCATCATCTGCGGGGTCCACTTCTGACGGCTTCGCGAGATTGCAATCAGCCCAGCCGCACAGGCGATCAGCACGACCAGCAGAATCCAGCCGGTTACGGTTACGTCTTCAAATTTGAATGCCATTTGAAAATTCCTCCCCTTTTGTATTGGGAACGCACCGCCCGGCCAACGACCGATTGTGGAATCAAAAATACCGCCGTCCGTATGGACAGCGGTATCAAAAACACATTTGCGTGTCTGGTTGATATTGGTTCGCTTCCCTACGGTAGTACTAACTACATCAGGTTCAAAGGGACAAGCCTTCAGGCAGGCAATCTCAGCATTTCTGCGCCCCTAGCGGTGTGTTCAGTTCGTTTTGTATTATACGCGGTGAAAGTCGTTCATGTCAAGTCCCTGGTATTAGATTGTTCAATCCGTTGCGAAATAAATGCAAATAATGTATAATGACAGATAGTTCAAAGCAGGAGATATCCCCTATGAAGAAACTTTCCAAATGGATTTTGCTGCTTGGTTTGCTGGCGGTTCTGTTCATGGCTTCCGTTGGCTTTGCAGAAGAAAGCGCAAATCAAACGCAGTTTGTTTACGGCCAGTCCGAAATGGGGCGCGACCTGATCTGCCACCGCATCGGCACACAGGATGCGGAGCGTTCCATGCTGATGGTGTTTGCCCTTCACGGATTTGAGGATGCTTACCCCCACGACGGGCAGGTACTCAAGCTGATCGCCGAAAATCTGATTGCTCATTACACTACCAACGTGCAGGAACTGCAGGATTTCTGCCTGTACATCATCCCGTCCGCGAATCCGGACGGAATGATCGACGGCACCACCCACAACGGTTTTGGCCGCTGTAATGCCAACGGCTATGATATCAACCGCGACTTTCCCTTCGATTGGGAAATGGATGATACCGACCGCAACCGCACCGGCGAAACGCCGCTTGTGACCGCAGAAGCCCGCGCCATCTGCTCGCTGGTGGAAACCATCCAGCCTACCTATGGCGTGGATGTACACGGCTGGAAGAATGCAGCCTATGGCAACGGCAGGATGGCGGAAAACTTTGCTGTTCCGTTCCGCTTCAAGGTGAAAAGGTTAAGTACACAGGGCATGCTTGGCGCATGGATGCACAGCATGACCAATGAAAGTATTCTGATGGAGCTGGCGCCCAATCCCAACGAGCAGGAATATGTAACCGATAACACTGCAATGTTCATTCGTGCCATCAACCGCTGGATTGAATACTGCCAGCCTCGCTAAACATTAAACCGGGGAGGTATCACCATGCATTTTGAGCCTACGTTTGAATCCCTTCGCCAGTACTCTGCGCCGCAATGGTTCCGCGATGCCAAATTCGGTATCTGGAGCCACTGGGGTCCACAAAGCGTACCGATGTTCGGTGACTGGTATGCCCGAAACATGTACATCGAAGGCACGCAGCAGTATAACTACCACGTGCGTCACTACGGTCATCCCTCCAAATTCGGCTACAAGGATATCTGCGCCCTGTGGAAAGCTGAAAACTTTGATGCGGAAGGTCTGATGGCAAAGTACCACAAGGCCGGCGCCCGCTATTTTATGTCGCAGGCCACGCATCACGACCATTTTTTCAACTATAACTCCAAAATCAACCGTATGAACAGCATGAACGTTGGCCCCCATAAGGATATTCTGGCAATGTGGAAGGCTGCTGCGGATAAGTTCGGCATGCCCTTTGGCCTGAGCGAACATCTGGGCGCGTCCTTCTCATGGTGGCGCGTCAACAAGGGATGCGACAAGTTCGGCCCCTATGCAGGCGTTCCCTATGACGGAAATGATCCCACTTATCAGGATTTCTATTTTGCCAATCAGGAACATGGCACTTCTGATCCGCACAACTGCATGCCGTGGTATACCGATAACAAAGCCTATCACGAGTACTGGCTGCGCTGCGTGAACGAAATGATCGACACCTTCCAGCCTGAACTGCTGTATACCGACGGTTCCCTGCCCTTTGGCGGCCACTGGCAGGGCAAGGAGAACGTTGTTCCCAACGAAACCGAATATGAAAAGGGCCTGCAGGCAGTGGCGAATCTGTACAACACCTCCATCGCTAAGCACGGTGAAAATCGTGCTGTCTATCTGCAAAAGGACCGTCAGCCGGAAATCTACAGTGTCGGCGTGCTGGATATCGAAAAGAGTCAGCTGCCCGGCATTATGCCTGAGCCCTGGCATACGGATACCTGCATTGGCAACTGGTTCTACGATGTGCATCACCCTTACAAACGGCCTGAACAAATCATCGAAATGCTGGTTGACATCATCTCCAAAAACGGCGTAATGCTGCTGAATATCCTTCAGCGCCCGGACGGCACTATTGATGATGATGCGGAATACATCCTGCAAAAAATCGGCGAATGGTTTGCCGTTTGCAGTGAAGCCGTGTACGGCACCCGTCCCTGGCGCGTATTCGGCGAGGGAGATACGCTGGTCAAGATTGAAGGTTTCCGTGAGGATAAAACCGACTGGCGCCGCAGCGACTTCCGCTTTGTACAGAAGGACGGTGCAGTGTACGCCTTCATGATGGGCGCAACTGCCGGAGAAACCGCTGTACTGCGCAGCTTTGCAAATCAGATAGTCAGCAGTGTGGAACTGCTGGGCTATGGCCCCGTTCCCTTCAAACAGGAATACGGTATGCTGGTCGTCTCTCTGCCCGACAAACTGCCCGCCGTTTGTGCCAATGCGCTCAGGATTCGCTGATTTCCATAAAAGAAGGACGTCTTTGTTCAAGACGTCCTTCAGGCCGTCGAAAAAGCTCGCCTTCGGCGATCTTTTCCGCCGAAGAATGCACCGTGTGCCTACTCGCCGGGCGGCAAACGGTGTAAGGAAAGCCTTGCTGCGCAAGGCTTCCGAAGCTGATGCACATGTCGTCAGCTTCGGAAC
>JAFYQB010000136.1 GCA_017547285.1 Clostridia bacterium
ACTCCTGACCCCAACACTGCCAGTGTTGTGCGCTACCAACTGCGCTAATGCCCCGTGAACGAATGATATTATAGCATGGCTTTTGGGGTTTGTAAACCCCTTTTTTCATTTTTTTGAAAAAAATTTGGCGGAACCGTTTGTTCCGCCAAAAAAAGGTTATAAGCCCAGCTTTGCCAGCGCGTAAAGCACCGCAAGGAAGCCGAGGTTCATCACCGTGAACACACCAAGGTATTTGCCGGCCTTTGCGCCGGGAGCCTTCATGTACAGTTTGAAGGAGATCAGGCTGGCCAGAGAGGCCACCAGCGTGCCCAGTCCGCCCAGATCCACGCCGCGCATCAGGGAAAGTGCATCCTGCGTAAAACCGGAAAGCATCAGTGCGGCAGGCACATTGCTGATGACCTGTGAACACAGAATGCCCATTTCCAGCTCGTTTCCGGCAATCACGCCGCCCAGCGCCGCGCTTACAGCGGGAATGCGCCCCAGATTGCCCACGAACACAAAGAAGCACACAAAGGTCAGAAGCAGCGCATAATCCACCTGTTTGAGCAGCGTGCGGTCATACACAAAGGTAGAAACCAGCACCGCCGCAAAGCATACCCACTTGGGCAGCACGTTCAGAACACTCAGCAGGCAGACCGCAAACTGCGCGGCGTGCAGCCAAAGGGCGGATGTTTTCATCTCCCCCGCCTGCTGAGCGGGCAGCGAAACAGCCTCCGGCTTAATCAGAAACGCAGCGGCAACCACCAGCGCAAGGCTTGCCAGCGTCAGCGGCAGGATCGCGCCGAAGAACTGGCCGATGGGCATTTCATAATGCGCATACAGGTACAGGTTCTGCGGGTTGCCGATGGGCGTTGCCATGCTGCCAAGGTTGGCGGCAATGGTTTCCAGCGACACCGTCAGGATCAGCGCGCCGGGCTTGGCAGAGAGCAAAGCGGCGGTCAAAGGCACAAAGGTGATCAGCGCCACATCGTTGGTCACCAGCATGGCGGAAAAGAAGCAGGCAAGGCTCAAAGCAAGGCACAGCTTGCGCGTATCGCCCGCCGTTCTGATAAGCGCGGCGGACAGCCGGTCCATGAGCCCGCACTTTTTCAGTCCCGCTACCACCGCCATCAGCGCAAAGAGCAGCATCAGCACATGCCAGTCCACATAGCCCGCATAGGCCGCGTCCGGAGCGACAAGCAGCATGCTGAGAAGCGCAGCGATCAGGGAAATGGTCAAAACAATCTCGGCCTTGAGAAAGGAAAGGATTTTTTTCATTGGGATCAGCTCCATCGGCGGATAATATCATTCCCTTGCATTGTCATCCTGAGCGAAGCGAAGGATCCTGCGTAACGGTCTGATGCCGCATGGCAGGATCCTTCGTCATTTCATTCCTCAGGATCACATGAACCGGGAAGATCGTTGACCGATCGTCACTCAGGCGATCAGCAGGAACACCAGCGTTACAATCAGGCCCACGCAGAACATGAACAGTCCGAAGCTCACGGAACGAGTGAAGCGCTTGAACTCGGTAGCGGCTTCGTGCTGTCCGGCGGCCAAAAGGCTTTCGTAGTGGGTTTCGCTGCTTACCTTGCGGCCGGTCAGGCGCGCCCAGAAGGCGGCAATGCTGTCCAGCCCGCGGCCCACGGCATAAGTGAGGCGGTTGCCCACGGGGATGGGCTGCTTTTTGGTGATCTGCGGCAGGAACAGGCGACGCACCGTCATGGACAGACCGTCGCCGGTGGAGTCAAACAGGCGGGCAAAGAAGCCGCCAACGGCCTTCATGGCCACGATCGCCCAGTCGGTCAGGTGATCAGCCAGCCAGGCAAAGCCGTGGCCCACCCTGATCAGCAGGCCGATGAAGGGACGGTACACGCTGTTTTCCAGATCCAGCCACTTGGGCCAGCGCTCGGGATAAGTTCCTTTCTTCATCACGAAGGCACGCTGCAGGAAGAACAGGGCGATACCGATCACAATGCTCTTGGCCGCGCCCACCAGGTTTTCGTGGCTGAAGTACGGCACGGGCATGTGATGGGGATCCGCCGCGTTCATGAAGGGCTGGCTCAGCTGACCAACGCCGGTCATGAACACATCGGGCAGCAGACCCAGCATGGGGATCACACAGGCCGAGGCAACCAGCGCGATGGTTGAGGGCAGGCTCATGTAGTTCTTCATGCCGTCAAACTCATCCTGACGGGTGGGATGCTTCTGCCAGAACAGGCAGATGTACAGCTTGGTCATGTAGCACAGCGTCATGCCGCCGGAGATGATAAACACCCACTCGGCGATCTCGTAAGGCAGTGCGTTCAGGTGATGATGATGCAGCTCGTGGATGTATTCCACCAGACCTTCGTGCAGAAGGCTCTTGCTGATGTAGCCGCTGAGACCCGGGATGCCGCTGATGCCCGCTGCCGCCAGCAGGAAGCAGAAGTGCATGGCAGGCTTCTTGCGGCCAAAGCCGCGCACGTCATCCAGCTTGAGGGCGTGGATGTTCATGGCCACGATGCCCGCGCACAGGAACAGCACCAGCTTGAAGAGGCTGTGGTTCATCATGTGCTGGATGGTGCCGAAAGCAGCCAGGCCGTTTTCGCACACGCACAGGCCCTGCGTGCCAACGCCCACCATGATAAAGCCGATCTGACTCAAAGAAGAACAGGCCAGCGTGCGCTTCAGGTTGGTGGAGAAGATGGCCAGGAACGCGCCCAGGAACATGGTGATGGTGCCCAGCCAGAAGATCAGGTTGGCAAAGCTGGTCACGCCGCGCATCAGGTGCAGGGTCAGGATCAGCATGCCCAGCACGCCCGCCTTGGTGAGCATGCCGGAGAGCAGCGCGCTGGCCGTGGCAGGTGCCACAGGGTGCGCCTTGGGCAGCCAGATGTGAATGGGGAACGCACCGGCCTTTGCGCCGAAGCCCACAAGGATCAGCGCGGCAGCCAGCCACAGGTTGTGGCCCTGCGCCAGTTCACTCAGCTGGTGATAGGAGGCGGTCGCCATACCGGCGGGCAGCAGGAAGATGCCCATGAGCATCACCAGACCGCCGATCACGGCAATATAAAGGTAGGTTTCCGCCGCGCGCATGGCCTCGGGCTCCTCCTCGTGGGCCACCCACGGGTAGCTGGCCATGGACATGACTTCAAAGAAGCAGAAGGCGGTGAACAGGGAGTCGGACAGGAACAGACCGACGGTCGCGCCCTGCGTGATCAGGGTAAACAGGGCGTAGCGGCCGGGCGCGTGATCGTGCTTGAGGTAATCGCGGCCAAAAATGCTGGTCACCAGCCACATCACACAGGCGATGCAGGCATACAGCACGCGGAAGCCATCCGCCTTCATGCGCAGGCCCATGCCCACAAAACCATCCATGGTCAGCTCGCGGCCCATGCCGGTAAAGGCAAGCGCCAGCAGCATCAGCAGTTCCACAGCGGTAAAAGCCACCATGGCGGCAATGGATTTGCGGCCATCCCTGCGTCCCGCAGCCCACGCCACAGGCGCGGCGACCACCGGGAAGAAGGCAGCGATCAGAAGAGAAAGGGATCCGTTCATGATTTCGCGCCTCCTTATTTCACAAAGCCGGTCAGGAAGTTGTTGAGGGGAGAAGAAACAAAGGTGAGGATCACCATCGCCGCGCACAGAATCAGCAGCGGGGCCTTCATCTGCCAGCCGGGATCATAGCTGTTCTTTTCAAGGCCGGCTTCATCCAGCGGAGCAGCATATGCGCCAATGGTGGGAATCAGCATGTAGATGGCGGTCAGCACGGCGGATACCAGCAGCACCGCAACGCTCGCCACGCCCAGCCAGTCGCCGGAGTTGACCGCAGCCACAGCCAGCGCCCACTTGCTCTGGAAACCGATGAAGGGGGGCACGCCCACCAGACACAGCGCAGCAAATGCCAGAACGCCCATGATGAAGGGCATTTTCTTTGCCATGCCGCGCACTTCCTGCACGTAGCTGCGGCCGGTCTTGACCATGATCGCGCCCACGCAGCTGAACAGGGTGATCTTCATAAAGGCGTGATACACCATGTGCAGCAGGCCGCCCTTGAGACCGGCGGGGGTAAGCAGCATCGCGCCCAGCAGCACGTAGCTCAGGTTACTCATGGTGGAGTAGGCCAGTCGGCGCTTCATGTGGGGCTCGCGAACAGCCATGGAGCTGCCGTACACAATGCTCACCAGCGCCAGGATCAGGCAAACCGCCTGCGCCCAGCTGCCGCGGATCAGATCCGCGCCGTAGGCGTAGTGGCTCATGCGGATGACGGCGAACACGCCAGCCTTAACCACAGCTACAGCGTGCAGCAGAGCCGTTACAGGCGTGGGGGCCACACCGGCGGTGGGCAGCCAGCTGTGCAGCGGGAACACCGCCGCCTTCGCGCCAAAGCCCAGGAAGCCCAGCACGAACATGGGCAGGATCAGCGCGGAGGGAGCCAGCTTCAGGCCGGGAATGCCGCCGTAGAAGAAGTTGGCGCCGCCGGAGAAGTGGATGACGGTCATCATGGACATAAAGCCCATCGCCGCGCCGCCCAGCATGTAATACATGTACTTGCGGCCTGCATGAACGTTCTTGGCCTTCATGCCGTGCATGACCAGGAACAGGGTGGACAGGGAAAGCAGCTCGTAAAACACGTACATGGTCATCATGTCCTCGGCATAGGCGATGGCCAGCGTCATGCTGTAGGAGAGCATATAGAAACCGAAGAAGTGGTTGTCGCCGCCCTCATGCTCCATGTACTCGAATGCGTACAGGGTGGCAAGCGGCCACAGGATGGCCACCATGCCGCTGAACAGACGGCCCAGACCATCCAGCTTGAAGCTCACGGTCAGGTTGGTGGTCAGCTTGAGAAGGGTAATGGCCTGACCGCCTTTGGTGAGCAGCGCAGCCAGCACGCACAGGGAGGTGAGCAGCGTCCACGCAAAGGTCCAGACATGGCAGGCCTTGCGGTTCCTGGGCCGCCAGATGAACAGGCCCGCCGCGCCCAGCATGGGCGCCAGAACGGAAAGAAGAAGCATCATGATTTTGCCCTCCTGTTACAGCAGGGCTGCGGCCACCGCAGCGATGGGGCCTTCCACCAGCGCGGGCGCAAAGCCCAGCACAAAGAGCAGAACGGCCAGAATGATCATGGGGATCAGCATGGTCTTGTTCACTTCGCAGCTTTCCACAGCGGCATGCTCCTCATGGCCGTGACCATGGCCACCGGCATGACCCGGGAAGAAGCCGTTAATGCTGATGGGCAGCAGGTAACCGCCTGTGAGCAGCGCAGATACCAGCAGCACCACCGGGCCCAGCCAGCTGAACACGGCTACGCCGCTGGCAAGAGCGCCCTGCGCCAGCTGCCACTTGCTGAAGAAGCCGCACAGCGGGGGTACGCCCACCAGGCTGCAGCCAGCCAGCGTGAAGCACCAGATGGTGGCGGGCATCTTCTTGCCGATGCCGGTCAGGTCGCGCACGTCGGTCAGGCCGGTCTTGAAGATGATGGAACCGGCGCTCAGGAACAGGAGGTTTTTCATGATGGAGTGGAAGTACACATGCAGCATCGCACCGCGGAAGGCCACTTCATTGAGCATGAACAGGCCGAACAGCACGTAGCTCACCTGAGAAACGCTGGAGTAGGCCAGACGCTTCTTGAGGCCGTTGGTCTTGAAGGCCATCATGGAACCCATGAACACGGTGATCAGGCTGAGGATGATCAGGGCCGTCTGCACCCAGGTGCCGCGCACCAGATCAGCGCCCACCACAAAGTACAGGAAGCGGATCACGCACAGCACACCGGCCTTGGTGATCACGCCGGAAAGCACGGCGCTGGCAGGGGCGGGAGCGATGGGGTGAGCAGTGGGCAGCCAGCCGTGCATGGGGAACATACCGGCCTTGGTGGCAAAGCCCACGATGGTTACAAACAGGATGGCCAGCATCAGGGGCGTGTTTCCGGCAACCCACGCAGCGTCCAGAGAGCCGCCCGCCACGAACACGGGAGTGGTGGCCTTGGCGGTAAAGAAGAACACGCCCATCAGGCCCATCATGGCGCCGGCGATGGAGTACAGCAGGTACTTCAGGCCCGCAGCCACGGCTTCCTTGCTCATGGAGTGCAGAACCATGGCAACGCTGAGCAGGGTCATCATTTCAAAGAACAGGTACATGGTCACCAGCGTACCGGCAAAGCACAGGCCCATCAGCGCGGCCAGCGTGAACAGGTAGAAGGTGTAGTAGCGGCGCTGGGAACCTTCATGGGTCATGTAGGTAAAGCTGAACGCGCCGCTCACCAGCCACATGCCGCTCATGAGCACCGCGAACAGGCGGGCCACGCCGTCGCTGGACAGGATCACGGGCAGGCCTTCCACAATGCTGAAGATGGTCACCGCGCCGTCGCCCGTCAGGCACAGGCCCACGACCAGCGCAAAGGTCACAATCAGAGAGGCGAGCACGAAACGGTCGCGCGCCTTGTCCTCGCGCACGGCGGGCAGCGCCCAGGTGAGGGCGGCGCACAGCGCGGGGAACAGAACCACAAGGATCAACAGGATGGCTTGCATTTCATTCATCCTCCTTAGTCAAACATCACAAGTCCGGAACGGATGGCCTGCATCAGCGGATCAGCCAGCAGACCCACCAGCACATTGGCGGCCACAAAGCCCCACAGGGCGATCTCGGTGCGCCAGCTGCGCTTCACAGCGGGAGCGCTGAAGCCCTCGCGTGCGGGACGGTACAGGGTGACGACGGTCTTCATCAGGTACAGAACGTTGAGCAGCGTACTCACTGCCAGCGCAGCCAGCATGATCCACATGCGAGCGCCGCCTGCGGTGATGGCCGCGTCGCTCAGGTACATCTTGGCCACAAAGCCGCCCAGCACCGGCACGCCCACCAGACTCATGCTGGCGATGGTGAAGCACACGCCAGCCGCCGGATGACGGAAGCCTGCGCCGCGCAGGTCGCTGAAACGCTTCGAATTGCCGCTGGCGTCCGCCAGAGCGGAGGCGCTCATAAACAGCGCGCTCTTGGCAAAGGCGTGCATGACCATGTGGAAGATGGCGGCCGCATAGCCCACGTGAACGCCCAGACCCAGACCCGCGTAGATGTAGCCGATCTGCGCAACAGAGCTGAACGCGACCATGCGCCTGAGGTCATGGCTGAAGATGGCGTCGATACTGCCCATCATCATGCCCACGATGCCAAAGGCAAAGGCAAGGGTCAGCACCTGGTTTTCCATCACGATCTGGATGCCGATCACGCGGTAGAAAATTTTGATCAGCAGGAAGATGTATGCCTTGGAAATGATGGAAGAAAGCACTGCGCTGGCCGTGGGCGTGGAGTAGCCGTAGGCGTCCGGCAGCCACGTATGGAAGGGATACAGCGCGGATTTGATGCCCAGACCCACAAAGAACAGGCCCACGATCACCGTGATGGGAAGCTGATACTGGCCCGTGGCGTGGAGCTTGGCGAAGGTCTCCTGAATGTTTTCCATCAGCAGGTGGCCGGTTACGTTGTAGGTCATGGTAATGCCAAGCAGCGTAAGGCCGGAACCCAGCAGGCTCATGATCATGTAGCGGATGGCCGAAACCAGCGTGCGGCCGTTCTGGCGGCTCATGATGAGCGCGCAGGCAGCCAGCGTCATGATCTCAATGAATACGTAGCCGGTGAACAGGTCGTTGGTGTAGAGCATGGCCATCATGGCTGCCAGCACCAGATCGAGCATCACGCACACCAGATTCTGCTTGCCGTGGTGCACCTGTTCTTCAAACTTGCTCATGCCGCCCAGCATGCTCAGCATCAGGATCACGCTGAAACACACCGCCAGCACGCTTTCCAGAATGCCGGCGCGGATCTCGTTGCCCCACGGGGCGGGAAAGTGACCCATCAGGTACACATAGCTCTGGCCGTACCCGGCAAGGAAGAACGTGAGCCACAGGTTGAGCGCGGCCACAATGCCGCCCAGGGCAACCGTTACCCACTTGGCCACGCGGCTGGGCAGCATGGCGCTTACGATGCCGCAGATCATGCACAGCATGATGGAAAAGAACGGTACGTTCTGCACAAACTGCATATGCATATCAGTCGTCCTCTCCCTTCATGAGCATGGTAATGTGGTCGATGTTCAGCGTGTGGTAGCGGCGGTAGAGGCGAACGGTGAGGGAAAGCATCAGCGCGGAAACGGAAACGCTCACCACGATGCCTGTCAGCACCAGACCGCTGGGAATGGGGTTGATGTAGTGGCTGGCGTCGGTGATGCCGTCCACCAGAATGGGAGCGGTGCGGCCCTCAATGTAGCCCACAGAGGTGAGGAACAGGTAGATGGCCGTATCCATGATGTTGAAACCGATGATCTTCTTGATGATGTTTCGGTTGAGCAGCAGCGTGGTAAAACCGATGGCAAAGAGCAGAACGGCTACCAGCTCCTCCAGATGTTCCATAATCACAGTCAGCATCACTTCATGCCTCCTTTGCGGAACAGCGTGTAGAACGCATACATGGTGCACATAACGATCAGGCCGACGCAGATGTTGAGCGGCAGGATAAAGCCGGAGGACAGGATCGCGCCGGGCGTTCCCTTGGGAATGTGGCTTTCGATGTGGTTGGCGCCGGTAAAGAACGAATAGCTCTTGAGGCCCGCGTAGGTCATCAGGGATACGAAGGTGACCCAGCGGAAGGTCTTGAAGGTGAAGATCTTGCTTGCCTTTTCAAAGCCGTAGGCGTTCAGGTACAGGATCAGGGCCGCGCCCATGATCGCGCCGCCGCTGAAACCGCCGCCGGGGCTCAGGTGACCGTTGAGCACCACATAAATGCCGTAGAACAGAACAATCGGCACCAGAATTTTGGCAGCCAGCTGCAGGATCTCGTCGTTTTTGGGTTCGTGGTGACGGTCGTCATATTCGGCTTCCAGCATGGCGGGGGTGGGCTTTTCGCCCTTTTCGTGCTCGCCCAGCTTGAGCAGGATCAGCACGCTGCACGCGGCTACGAACAGCACCGTGGATTCGCCGAAGGTGTCAAAGGCGCGGTAGTCCAGAATCATGCCGGCTACAAAGTTGATGGCGCCGGTCTCCGGAATGCCCTGCTCAATGTAACGGGCGCTGACTTCGTTGTTGTACAGGTTGTTGGGATCGCCGAAGGGCGGCAGCTCGATGACGGTTCGGATCAGGAACACCGTAACGGCGATCAGCACCGCCACCGCAGCGGCGCGGTAGGCGTTCTTGACAAGGCGGGAACCCTTGGTCATGCCCCAGTCGTGCAGACGGCGGTAGTTCTTTTCTTCCTCCATCAGCAGCTCGTGACGTTTTTCATCGGCCTGCGCCTCGTGGCGGGCAAAGGTTTCGGGATCGATTTCGCGCTGCATGCGCTCGCTGGGATTGCTCAGCGCGCCTTCCAGCTCGCGGTCCAGTTCGGAACCGTCCTCCTCATAGAGCCAGCGGTGGAAGCGGTTTTTCAGATCACTTGCTTTCATGGTGATCCTCCTCCTCTTCCGGCTTGATGGCGTGGATCTTCTTGAGGGTGATAAAGAACAGAACGCTCGTCACGCCCGCGCCCACGGCGGCCTCGGTGATGGCCAGGTCGGGGCTTTGCAGAAGGATCCACATGATGCTCATGAGCAGGCTGTAGGCCATGAAAATAATGACCGTTACCAGCAGGTTCCTGCTAAGGCAGGTGGCAATGGCACAGGTCAGCAGGAACGAAAGCACAATCACCGTAAACAGGCTGTTCATTTTTCGATGACCTCCATTTCGTTTTCGGGATGCTCGTTGCTGGTCAGCTCCAGACGGGCGATCAGGTGACTGGCCGTGGGGCTGGTGATCCAGATGAACAGGGAAACCAGCAAGAGCTTGACAACCGTCACCCAGTCCGGCGCGGAAATGCACATGGCGATCACCACCAGGAACAGGCCCAGAGAATCGCCCATGGAGGCGGCATGCATGCGGTTGAGCACATACTTGAAACGGTACTGCGCAATCACGCCGGTGGCCATCAGAAACAGGCCGATGATCAACAGAACCGCCGTGAGGCCAAAACGAATCCATTCAAGCATTCCTGTTTTCCTCCTTCTGCTTCTGTTCGCGGGCTTCCAGCGTGATGCCCATGTACACCTTGCAAAGCACCACCACGGCCAAAAAGCCGATCAGCGCGTAAATAAGCGCCACGTCCATCAGGTAGCCCTGATTCTGGCGGATGGCCAGAATGGCGATCATGGCAATGGTGAGGGTGGAGATCATGTTGATGGAAACGATGCGGTCGGCAATGCGCGGACCCTGAATGGCGCGGATCAGGCACAAAAGCGTCATCACCGCCAGCACCACCAGAGAGGAGTGCAAAAGAATCTCGTAGGCGTTTGCAACGGTCATGCCAGTTCCTCCTTCTTCTGCATTTCCAGAAGCTGCTTCTGGAAATCGGTGTCTTCAATGCCATCGGCCAGGCTCCTGTCCAGGGCATGCACGGTCAGCTTGTCGCCCTCGCTGAGCACGCTGATGGTGCCGGGCGTAACGGTGATGCAGTCGGCCAGAATGCTCTTGAAGGGGCCCTTGAGCGGCGTGGTAAAGGTAACCAGCTGGGGCTTTACCTCGATCTTTCTGCTGTACACGAAACCAATGAGCGCCTTGTTGCTCTTGACGATTTCGCAGATCAGCAGCCACAGATATTTCACCGCGGCAGGGATCAGCCTGAACAGCTTTTTGTCCTTTTCAAAGCTGTAGCCCAGAAACTTGCAGCTGAACAGGTACACCACTGCGCTCAACGCCGCGCCGAAGATGGCGATCTCCAGGTTCAGCTTGCCGTTGAACACTACCCACAGCAGAAAGAAAACCACAAACATGTTTTTTCCCTCTTTCCTATAAGGTCCTTTGTGGAAAAGATTCGTCCATTCAGGACAAATCCTGCAGACATAATCAAGCGTTCCTCCCTTTTAATAGGAAGAAACGCCCGATTTTGCTTTTCGATTGTCATTGTACGCTTATGAAAACAAAATGTCAATAATGATTGGAAAATGTAGAAAAATTAACGTTTTCCGGCGTTTAAGATCCGGTAAAGAAACACGTTTTCATACCAGAAATCCGGGCTTTCCACGGTGGCGACCAGCTCGTAGTTTTCCGCAAGCTCCGCAGGTCCCGGCTTATGCGTGACCACATAGTCCACCAGTCCCTCGCGGATATACCTGAGCTGTTCTTCGCGCTTCTCGGGCATGTCCACATTGCTGGAGTGGTAGAACCTGACCGTGGGCGCAATGCCCGCCGCGGTAAAGAAGCCCGCGTCCATAAACCCGTAGTTAAGGAGCGTGGCGTCCGGCGTTTCGTTGATGACCGCCGCCACCCTGTACTGCATGGTTTCTTCCTTCGGCTGGAAGATGGTGCAGCCAAAATCCACATTCATGTTGTAGCAGGTGAGCGGGCACAGCGCAATGCACGCCGCGCACGCCGCCGCCATCCACCGCTTTTTCACCGGCCTGCGGATGACCGAAGCCAGCGCGCCAAAACCGGCAATCGCCAGCGGAGCCAGCGCCTGTCCGTAATAGGGATACTCCACGCCGCTGAAGAACACCAGCGCAGCGCCAAACACCGCCGCCAGCACAAGGGCGATCCACTCCCACGCCGTGCGGCGCAGGATGAACCACAAAAGCCCGCCCACGATGGCGATGGTATACGGCGCGTTTTTCCACAGCCAGCCGAGCCCGTTCACAACCATGGCCTTTACACGCTGCAACAGCGTCATGCTCGCGCCGCCGTAGCGGAACAGGTTATCGTAGAAGTATACGCCCAGCCAGTCGCCGATGGCGCCGTTCAAACCAAAATACACGATCCACGGCACGGTGGACAGCAGGAAACCCACCGCCAGCCAGCCGATCATGCGCAGGCTGTTTCCCCACTCCTTTTTGACCAGATGGCGCAGGAACATGGCAAACAGCAGACCCGCCTGCATGCCCAGCCCCGTAAACTTGATCCACAATACGCATCCGGCCAGCGCGCCCTCGGCCATCAACCCCTTGGCGCTCATGCGGTCTTTCCCACTTTGGAAAAACGCCAGCACATGCCAGAGGGACGCCGCCACCAGCGGCATGCACATTTCCTCCGCGCTGTCGCCCTCGCAGAAGCTCCACGCAGCGTACACGCTCCACGCCAGCACAGGCAAAAGCGCAAGCGCGGCACTTTTGCTGCCGTACACCGTCATGGCCTTGCAGCCAAAGAACAGGAACAGGGCCGCCAGCAGCACTTCCATCAGGTACACGCCAAGGAAGCTGTCAAAGCTGACCAGCGCGCACAGGGCATGCAGGGCATAGAGCAGCGGCCCCTTGTGGTCGTACAGGTCGCGGTAGATCACCCGCCCCTCCGCCATGCCCTTGCCGGCGGACAGGTAGATGTTGGCGTCGCACCAGTCGTTGATGGGCCACGCCGGAGAGGAACGCGTGGTAAAGAACAGCACAGCCGATGCAATCAGCAGGCTGTATAAGAAGATTGTCCAATTTTGCCGGCGGGTCATAAGATCCCTCCTTGCCAGGTACCGTTATGGAACAGGAGCACCTCATCCGTCCCCCTTCGGGTTCCGCCTCGGGAAGGGTGCAATGTTGCGTTCGCTTCCCAGAAACGCAAGAGGTGCACGTTTGATAAAAGTCAACTCACGCTTACCAGAGCATATCCCCCGGACGATATCCCTCCGGCAGTTCCTCTTCCTCCAGGAACTGGAACTCTTCATCAGCCAGAATCGGCAAAAACGCCTCATAGGGCATTTCGGCAAACTCGCAGCCCCACGCGCTCTGGCCGAACCAGCCGCCCTCGTGCATTTTGAGGTTCAGGTCGCGGGCAAACTTGGTGTGGTTGGAGCAGTCGTGCACAGTGATGGGCCAGTTTTCCTCAACAGCCTGCTTCATGAGCTGGAAGGTGATCTCGCGGCTCCACACGGGGCTCAGGTAGCCCTGACGGCACAGGTAGAAGTTCTCGCCCCAGTAGTTGCCGATGTTGTTTTCGTTCAAATGCAGCTCGGCGCAGTTCATAAAGTCGATGCCGGTGGCCAGAATGGCTTCCTTTTTCTGCTGGAAGCTCTCCCAGTACTCGGGCGTGGCGGGCGTTTCAATGCCCACCTGCGCAATGTACTTTTTGGCAAGGCGCATGTTTTCGATCACCTTGTCCGCGCAGTTGGTGGCGCCAAGGTTAAAGCGCAATTCATCCAGCCCGGCCTCGCCCAGCGCCTTCAGCTGCTCCTCGGTGCAGAGGGTGCCGTTGGTGTACATGTGCTGATGGACGCCCGCCGCATGGAACTTGGCGATCACGCCGTAATACTTTTCAATCTCCATGAACGGCTCAAGGTACACATAGGAAATGCCCGTGGGCTTGGGGTAGATGGAAAGCAGCGTGTCGATATCGCGCTCATAGAACTTGGTGCCGCCGATCTCCCACATGCCCTCGCCGATGGGCGGAATGCAGTCCAGCTCGCCGTAGTTATAGCAGAACTTGCACTGGATGTTGCACTTGTTGGTCTTGCGGATGGCCGTCAGGCCGTTGCCCAGCAGGCAGCTTTTGCAGCCGCGGGGGAAATGCTCGTCAGAACCCACATAGCGGGTGCGGCCGCCCAGCACCTTCAGGCCGGGGATCTCCGCCATCAGCTTTTCGCGGCGAGCGTCCACCGCATCCTCGATCTGTGCAAACACCGCGTATACGATCTCCTGCTGGCGAACGGAAAGCTGCTCGCCCTCCGGCAGCTGGGAAAAGAACTCAAACCACATCAAAGCGTCTTTTTTCGAGATTTTCATAGGGGGTACTCCTTTCGTAGGGCCTTCGGCGACCAAGGGCTCTGCCCTTGGATCCCGCTCAAGGGGCTAAGCCCCTTGAGAATCCCGTTTTTGAGGCCGCTTTGCGGCCTCAGAGGAATATCAGGCTTTCTTCTTCAACACTACAGCAGACCAAAGGATACCAAAAATGGCAAATACGGAAATGCACATGAACGCGGTGGGATAGTTATTGCCGGTCATTTCCAGCACCCAGCCCATCACAACAGGGCCGACCGTCATGCCAAGGCTGTAGATGGACTGGAACACGCCCACGGCGGTGGTCTTCTGTTCCGGCTTGATGGTTGCGGTGCACAGCGCCATCTGCTGGGTGTACAGCAGCGTGCGGCTCATGCCGCCCAGCAGCTGTGCCGCAAGAATCATCCACACCTGCGTGCACAGCGGCAGCACCAGACAGTACACAGCAAACGTGCCAAAACCCATCACCATAAACGCACGGTCGCTCATTTTGCTGAATACGCCCTTGCTGTACACCGTGCTGGCAGCGGTGCCGGCCACGTAGAACGCAATGGCCACCAGGCTCAGCACAAAACCGCTCGCGCCGCGCTGCTGCGCATAGGTGCTTACAAAGGACATGGCAGTGGCAAAGTTGATCAGCTGCATCAGCGCGCACATCAGCGCACAGGTCAGCAGGTTGCGGTTGCGCAGCACATCCCACAGTTCGCGAATGCGGAAGGGATGCGTGCCGGTGCTGCCGCCCTTCTGGCACAGGGGGAGGATGCACAGCGCGATCACCGCCACGCAGGCGCTGATCATGAACAGCGGCTTCATGCCCAGCCACTCAAACAGCGAACCGCCCACCAGATAGGAGATCAGAATGCCCAGATTGTTGGCGGCAATCAGCTTGCCCATGCGCTCCTTCACATTGGGATAGCCGCCGGTGAACGCCACCGTAAAGCTCACCCACGTGGATGCGCCCACGCCCGCCAGCGTGCGGCTGATGAGGTACGCCGCCGGAGAGCTGAACAGAACCGGCAGCATGCTGGCCGTGACCACACTGAGCAGGCCAAGGCTCATGTACAGGCGATGCCTGCCCAGGCAGTCCTCGCTCACGCTGACCGGAATACGCAGAACCAGCTGCGCAAAGCCGTACGCGCCCAGAATCACGCCGGAAACGGAAGCCGCCACGCCCATCGCCGCCAGATGCGGCGTGAGGAACGGCACGAAAATGTACTGTGCAAACCAGAACAGCGTTACCACCAGGAAAAACAGGCTGTCCTTTCTTTTGTTCTCCATCAGGGTCACACCTTTCCATAGAAAGTCAATGGTATCATATCACGGGACGTGGATAGAAGCAAGCCAAGGCTGAACGAAGATGATTGCAGCTGCTTCCACACAGCGCAGGAGGCATATGCAAGGAAAGCAGCAACCCGCGCACGCTTCCCCCCCGGGGGGAAGCTCCCGCGAAGCGGGTGATGAGGGGGGGGGCGACAAGCTGCTTGTTATCAAATTTTACCATTTCGTCTTCCGGCGATCCGCATTCTCCCGCCCTTATCCTTGCAATTCCTGATTTCCAGCCCCTTTGCGCCGCACTGCAAATGAATCCCACGCAGCATGCCATCCGCCCAAAACGGCCAAAATGGGCGCGATGGGAGGGAATAAGCATGTTAAGGACTGGAAACACTGCACAATGGGGCATGCGCTGGGAGGCGGTGATCCCGTGGCTTCTTATCTGATCCGTCACACGCCGAAGCTTTCGGGCGAGGTGGAGGTGAGCGCCGCCAAAAACGCCGTTCTGCCCATTCTGGCGGCAGGGCTTTTATCGGAGGATCCGCTGATCGTCAAGGATGTGCCGCGCATCACGGATGTGGATATGCTGCTTTCCATCCTGCGCGACTGCGGCGCGCATGTACAGCGCAGCGGCATGGATGTGAGCGTGTGCGCCATGCATCCGCAGAGCCCCGATCATGAGGAAAACATGCGCCGTCTGCGCGCGAGCATTCTGATCCTGGGGCCGATCCTTGCCCGCACGGGCAGCGCATGCGTGGGTCTGCCGGGGGGATGCGCCATCGGCCAGCGGCCAATCGACCTGCATCTGCGCGGATTGCAGGCGCTGGGTGCACAGGTGCACGCCATGGGCGGCATGCGGCAGTTAAGCGGCAGGCTGACCGGCGCGCGGGTTTATCTGGATCTGCCAAGCGTTGGCGCGACCGAAAACCTGATGATGGCCGCGACGCTTGCCTGCGGTGTGACCGTCATTGAAAACGCGGCCAAGGAGCCGGAGATCATCGACCTGGCAAACTGCCTGAACCAGATGGGCGCCAGCATCACCGGCGCGGGTACGGGTACCATCATTATCCGCGGCGTGGAACGGCTGCACGGCGCAGTCTATCAGCCCATTTCCGACCGTGTGGAGGCCGGAACGCTGCTTTGCGCCGCCGCCGTGACCGATGGCAGCGTGCTGGTGCGCGGCGCACGTGCGGAGCATCTGCGCTCGCTGCTTTTCAAATTGCAGGAAACGGGCGTGGGCATTCGCGAAACGCCCAGCGGCATCCGCCTGACAGGCTCCGCCGTTGCGCCCTTTGAGGTGCGTACCTTAGCCTACCCGGGCTTTCCCACGGACATGCAGGCGCCCATGACGGTCGTGGCCCTCAAGTGCCGCGGGCGCAGCCTGATCCACGAAACGGTATTTGAAAACCGTTTCATGCACGCCACGGAGCTTTCGCGCCTCGGCGCGCGCATCCGTGTGGAAAACAACGTGGCCATGGTGGACGGCGGCACGCCGCTGGAAGGCGGCGTGGTCAAAAGCACCGACCTTCGCGCCGGAGCCGCGCTGATGCTGGCCGGGCTGATGGCCGAGGGCGAGACCATTTTGCAGGATCCCGCGGGGCATATTGAGCGCGGGTACCAGGATCTGCCGGAAAAGCTGCGTTCTCTGGGCGCGGATGTGGAAAAGATCGAGGACAGGCTGTAGGCGATGCGGGGACGGGGCTGACAAGCCGCCGTCCCTCATGCTATAATATGCCCATCCCCAACGAAAGGACATCCCTTTATGGATCGATTCGTTCTCAAAGCCCCATACTCCGCCAGCGGCGACCAGCCTGCAGCCATTGCGTCCCTGTCACAGGGCGTGAAGGACGGCCTGAGGGATCAGGTTTTGCTGGGCGTGACCGGCAGCGGCAAGACCTTCACCATGGCCTCCATCATCGAAAAAGTACAGAAGCCCACGCTGGTGCTGGCGCACAACAAAACGCTTGCCGCCCAGCTTTGCAGCGAGCTGCGCGCCTTTTTCCCGGACAGCGCGGTGGAGTATTTTGTATCCTATTATGACTACTACCAGCCCGAGGCCTACATTGCGGCCACGGATACCTACATTGAAAAGGACGCCTCCATCAACGAGGAGATCGACCGTCTGCGCCACTCCGCCACCGCCGCCCTGCGCGAACGCAGGGACGTGATTATCGTGGCCTCCGTCAGCTGCATCTACTCCATGGGCGACCCCAGCGAGTACGAAGGCATGATGGTTTCCATGCGCCCCGGCATGCAGCTGAGCCGCAGCCAGCTGATCGAAAGGCTGGTGGAAATTCAGTACAGCCGCAACGATTTTGAGTTTACCCGCGGTTCCTTCTGCGTGAAGGGCGACGTGGTGGAGATCATTCCCGCCAACGAACGCGAGCACGCCCTGCGCATTGAATTTTTCGGCGATGAGATCGACCGCATCCGCGAGGTAGAGGTCGTAAGCGGCAATGTGCTGAGCAATCTGGAGCACGCCATCGTGTTCCCCGCCACGCACTACGCCATGGATCGCGACAAGATGAATGACAACATCGACGACATTGAACGCGATCTGGAGATCCGGGCCAAGGAACTGGAGGACGAGGATCAGCCGCTGTACGCCCTCCGCCTGCGCCAGCGCACGCGCTACGACATTGAAATGATGCGCCAGATCGGCTTCTGCACGGGCATTGAAAACTACAGCCGGTATTTTGACGGCCGAAAGCCCGGCGATGCGCCGTTCTCGCTGCTGGATTATTTCCCCAAAGATTTCCTCATGTTCATTGACGAAAGCCACGTGACCATCCCGCAGGTGCGCGGCATGTACAACGGCGACCGTGCGCGCAAGAAAAATCTGGTGGATTACGGGTTCCGCCTGCCAAGCGCGTTTGATAACCGTCCGCTTCTGTTTGACGAATTCCGTCAGCGTCAGCATCAGACCATCTATGTATCCGCCACGCCGGCGGCCTATGAACTGGACATTGCGGAAAATGTGGTGGAGCAGATCATCCGTCCCACCGGCCTGATCGACCCCGAGATCATCCTGCGCCCGGCCACGGGGCAGGTGGACGACCTGATCGGGCAGATCAACAAAACGGTGGATGCGGGCGGCCGCGTGCTGGTGACCACGCTGACCAAGCGCATGGCCGAAAACCTGACTGATTATCTGAAAAATCTGGGCATCCGCGTGCGCTATCTGCACTCGGATATTCAGACCATGGAGCGCACCCAGCTGATCCGCGATCTGCGACTTGGCGAATACGATGTGCTGGTGGGCATCAACCTTTTGCGCGAAGGTCTGGACATGCCGGAGGTCAGCCTGGTAGCCATTCTGGACGCGGACAAGGAAGGCTTCCTGCGCAGTGAAACCTCGCTCATTCAGACCATCGGCCGCGCCGCGCGAAATGTGGACGGCCGCGTGATCCTCTACGGCGATACCATCACCGAAAGCATGGAAAAAGCCATTGTGGAAACCAACCGCCGCCGGGCGCTTCAGCAGGCGTACAACGAGATGCACGGCATCACCCCGCAGAGCGTGAAATCCACCGTGCAGGCGCTCATCCGCATTACGGACAGCATGCAGGAAAACAAGCCGGATTCCATGAGCCAGGAGGAGCTGGAAAGCCTGATGAAGCGCATCGAGGATCAGATGCTTTCCGCCGCAAAGGATCTGAACTTCGAAAAGGCCGCAAAATTGCGTGATGAGCTGTTCAGGCTCAAAGGCGAAAGCACGGCGGATATCCAGAAGCCGCAGACGCACAGGAGGCGCAGGGAAAGGACGAGGAAATAAGAGAGGGGCTTGCTGCTGAGCCACCTCATCCGTCAGGCCTTCGGCCTGCCACCTTTCCCTCAAGGGGAAGGGTGCGGAGTTGCAGCCGTTTTCATGCAATTGGATACATGCTGCTTGACTGGCGACCAATGGCCGCCCCTACGGAGAACCTGCAAGCTGGGATAAAGCCCCGCCCCGCACGCTTCCCCCTCCGGGGGAAGCTGTCAGCCGTAAGGCTGACTGATGAGGGGGGGGGTACCCGACAAGCAGCTTTTTCCATACAATCATTACGCGTCCGCAGCTCGGCGGACTACCAATAGTCGTCCCAACGGAGAACCCGCAAGCCGGGGGAAAGCCCAGTCCCGCACGCTTCCCCTTGAGGGGAAGCTGTCTGCGAAGCAGACTGATGAGGTGGGGAACGCAACAAGTCACTTTTCTCCCGTGATCATCCCCACATTTTCCATAAAAACCGCTCTACCCCTTGACAAACCACTGCATATTATCCATAATACATGAATAACCATACATGAAGGAGGCTTTTGCCATGGCTATCAAGGCAAAGAAGGATATCAAAAAAGTTGTTCTCGCCTATTCCGGCGGACTCGATACTTCCATCATCATTCCGTGGCTCAAGGAAAACTATAACAACTGCGAAGTGATCGCTGTTTCCGGCGACGTGGGTCAGGGCACCGAACTGGACGGTCTGGAGGAGAAGGCCATCAAGACCGGCGCCAGCAAGCTCTACATCGAAGACCTGAAGGAAGAGTTCATCACCGATTTCATCTACCCCACCATGCAGGCGGGCGCGGTGTATGAAGGCGAATATCTGCTGGGCACCAGCTTTGCCCGTCCCATCATTGCCAAGCGCATCGTTGAGATCGCTCTGGCCGAGGGCGCGGACGCCATCTGCCACGGCTGCACCGGCAAGGGCAACGACCAGGTTCGTTTTGAGCTGACCATCAAGGCTTTCGCTCCCGAAATGGCCATCATCGCTCCCTGGCGCGAGTGGGACATCAAGAGCCGCGACGAAGAAATCGACTACGCCGAGGCCCACAACATCCCCCTCAAGATTAACCGCGAAACCAACTACTCCAAGGATAAGAACCTGTGGCACCTGAGCCACGAGGGCATGGATCTGGAAGATCCCGCCAACGAGCCTCTGTACAACAAGCCCGGCTTCCTGGAGATGGGCGTAAGCCCCGAGCAGGCTCCCGATCAGCCCACCTATGTGACCCTGCACTTCGAAAAGGGCGTTCCCACCATGGTGGATGGCAAGGAGCTCAAGCCCGTTGAGATGCTGGAGTACCTGAACAAGGTTGGCGGCGAGAACGGCGTTGGCCTGTGCGACCTGGTGGAGAACCGTCTGGTTGGCATGAAGAGCCGCGGCGTGTACGAAACTCCCGGCGGCACCATCCTGTACCGCGCTCATCAGGTGCTGGAGACCATCTGCCTGGACCGCGACACCCAGCACTACAAGGAGCTGATCGCTCACCGCTATGCGGAGCTGGTGTACTTCGGCCAGTGGTTCACCCCCCTGCGCGAGGCTCTGGACGGCTTCGTAAAGGAAACCCAGAAGACCGTGACCGGCGATGTGACCCTGAAGCTGTACAAGGGCAACATCATCAACGCCGGCGTTACCTCTCCCTTCTCCCTCTACAGCGAGGAAATTGCCACCTTCGGCGAGGACGAGGTATACGACCAGAAGGACAGCGCCGGCTTCATCAACCTGTTCGGCCTGCCCATCGCCGCCCGCGCTCAGCTGCTCAAGGGCAAAATTTAATCGCTTATTTCCACACCCCTGTCAGAAATGGCAGGGGTATTTTTTGTTGCGGATGTTTGGCGGCGGGCGACCAATGGTCGCCCCCTACGAAGGGGACCCAAGTTGGACAAAGAACCCGCCTCTCCGGCTTCCCCCTTGCAAGGGGGAAGCTTTTACCCGAAGGGTGACTGATGAGGGGCCTTGCTCCAACTTTCAAAGGATCATTCTGTCCCCATAAACCAACATTGTTTTCTTGACTTTTTCATGCTTTGCCCGTATGATAATAATGATAAAATGTGTTCGATTCTATATATTTTTCCATACCTTTTGACCACCCGTCACGATTGATTATGCACACCGAAAGGAGTGTCCGTCCCATGGATCGTCAGACTGCTGTTGAAAATGCAAAAGCCCTTGTCGCGCAAATGACCGTTGAGGAGGCCGCCAGCCAGCTGCGCTATGACGCGCCTGCCATTGAGCGTTTGGGCGTAAAGGAATACAACTGGTGGAACGAGGCGCTGCACGGCATTGCCCGCGCAGGCATTGCCACCAGCTTCCCGCAGGCCATCGGCATTGGCGCGGCGTTTGATCCTGAGCTCACGCAGGAGCTGGGCGATGTAGCCGCCACCGAAGCCCGAGCCAAGTACAACGCCGTCAGCGCGCACGGAGACCGCGACATTTACAAGGGCCTTACCTTCTGGAGCCCCAACATCAACATCTTCCGCGATCCCCGCTGGGGCCGCGGCCATGAAACCTACGGCGAGGATCCCTACCTGACCGCGGAACAGGGCAAGGCCTATGTGCGCGGATTGCAGGGCGAGGGCAAGGGCGATGTGATGAAGGCCGCCGCCTGCGCCAAGCACTTTGCCGTACACTCCGGCCCCGAGGGCGACCGTCACCGCTTCAACGCCGTGGCCAGCCCCAAGGACATGGAGGAAACCTATCTGCCCGCCTTTGAGGCGCTGGTCAAGGAAAGCAAGGTCGAGGCCGTGATGGGCGCCTACAACCGCACCAACGGCGAACCCTGCTGCGGCCACTCCGAACTGATGGTCAAAACTCTGCGCGGCAAGTGGGGCTTTGAAGGCCACTTCGTAAGCGACTGCTGGGCCATCAGCGATTTCCATCAGTATCACCATGTGACCGATACGCCCGAGGAATCCGCCGCGCTGGCCATCAAGAACGGCTGCGACGTGAACTGCGGCAACACCTACATTTACCTGATGAAGGCCTACGAAATGGGTCTGGTGTCTAGGAGGATATCCGCACCGCCGCCATCCACCTGTTCACCACCCGCTACATGCTGGGCGAAATGCAGGGCAGCGAGTACGACCAGATCCCCTATTCCATGGTGGAGTGCAAAGAGCACCTTGCCAAGGCGCATGAAGCCAGCCTCAAGAGCTGCGTGCTGCTCAAGAACGATGGTCTGCTGCCCCTGAAAAAGGATGAGCTGAAGACCATCGCCGTCATCGGCCCCAACGCCAACTCCCGCGCTGCGCTGATCGGCAACTATCACGGCACCTCCAGCCGCTACATCACCATTGCCGAAGGCCTGCAGGATGCGCTGGGCGACGATGTGCGCGTGCTGTTCTCCGAAGGCAGCCACCTGTGGAAGGACCGCACCGAAAACCTGTCCAAATACCCCAATGATCTGATCAGCGAAGCCCTCACCGTGGCCGAACTGAGCGATGTGGTGGTGCTGGCCGTGGGTCTGGATGAGACCCTCGAAGGCGAGCAGGGCGATACCGGCAACTCCGACGCCAGCGGCGACAAAGTCAATCTCCTGCTGCCCCAGTCCCAGCGCGTTCTGATGGATGCCGTGCTGGCGCTTGGCAAGCCCACGGTGATCGTATCCGTCGCCGGCAGCGCCATCGATCTGGGCGAGCCCGCCGAAAAGGCCAACGCCATCCTGCATGTGTGGTATCCCGGCGCGCGCGGCGGCAAGGCCGTGGCCGAACTGCTGCTGGGCAAGGTATCCCCCTCCGGCAAGCTGCCGCTGACCTTCTACCACAACGATCAACTGAACCTGATGCCCGCCTTCACCGACTACAGCATGAAGGGCCGCACCTACCGCTACTTTGAGCATGAGCCCATGTTCCCCTTCGGTTTCGGTCTCACCTACGGCGATGTAAGCGTCAAGGCTGCCGAAGTAAAGCAGAAGGACTGCGGCTGCTGCGTGATCACTGCCGAAGTCACCAACAACGGCTCCGTGGATACGCAGGATGTTGTGCAGGTGTACTGCCAGAACGAAGGCAGCGAAAATGCGACTTTGAATCCCCGTCTGGTGGCCTTTAAGCGCATCGACTGCCCCGCCGGTCAGACCGTGACCGTCAAACTGCATGTGAACGAGCAGCAGCTGAAGGTGGTCAATGAGGCCGGTGAGCGCGTGATGGAAGGTTCTCCCGTGTTCTACATTGGCATGGGTCAGCCCGACGCCGTAACTGAAAAGCTCAGCGGACACAAGAGCGTTGTGTGCAAGCTGTAATTTGAAATAACAAGGAGGATATCTCCCATGAACTACCTGCTTGGCGTAGACCTTGGAACCTCCGGCACCAAAACCGTTCTGTTTGATGTAAACGGTCAGGTGATCGCTTCCGCGACCGTGGAATATCCCATGTATCAGCCCCACAACGGCTGGGCGGAGCAGGACGCCGACGACTGGTGGGAGGCCACCAAATCCACCGTGCGCACTGTGCTTGAAAACAGCGGCGTGAACCCGGCGGATGTAAAAGGCCTTGGCATCAGCGGCCAGATGCACGGTCTGGTGCTGATCGACGAAAACGGCAGCTCGCTTTGCCGCAGCCTCATCTGGTGCGATGGCCGCACGCAGGCCGAGTGCGATGAGATCACCGCCGCCGTTGGCGCGGAACGTCTCATTCAGATCGCCGCCAACCCCGCGCTGACCGGTTTTACCGCCGGAAAGGTTTTGTGGGTTCGCAAGAATCAGCCCGACGTATGGGCCAAAGCGAAATATATCCTGCTGCCCAAGGATTATGTGCGCTATAAGCTGACCGGCGTGATCGCGCAGGAGATCAGCGACGCCAGCGGCACCAACCTGCTGGATGTGCCCGGCCGCTGCTGGAGTGAAGAGATCTGCAAGGCCATCGATCTGGATATGGCCATGCTGCCCCCGCTGGTGGAAAGCTGCGAAGTGGCCGGCACCATCACCGAAGAAGCCGCGAAGCTGACCGGTCTGGTCGCCGGAACGCCTGTGGCTGGCGGCGGCGGCGATAACATGTGCGGCGCAGTTGGCACCGGTGTGGTCGTGCCCGGCAAGGCGTTCACCACCATCGGCACCAGCGGCGTGGTATACGCCCATTCTCCCGAAGTGCAGATCGAGCCGCAGGGCCGTGTGCATGCGTTCTGCTCCTGCATTCCCGGCGAATATGTCAACTTTGCCTGCACGCTTTCTTCCGGCCTGAGCCTCAAGTGGTTCCGCGACCAGTTCTGTCAGGCGGAGATCCAGACTGCGAAGGAAATGGATACCGACCCCTATGTGCTGATGAATACAGAGGCGGCCAACAGCCCCATCGGCGCCAACCGCCTGCTCTTCCTGCCCTATCTGATGGGCGAGCGCAGCCCGCTGATGGATAACAACGCCCGCGGCGCGTGGATCGGCCTGACCGCCATGCACACCCGCAAGGATCTGCTGCGCGCGCTGATGGAGGGCGTGATCTACGCCCTGTGCCAGAACCTGAACACCATGCGCGAGATGGGCGTGAAGCCCGAAGCCATGCTGGCCTGCGGCGGCGGCGCGAAGAGCCCCTTCTGGCGGCAGATGATGGCGGATGTTTTCCAGCTGCCCGTCAAGACCCTGCATTCCAGCGAAGGCCCCGCGCTGGGCGCCGCCATTCTGGCAGGCGTTGCCGCCGGGCTGTACAAGGACGTGCCCACCGCCTGCGCCGAGCTGGTGAAGGAAAACGAACCGGTCATGCCCATTGAAGAGAATGTGAAGGCTTACGAGCCTTATTATGAGTATTTCCTCACGCTGTATCCGGCGCTGAAGGAAGCTTATGCACAGCTTGCAAAGCTGTAAAGAAGCTTTTACGCTTGCCGGAGCTGGCTTCCCCTCGAGGGGAAGCTGTCACCGAAGGTGACTGATGAGGTATAAGCGCAGGGTACGCGTACCTTTGCATATTGTGCGGTTAAGCGGCCCGCTCCGCTAGGGCCAGAGAACCAGGGGGAACGTTGAGGTTCCCCCTAGGCTCTCTGGACTCTCTTACCCCTTCCCCAACCAGGGGCTGCGGCCCCTGGACCCCGGAGATAGGCAGCAAGCCAGATGCTCCTCAGGGGCGGCCATTGTTCGCCCGCCAAGCGGCCCATATCACATTGCGTGAAAACGGCTGCAACTCCGCACCCTTCCCCTTCCAGGGGAAGGTGGCAGGCCGCAGGCCTGACGGATGAGGTGCTCCAAGCGCACTTTCCGCTCCCTCTGTTTCCCGATCATCAATCTCTCTGAAGGAGTGATTCCCATGAAAATCCTGCCCATTACCGATCCTGCATTCAAGCCCTATGGCCGCATTGTGGAAGGTTATCCCGTGGAGGGCATTCTGGCCGCGCTGCGCACCTGCCCCTGCCCCGATGATGTTGCCTATGTGCCCAAGGTGGACTGTATCCACGCCGCGCCCGATGCCGAGGCCATCGGCGAAGCGCTGTTCGGCGGCATGCCGTTCCAGTTGGGCTACTGCAACGGCCACAACACCAAATTGAACTGTCTGGAGTATCACCGCGACAGCGAGTTCAATCTTGGCACGGATGATTTCATCCTGCTGATTGCCAAGCAGGACGAGATCGACGACGAAGGCAGGCTGGATACCGCCAAGGTGAAGGCTTTCCGCGTTCCCGCCGGCGTGATGATCGAGTGCTACGCCACCACGCTGCACTATGCGCCCTGCCACGCCGATCCCGAAAAGGGCTTCCGCGTGCTGATCGGCCTGCCGCTGAACACCAATACCGATTACCGCCCCGAAGGCGGCGCGAACCAGAAGGACGCCACCCTCTGGGCCCGCAACAAGTGGCTGCTGGCGCATCCCGAAAGCAGTGAAGCCGCTGACGGCGCATTCGTTGGCCTGTACGGCGAAAATATTGATATCTCTGCTGATATTTAAGTCAAGTCTTGCCTCCCTGAACCGCGAAGCGGTTCAGGCCCCGGGATTCTTAAGGGCGAAGCCCTTAAGCGGTGAGGTTGCCAGGAGAGGCGGAGCCTCTCCTGGCCCGCCGGAGGCCCCCGTAATCCATAAAAATCTATATATAAGGAGTGCATCACCATGTTCCAGAACATCCCCGACGTCAAGCTGGGCATCATTGCCGTCAGCCGTGACTGCTTCCCCATCGCCCTGTCCGAAATGCGCCGCGCCAACATCTGCAAGGCCTATAAGGACGAGATCTACGAGTGCCCCGTGACCGTTGAGAACGAGAAGGACATGCTCAAGGCTGTGGCCGACGTGAAGGCCGCCGAGTGCAACGCGCTGGTCGTTTTCCTGGGCAACTTCGGCCCCGAGACCCCCGAAACCCTGATCGCCAAGAACTTTGACGGCCCCTGCATGTTTGTGGCTGCCGCTGAAGGCGACGGCGACATGATCAACGGCCGCGGCGACGCCTACTGCGGCATGCTGAACTGCTCTTACAATCTGGGCATGCGCCATCTGCAGGGCTACATCCCCGAGTATCCCGTTGGCACCGCTGAGGACATCGCCAAGATGATCGCCGACTTCGTGCCTGTGGCCCGCGCCATCATCGGCGTGAAGAACCTCAAGATCATCACCTTCGGTCCCCGTCCTCAGGACTTCTTCGCCTGCAACGCCCCCATCAAGGGCCTGTACGAGCTGGGCGTGGAAATTGAGGAAAACAGCGAGCTGGACCTGCTGGTTTCCTACAAGGAGCATGCCAACGATCCCCGCATCCCCGCCATCTGCGAAGAGATGAAGGAAGAAATGGGCGAAGGCAAGTACTACGAGGATCTGAACGCCCGCATGGCGCAGTTTGAGCTGACCCTGCTGGATTGGGCCGAGAACCACAAGGGCGCCCGCAAGTACGTGGTATTCGCCGACAAGTGCTGGCCCGCTTTCCCCAGCCAGTTTGGCTTTGAGCCCTGCTATGTCAACTCCCGTCTGGCCAGCCGCGGCATCCCCGTTGCCTGCGAAGTGGACATCTACGGCGCGCTGAGCGAGTACATCGCTTCCTGCCTGACCGGCGATGCGGTGACCCTGCTGGACATCAACAACTCCGTGCCCGCCTACATCTACGATAAGGAGATCGCCGGCAAGTACGATTACAAGCTGACCGATACCTTCATGGGCTTCCACTGCGGCAACACCCCCAGCTGCAAGATGTGCGCTGACCGTGCCGTGAAGTACCAGCTGATCCAGCACCGCGTTCTGGAGCCCGCCGGTTCTGAGCCCGATATCTCCCGCGGCACCCTCGAGGGCGATATCGCTCCCAGCGACATCACCTTCTTCCGCCTGCAGTGCGACAGCGAGGGCAACCTGCGCTCCTACATTGCTCAGGGCGAGGTTCTGCCCGTGGCTACCCAGTCCTTCGGCGGCATCGGCATCTTTGCCATCAAGGAAATGGGCCGCTTCTACCGCCATGTGCTCATCCAGAAGCGTTATCCCCACCACGGCGCTGTGGCCTTCGGCCATGTGGGCAAGTACCTGTTCGAGGTCTTCAAGTTCCTCGGCGTTCAGGATATCGCCTACAACCAGCCCGCCAGCCTGCCCTACGCAACGGAAAACCCCTGGGCATAAGGGGCAGTGCCCCTTAACCCCGGCTCCGCGCCTTTGGCGCGGGGCTTTTTTATGTTTGGGGTGATAACGAAGACCGCCGTGACACGGAGGGTGTCACGGCTCGCTTGCGTGTTCCTCGCTCATTCCACTATCTTCGATAAAAACAGCAAAAAGCGAGCCGGAGGCACTGTATTGCCTCCGGCGGTCTTCGATGCTATATGAAACTGAAAATTCCACCCCTGACCGCGCAGCGGTCAGACCGGGGTGCAGGGGCTCAGCCCCTGCCTTCGAGAGCCTTCTTGCCAATCAGGTAGCTGCCTACGAGGCCGCTGACGGGGAAGAGATCGGGGGTGACGATGTATTCGTCGATGTGCTCCAGAATGGCAGGATGCTGGATGTAGCCGTTGAGCAGACGCAGGGTCTCCTCGCGTACCTGCTTGATCAGGGACTGGCGCTGCATGACGCCGCCGCCCAGAATGATGCGCTCGGGGCTGAGGGTCATGATGAGGTTGACGCACATCTGGGCCAGATAATAGGCTTCGATGGCGAAGGTGGGGTGGTCATCGGGCAGGTCCTTGGCGTCGCCCTGTACACGCGCGCCGATGGCGGGGCCGGCGGCCAGACCTTCCATGCAGCTCTCATGGTAGGGGCACACGCCGCGGGGATTGGGATCGTCCGGATGGGGCTTGAGCAGGGCATGGCCCACTTCGGGATGCAGCAGACCGTGCACGGTCTTGCCGTTGGAATACACGCCGCCGCCGATGCCGGTGCCGATGGTCACATACACGGCGTTCTGACAGCCGCGGGCAGCGCCCAGCTCCGCTTCAGCGATGATGGCGGCGTTCACGTCGGTATCAATACCGGCGGGAATATCCTGACCATCCAGCAGCTTCTCCAGCAGGGGATAATTCTTCCACGCCAGCTTGGGGGTGGAGGTGATATAGCCATAGGTGGGGGATTCGGGGTTCAGGTCGACCGGGCCGAAGGTGCCAACGCCCAGCGCGTCAATGTTGTGCTCGCGGAAGAACTTGATCATCTTGGGCATGGTCACTTCCGGGGTTTCCGTAGGCAGGGTGATGCGCTCCAGCTCCGTGCCGTCCTCCTGATAAATGGCCAACACCATTTTGGTGCCGCCTGCTTCCAGTGCGCCGATCTTTCTCATGAGGGATACCTCTCTTTCTTGTATTAACGGGGGGCCACCGCCCAAGGGCGCTGCCCTTGGGAATCCCGCCTAAGGGCTCCGCCCTTAGGAATCCCGTGAACCGGGGGCCGCTTCACGGCCCCCGGAGAGTATCATCTTTGGGGGTTCAACGAAGAAACTTACTCTACATCCAGCTTGATCTGGTCGACTACCCAGATATGGCCGTCCGTGCGCAGGTACACCATGCCTTCGGATGTGCATACAGGCGTGACGCCGCGTTTTTCAGCTTCTTTCCGCGTGACCTTGACATCCTTGTTGAAACGGTTGTTGGTGATCACCGTCAATTCCGGGCTCATGTGCTTGATAAAGTTCCAGCCTGCGGGACGTACGCCATGGTGCGGGTATTTGAAAATATCCACATCCAGCTTTTCAGGCGCGGTTTCCAGCAGGTTGTTCTGGCCGTCGCGGTCCACATCAG
The DNA here is from genome assembly GCA_017547285.1 of Clostridia bacterium. Lineage (GTDB taxonomy): Bacteria > Bacillota > Clostridia > Christensenellales > Aristaeellaceae > Limiplasma. The sequence continues at coordinate 28,802 of JAFYQB010000136.1, forward strand.
CGGTCAGCAGCAGCGAGCGGTCGCCGTAATCCAGACGGATCATGGCCGACTGGTCGTTTTCCGTAAACCAGCTCACATCCCGCTTGATAACCTCCAAACGCACATCGCCGAAGGGGATCAGGTCGCCGTTGACAGCGCTTTTGACCGGGATGTTCTGCTCCTGCATGGCGCGCATGGTACGCTTCATGTTGTTGTTAAAGTCATCCGGGTAGGTGATGATCAGTTCATCCATCGTGGCTGCCTGATACAAAATGTCAAAGCCGCCGATGTGGTCGTCGTGGGGGTGGGTGTTGAAGCCGGTGTTGATGTGATCGATCCCTGCGTATGCAAGCGCCGCCGCCACGCGGGCGTGCTGGCCGGGGGTAGCGGCATCGATCATGAGGGTTTGATCCCCATAGCGAAGGATGCAGCAATCCGCACCGCGAACGGGCGGAAAAAACAGTTCCAGAATACGCGCGCCGTCTTCAAACGCCCATTCAGCCTCGGGATTGGCAATCAGATTGATCACCGCAGAGGCTTCCTGCGCAAAAGCGAACACAGGGAGCAGCACCATCAGAATCAAAGCAGTCAGGAGTCTTTTGAGCATTCCTATCCTCCGGAAACAGTCAATCAGAACCAAAAACAGCATACCGTTGATACGCCGAAAAATCAAGCCTTTTTACAGTCATTGCACAAATTTTGCACACATAGGATAAGTACAGAGGTGATGAAAATGCGTCGGGCAGGAACTCTTGGCGCACTTCTGGCTACGGCGGCTTTGCTGTGCGCCATGCCGGGGCTGATGCGCCTGTCATCCGGCGCAGGCCGTGTTGATCAAAGCCTGCGTCCGCCGGAGCTGCGCACGCTGACGGTGTGGCTGATGCCTGGCGATGTGGGCGACCGCAAGCTCATCAGCCATCTATGCAGCGCCTTCGAAAAGGAGCAAAAAGGCGTGCGAGTCTTTTTGCGCGTGGTAACAGGAGAGGAATGGGAAGGCGAAACCACCGTTCTGCCGGATGCCGCGCTGTTTACGACCGGAGAAATCCGTATTCCCGAGAAGGTCTTTCTGCCGCTGACGGATGTGGAGGCTCCTTCGGGGCAGTTCGCCGGGATGACCTGCGCCGTGCCGCTGTGGCTTGCGCCCAATGTGCTCAGTCTGCCGCAAAGCTGGCTTCAGCGTGAAAGAATGGCTGTGCAGAAGCCCGATTCGCTGCTGGCTGCATCCACCGCTGTTCCGCAGGCAGCAATCAGCGAGCTGCTTACGGCAGATGAATTGCCGTGGGGCATGCTTTTGCAAAGGAATGCGGTCGAAAAGCCACAGGGCGTGGGATGGCAGCAGCTGCTGGCCTGCTGTCCTCAGACGCTGCGGGCGCAGTTGGTACCGGCCGTGCTGGGAACCGCCCCGGATTTGCCTGTTCCCTCTGCTTCGACGGAGGAATGGGTGATAACCTTGCCTTATTCACGTACCGCATCACCCACGCCTGCGCCGGATATTGCCACGCCCGCAAGAGTGGAAACGCTGGCGCAGCATCAGGCAAGGATTCAAAAAGGCGAGTCTCTTTCCGCTTTTGTGTTCCCCGTGGCCGTCAGCGACCGCGTACGGTATGCTGCGCTTTGCCGGGACAATGAGGATGCACAGGCGTTTCTTCGGTTTTTGCTGGATCATCAGGGGGATGCGCTGGCGCATGGTTTGGTACCGCTCCGCTGCGAAGGCGCTGCGCCCGATGGGCTTTTGCAATCGCTGGTGGAGGCTTTTGGCACAGGTGTGCTGGTCAATGCGTTTGAGCATACGCGGGAGGAAATTGCGCAGCTTTGCGCTGATGGATTTGCACGGGGGGAGGATCCAGTGCGAACGCTGCTGGGGCTGAGATGAGGATTGGGGGAGCGCTGGCAGCGCTGGCAGCGCTTATACAAGTATGCGGCTTGCGCGCTCAGTCTGTGGCAAGCACTGCCGTAGCTTGCGCTGTTCTCTTCCGCTCCGCTCGGGCCAAAGGATCAGGGGGGATTTCGATTTCCCCCCTTAGATCCTCTGGACTCCTGTATCCCCCTTAAAACGACCAGGGGCAT
>JAFYQB010000137.1 GCA_017547285.1 Clostridia bacterium
GCTAAGCCCCTTAAGAATCCCATGGATTGAGCCGCTTTGCGGCTCAAGGGGAACATCAACTACAGCAATTTAGGAGCGAAAGTTACTTATGAGTTTTGATTTGCAGCGCGATGCGCTGAGCCGCACTTTGATTACTGCGCATCGCGGTGTAACCGGCGGCAACATTCCCGGCAATACTCTTGCAGCATTTGACGCCGCCCTTTTGCAGGGCGCGGACATGATTGAGCTGGATGTGAGCAACTCCATCGATGGCGAACTGTTTGTGTTCCATCCCGGCATGGAGCCTGTGTTCCTCCACATGGAAGACAAGCTGCTCTCCGATATTCCTGCTGAAGAAATTCACAAACTGCGCTTTTTGAACAGCGACGCTACCCCCACGCAGTTTGGCATCAACACCTTTGACGAGGCTCTGGAGCATCTCAAGGGCCGCTGCTACATCAACGTGGACAAGTTCTGGAACAACGTGGATCTGATCGTGAAGGCCATTCGCCGTCACAACATGATGGATCAGATTCTGGTCAAAACCGGTCCCAATGAAGAGGTCTACCGTTATCTGGAAGAAAACGCGCCGGATGTAAACTACATGGCCATTCTGCGCGGCCACGATGATCAGACCGAAAAACTGCTCAAGCGCGGTTTGCACTATGTGGGCGCGGAGGTTCTGTTCGATACGGAGGATTCCGAATTTGCCACCGAGGCCTATGTGGAACGCATGCACAAGGCCGGACTGCTGGTTTGGGTGAATGCCATCGTTTACAACCACAAGGCAGTTCTGACCGCCGGACACAACGACGATATTTCCGTTGTAGGCCGCATGGATGAGGGCTGGGGCTGGCTCCTGGACAAGGGGTACGACATTATCCAGACCGACTGGCCCATGATGCTCAAACAGTACATCAGTCAGCGCAACGCACGATAAAAGAAGGAGAATACAAACATGGAACAGAAATGGGTTGCCGCATGGGGTACTTCCCCTTCCATTGCAGATGCTCAGCCTGCACAATATGCCAAGGACATCACGCTGCGCTATGCCCTCAAAATGACCATTCACGGAAGCCGCATCCGTCTTCGCTTTGACAATCTGTTCAGTGCGGAGGATGCTTCCCTGACCCGTGTGACCGTTTGCACTGCCGGCGCGGAATCCATCACGCCGGTTACTTTCAGCGGCATGGAAACCGGCGTGATTCCTGCCGGAGCTTCCCTGACCAGCGATGAACTGCCGATGGATATTGTGCCCGGTATGGATCTGATTGTTAACATTTATCTGGGTGATTTTACCCGAATGGCCACCGGCGTTGGCTGCTCCGGCCCGCTCAGCGGCGGTCTGTACGCCAACGGCGATCTGACCAATCAGACCGCTTTCTCCCTGCTGGAAGGCAAGGAAATCTGCATCTATTATTTCCTGACGGAAGCGGATGTGCTTACGGACGAGAACACGCACGCCATGATTGCTTTCGGCGACAGCATTACCTCCCAGAGCTGGCCGGATCATCTGGTCAACCGTCTGCTGGAAGCTGGCCGCACGGATCTGGCTGTCATTCGCCGCGGCATCAGCGGCAGCCGTGTACTGCGGGAGTACAGCCATTTGCAGCACCGTCATTACGGCCCCAAGGGCATGGCGCGTTTTGAGCGCGAAGTCAACATTCCCGGTGCAGACCGCGTGCTGATCCTGCACGGCATCAACGATATCATCCATCCGGACGGCGTGCACCCCGCCCGCCCCATGGAGGCTCTGCCCACCGCAGAAGAACTGATCGACGGCCTGCGAGCTTACATCAACGCCGCGCACAGCTACGGCATGAAGGTGTATCTGGCGACCCTCACCCCCATCCTCGGCTGGCGCACGGACGCGCCGTTCCGTCAGGAGCTTTGCGCAAAAGTGAATGCATGGATCCGCACCACGGACGAAGTGGATGGCGTAGTGGATTTTGCCGCCGCTACCTGCGATCCTGCCGATCCCCGCGCGCTGAAGCCTGAGTGCGACAGCGGAGACCACCTGCATCCCAGCCTTGCTGGTGCGCGCGCCATGGCTTATAGCATTCCCGAAGAGTATCTTCGCTGACAGGAGGATCCCATGACCGAATACCGTTTTGCAACCGCTCAGGACTGGGCCAAAATCATTGACTTTATCGATCTGGTCTTCTCCCAATCTGCCCGCCCCCACGATTTTGCCGCGCTGATTCCCAAGGTGTACGGCGACGGCCACGATTACAGCCATATTCATGCCATCGCACTGGAAGACGGCGAAATCCGCGGCTGTGTGGCTGTTCTGCCGGTTGATATGAACATTGCCGGTCAAACGCTGCACATGGGCTATCTGGGTTCTGTCAGCGTCCACCGTCTCTCCCGCGGTGCAGGCCACATGAAAAAAACGATGCAGATGCAGATCGACAAAGCCAAAGCCGACGGGCTGGATATGATCATGCTGAGCGGCCAGCGTCAGCGTTACGGCTACTTTGGCTTCTCGCCTGTTGGCGGTGCGTATGAATACACCGTAACGCACAGCAATGTGCGTCATGCGCTCAAGGATGTGGATGCTTCTGTTTTTGCCTTCGAACCGCTCTCACCGGGCGAAGGCAGCGAATACGCTTATTCGCTCTATCAGCAGCAGCCTGTATGCGGCTCCCGCACGGCGGAGAACTTTGCGGAAATCGCGCTCAGTTTTGAATCCAAAGGCTGGCTGATCCTGAACAACGGTCAGAAAGCCGGTTACCTGATCAGCAGCAGCAACCATCAGGGGATCCGTGAAATCGTTCTGGAAAACGGTGAATTGGTTCCCGCAGTGCTCAAGGCTTGGATGAATGCACAGCAGTTGAAAAAGGTATACATCGATGTCGCACCGTATAACAGGCAGCTCAACCGCACTCTTGCAGCCTTTGCAGAATACTATTCTCTGGGGCAGGATGGTTGCATGCTGTGCCTGAATTATGTGAACACCATTCGCGCCTGGATGACACTCAAAAACAGTGTTACTCCTCTTTCTGACGGCATTGTGCAATTGGGCATCGATGGCCAGACCTATGAGATCAAAGTGGCTGACGGTACTGTAAACGTGGATAAAACCGACGTTGAGGCCCAAATCTCACTCACCGCCGATGAGGCCAACCAGCTGCTGTTTGGCTTCAACCGCTTCTATGCGCCTGAAGTTTCCGGCATTCCGGCTGACTGGCTCCCCCTGCCGCTGTTCATTCCCCGTCCGGAAACGTTCTGATCTCAAAAAAAGTCAGCATTTTGCTGACTTTTTCCTTTTACCGGAAAGAATACGTTTTCCTGATCCGTTGGATTGTCAGAAGGGATACGAAAGGAGCGCAAACGATGAAAAAGTTCATTCTGCGCTGTTCACTGCTGGGTTTGCTGTTCTGTCTGGTTACGTGCTTTGCCTCTGCCAACAGCTGGGGACTTTCCGGTGATCTGCTGGATGTGGTGATGGAGGATGGCCGCTGGAATGATTACACTGCCATCAGCAATCAGGAGGGCGATTTTGCCGTACTGGGCGGCCGTTATCACAATGTGCTGATGCGTCACAAGGACGGTAAACTGCTTACCTATCCGCTCGCTGTGTGGCAGAAAACCGATAAAGCACACGCTGAAACGCCGAAGCTGAACCTGCGCAGCGATGGTCATGTGCTGGAAATCACCTACGGCGATCAGGAAAGTTACTCTTTCCAGCTGAACCGGCAATATGACACGTTCGATTCGGGCGATGCCCTTATTCACGCATATGTCAACGGGCTTAACTTTACACGCACGGACTACAGCTTGCTTGTATCCGATGGTGTGCGCGACGTTGTCTGGCAGCGGGACGTTCGCTTGGATGACTTTAACATCAAGCTGGTTCCGCGCACCATCGATGAAGTCGTGCACCTGAACCGCATGTATGCCCTGCTGGCCAGCGCTGACCGGCTTGGAACGGACTTGGAAGGCCGTTTCGATCCCGGTGCAGGGAAAGGTTCTGCGCCCGTTTATTCCGCGCCGTACGGCGATTCAGCATGGCGCGCCGCCAAAGGCAAAGCGTCTGTTGGGCTGGCCGGCGGCTATTGGCAGCTGGGCACCTATGTAAACGAAAGCGGAGTCCCCTATTTCAAAATCCGCTATGAAGTAAGCGAAAGGACGCAGCGCATCGGCTATGTATGGTCTGCCGATCTGGGGATAAAAATAGAACTGGGTGACGATCAGGCTGTTCAGATGATTCATGTGCCTGTAGAAACCATTCATGACACATGGATGACCGATGATCCAGTTGTTTCTCAATATCAGCAATTCTATGTGCCGCCGGGAATGCAGCTGATCTGCATGGGGCGCTATGGGAAGGATTATGCCTATGTAGCTGCCAAAGCCAAAAACGGCAGTTTTGTGGACGGCGGAAAGATCGTCAAAAACGGAGATCAGATTGTATGGGGCTATGTGCCTTTGCGCGATCTTGGCGTCAGCCGTGCGGATGATTACCGCAATACCACCGAATGGGATACGATGGCAAAATTCGCCGGACACTGGCATTTTGCTGCACGCGGCGTTGGAATTACGGATTATCTTACGCTCTACGCAGACGGCACTTGGGAAGGATACAACGACATTGGGATCGGCGGCACGTGGCAGCTCAACCGTTATCATCCGGAGGAGAATCTGTACTGGTCGGATGTACCGTTTGAAATCACCTTCAAGCGTGACAATGGCACATTCACCACCAAAGGCTTTAGGCCTGCTGAGGATGGAAACAGCTTTTCCATGCTGTATTGGGAGGGCAGCGGCGGATATGAACGTATGGCCGAGCCCTTTATCCCTCCGGCAGAGGCAGCCGGAAACGAGTGATTTTGCATACAATAACCCCTCTGCAACTGATTTGCAGAGGGGTTGACTGTTGAAACAAAACGCCTGTTTATCGCACCGGCTTGATGTTCAGATTCACGCCCAGCGTCTCTTCGGCATCCACGATGGTCCAGCTGCTGCCAGGATAAATGCCCAGCGTACGATTCACATCATAGCCATCTTTTTTCATATCTTCGATCACCTCATCCCGCAGCGCACCCACTTCAAAGCCCAGATGGTGCACACCGTTGCCATGCTTCTCAATAAACTCCTGGAAGGAGGAAGGCCCGCCGATGGGCTGATGCAATTCGATCACGAAACCATTCATGGGAATATCGCACACTTTCAGATCGCAGGAAACCGGTTCTCCCCGGTAAGTGTAGTTTTCATTTCCCTCCAGATGGTTAATGCGAATCTCCGGCACATCAATCCCCAGCAATTTCGCCCACTTTTGGGCAGCCAGTTCAATATCCCTGACGACAATGTTGATCTGGCAAAAACCCAGTTTATTTACAGGATGTTCCATACATTCATTCCTCCATCGGCACACCGATTCCACGGATGCGATAACTGACAAAAGCAAACTTTTGGCTATCCGGCGACCAGCTGTTTACATTGATGGTGCCCTGACCGCCGAAAAGCTTGACCAGCGTTTGTACATTCGTGCCATCCGCATTCATCAGGCGCAGTTCCACAAACTTGTGCGGCACATGCTCACCGGGCTGCACATCGCCTTTTTTGTAGCAGACCATAGAGACCAATTTGCGGTTCGGAGAAATATGAGGGAACCAGGTGTTCCAGTTTTCATCAAAAGTCATCTGCGTCTGTTCGCTGCCGTCCGCTTTCATACGCCAGGCCTGCATCAGGCCCGAACGAACAGAATTAAACCAGATGTATTCTCCCGAAGAATCATATTCTGCGCCATCGTTTAAGCCGGGCGCATCAGTAAGCCTCGTCTCCACGCCGCCTTCAGCCGGAATGGTGTAGATATCAAATTCCCCATTGCGTTCCGCACAGTAGCAAAGCGTTTTTCCATCCGGGCTCCATCCATGCAGATAGCTGGGGCCGAGCGGTGTGATCAGCCTTGGAACACCGCCGCTCACAGGCAGGATATAAATGCGGCTTTTATCATCCTCTCTGGTACCATGGCTCACTGCCAGCTGCTTTCCATCCGAGGAAAGAACATGATCGTTATTGCAGTTATCCGCATAGCCGGTATCAATTTGGCTGATTTCCTTCGTTTCCAGATCCAGTCTGAACATACGTCCGTTGCTGTTGTAGATCAGCGCTTTACCATCCGGCGTCCAGTTGGGCGCTTCAATACAGCAGTCAAATTCCGCCACCACGGTGCGTTCGCGAGTAACCACATCATAGATTTCCAAAACCGACTGATCTTCATCACGGTTCCAGATATTCTGTTTGTACAATGGTTCTGCCATACTGATTTTCCTTTCTGTTCAGTTTTTTCCGAACTTACGCTGATACTATGATACTGCTTTTCTCCTGCAAATGCAACAAAGACGCTCTCCTTGACGAGAGGATTCTTAAGGATCGATTTATCCAGCAACAAAAACCGGGCATCCGATGATCATGCCGGATGCTCGTTTGCTTATGTGGCCCAACAAATGCAATGCTCTGGTACAGTGCGATAACTGCGCTCCTCAAACGGATACCGTTGATTCAAAGAACTTCAACTGACAGCCATCAATGGTGGTTACCATACAGGATTTTGCTCCCCACGGCTCGATTTTCACATCTTCAATTTCTTTCCAACCTTTTTCCACCACAAAGTCATGAAGCTGCTCAATGCCATCGACTTTCATAAACCCAACCATTCTCATGTCTGTTTTGCCATGAAACATATGAATGCCGGTAAACGGTGCCAGACCCAACGACTCAAACTCAATTGGGATATTGTTAACACAGCCGTACATCCCGATTTGATTCTCGTCACGAGCGTCAATTTGTCCATACCATCCAAGCACATCGGTAAACCATGCCAGTGTACGATCCATATCCATGGTGTAATATACTGCCCCGGTTTCCTTTACAAGATAACCTCTTTTCTGCAAATCATTCATATAGATTTTCCCTCCTGAAATTTTCTTGTACAGGTCGATTTTGGGTGTAAACCTGAGAGGAGCCAACGACTTTTTTGCTGTCACCGGGGAGCAACCGTGAAATCTGGCAAAGGCCTTTGAAAAACCTTCATGTGAATCAAACCCATATTTCAACGCAATGTCCAGAATGGTGTCCTGACCCGCTTTGATGTCGGCGGCCGCTTCAGACATTCTTCGGTTTCGGATGTATTCGGAAATCGTTATGTCGCATAGGGCTGAAAACATTTTTTGAAGATAGTATGATGATACATGATGTTTCTCAGCGAGTATATCTGCAGAAATACTCCCGCATAGTGCATCATCAATTTCATCAATTGCCTTCTGAATGATTGTTATCCAATCCATGTCTTTCGCCTCCTCTCGCATATATCATAACATGAATCTATTTTCACTTCTTGAACGATTGTGCACACTTTTGTCTGCTTCGTTTGGGCATCAATTGATACGACGTCAATAAAGAACGAAAACCTTTGCAGCCTGCTTCGGCCAAGAACAAACAACAAGCCAGACAAACATGCTGACTTGTTGCAAAAACTTAACTATGGCATTTTCCATGAATGCTCGGCAATGATATAACCCTTCCTTTACGCAACCCCTCCTGCAGAAAGCGTCTTTGTATTTTATTTTTTGGAGAACAGAAAATAGGGCCTGTCCTTGCAGTCCTGTGCAATCACACTCATATCTGCATAGGCATCGGTGCCGTCCAGACGCACCTTATCCTTGCGGTGAGGAAGATCAAAACGGTCGCTGCCCAGCTTGTACATGGGATCCCATACCTTCACGGTCGTACCCTCTGCTGCTGCCAGTACAATGTAGTGGCCGCTGTTGCTGAAGCAACCAAGATAGCCATCGTCAGGACGATCGCCCTGGGTATTGGCGATCACCATACCGCGCTTTTCCTGCAGGAACTTGAGAGCAACCTCAGCATCCTCCGTTTCGATCAGATCAAGATTGAAATGCTCGGCAAACGCACGGGAGTAGATATACAGATTGGTGCCGTAGCCTTCACGTGAACCGCAAGCCTTGGCAAACTTTCCGCTCTCTTCCGGAGGGAAGCTGACGCCCAGCATGTTTTCAGCCACCATGCTGCCGCTGCACGGGCCGCAGCCGTTGTTGCTCAGATTGCCATGCGGACTGACAGGCGACGTATAGGGAATATGCTCATAATCCAGCTGACAGTAGAAAACAGACATAAGTTACTCCTTTTCCGGCATCTTCATGCCCTTGATGCCATTCATATTATCCAGCACAAACTGAACAAACACACGCACACCGGTTTCCAGCGCATCTTCGTCAATATCCCAGTCCTTGTTGTGTGCAGGTGCACATGCGCCCTTAGCTTCGTTGCGCATGCCCAAGCCAAACAGCAGACCGGGTTTTTCCTTTTCGTAATAGGCAAAGTCCTCTGCACCGGGAGAAGTAGGCAGATAAATCACTCGCTCCTCCCCTACCACCTTGCGGGCAGATTTTACAAAGGTATCATACATGGCAGGATCATTGGTGGCAGGCGGCAGGGGTTCACCGCTCCAACCCATTTCAATGGTCACGCCAGCTTCTTCCGCCACGGAATGCGCCAGCTTTTCCAATCTTGCCTGCGCCCACTTCATGGTCTTTTCCTTCAGGCAGCGCAGAGAACCTTCCATCACGCATTTGGCAGCGTTGGAGGATACCGTTTCGCCCGCGTGCATGCAGGTCACGCTCAGTACACAGGTATCAAAAGGATCAACCTCGCGGGTAAGCATCTGCTGGATGCCGTTGTAGATTTTCACACCAGCCGCCAGCGCGTCAATGCCCCAATGAGGAGCTGCCACATGCGCTCCTTTGCCGCCTAAAGTGATCTTCCATGCCACAGAGGCACAGTTGGTGACCGTAGGATTGCTGGAAATCACATGCACGCCGTCCACACAGTTCACATGACACATGATGATGCAGTCGATATCCTGCATTACGCCATGCTCGCACATGGTCTTTGCGCCACTGGGACGGCCTTCCTCGCAGGGCTGGAACAGCAGTTTCACGCGGCAGGTCAGCTGGTCACGAATCGCATACAGCGCCCTTGCCGCGCCAATCAGCATGGTGGTATGCGCATCATGTCCGCAAGCGTGCATGATGCCCTCATGCCTGCTGCGATAGGGTTTATCCAGATTATTCTCTGTAATCGGCAGCGCGTCCATATCTGCGCGGATACCGATGGTAAAATCCGTTTTCTCGGGATTGATGGTAGCAACAACGGTGTTCGTACCATACTGATCGGCCACGTAATCCACACCGATTTTATCCAGTTCTTCCTTGACCAGCGCAGTGGTCAATGGCAAATCCCATCGCAATTCCGGATACATATGCAGTTGACGGCGGATACGAACCAGATCCTGCTGATCAACGGAAATCGATGTATGATCCATTGAGAGTCCTTCTTTCATTTTCAAAAAATACGGTTAATTGATATATTCGCCGTTTAATTGCTTTTTCCTATTAAACATTTGAATTTCATACATGTGAAAAGACCGCCGACCCGAAGGTCGGCGGTCCGAAGATTTACTTGTTGTAAGTCTTCAACTGTGTTTGCAGTTGATTACTTGCCCAGGTAGGCATCCAGCTGAGCCTGAGCGTCGGCGATCATTTCCTGCAGACCAGCGGCGTTCATCTTGGCGATGAATTCGTCGTATACTTCGTCGATGGAGCGGGTGCCGGTAGCGAAGTCGGAGAAGTACTCGTCCTTAATGGCGGTCATCTCAGCGATAGCGGCGCTCCAAGCGGAGGTATCCATCTTGAAGGAACCCATAGCGGAAACCTTGGCTTCCTCGGCTACGAGCTTGTAGTAGTTCTCGTACTGATCCATGACCGGGGGAGCGTCGACGCCGTCGAGCATGCCCTGAGTCACGGGGAAGCTGGTGATGAAGTTAGCGGGCCAAGCGAAAGCCCAGGTAGAGTAGTTGTCACTGCCAGCCTGAGTGCGCTGTACGCAGCCAGCCAGTTCGGGATACTTCTCAGCGTCTACATAGTTCCAGTGATAGCCTTCTTCACCGAAGCGGAGAATGTTGGCAACTTCCTGGTCGATGTGAGCCAGTTCGATAACCTTCAGGGCAGCGTCGCGCTTGGCGGTATCATCTTCCAGAGCAACGGACAGAGCCTGCATGGAGCCCTGCACGCCAGCAACGTTCAGGTTGGGGCCAGCGTAGCGGATCATGGCAGTGGGGTAGCCATTGCTGGGAGAGTAGTCATAGCCGGGCCAAGCCTGCACCATGTCGATGCGTTCCTTTTTGGTGTCGATGGCGGTCTCGGTGATCAGAGCAGCGTCGGGATTGATGAGGCCCTTCTTGTACCAGTCAGCCAGAGCACGATAGCGCTCCATGATTTCGGGATCTTCGAACACGGTCACAACATCGGTGGTGCCGTATACGCAGCCGATCAGAGCAACGCGGTCGATGAAGTCGAAGCTGGATTCCAGACCACGGGCAGCGCCGCCGATCAGGACGGGATATTCGCCTTCAGGCAGGGTGGCCTTCCAGGCCTCCAGGAAGGGGGTCAGTTCGGACCAGGCAGAGATGCTTTCAGGCATTTCGAAGCCCAGTTCCTTAGCCTTCTCAACGGGATAGGTGATCAGGTTGATGGCAGCGTAGTCCTTCTGGTTGGGGATGGCGTACAGGCCGCCGTCAGGAGTCTTGGCCAGTTCCCAAACGTCTTCGCTCATGGAAGCATACAGTTCGGGGGTAACGGTCTTCACGGCCTCGGCAACATCCAGGAACAGACCGTCGGAAGTAGCCTGGTTGGTGTTGAAGTACCAGTCACAGGTGAAGTAGATATCGAACACTTCGCCGGTGTTGATGGAGTTCATGAGCTGATCCTCGGTGAAGTACTGAATGTCGACTTCAACGTTGATCTTCTCACGGAGCACCTTGTTCAGCGCTTCCTGACCCTTTGCAGCGTCGACGGGAGCGGTGCCGCCGCAACCCATGGCCCAGCGGATCTTGATGGGTTCTTCAGCCATGGCCATACCCATGGACAGAACCATGATGAGAGCCAGAACGAGAGATACGAGCTTCTTCATTATAGAAACCCTCCTTTTTAATTTATTACAATGGCATTGCCTAGCCACTATAATCACATTATTTCCTGTTCCTTTACTATATACCTGTTAGAAACACTTGTCAACCCTTAACCGCACCAATTGTGAGGCCGGAAATGAAGTATTTCTGGAAGAAGGGGTAGGAACAGGCAATGGGTACAACAGCAACCATAACCATGGCCATACGAACCGTTTCAGCAGGAAGATTGTTGGTTTGCTCCGGTCCCATGAACTCGGCGTTGCGGCTCAGGAAGTCGATGTTATTTTCCAGGGTGATCAGTACGTACTGCAGGGGGAAGATATCCTGCATGTTGGTGTTGAGGTAGTACTTGGCCATCATCCAGTCGTTCCAGTAGGCGAAGGTGAAGAACAGGCCGATGGTCGCGATGGAAGGCAGCGAGATGGGCAGCACGATCTGGGCGAAGATACGGATCTGCCGCGCGCCGTCGATCTTGGCCGATTCGATGATTGCCTCAGGCACAGATGTCTGGAAGAACGTTCTCATGATCACAACGTAGAAGCTGGAGCAGCAGATGGGCAGGATGAGCGCCCAATAGGTGTTCTTGAGGCCAAGAACGTTGACGTTGATCATGTAGCTGGCTACCAGACCACCACTAAAGAGCATGGGGATCAGGATGAAATAGCTGAAGAACTTGCGCAGACGGTAATTGGGACGGCTGAGCGCATAACCCATGGTGGAGCACATCACAAGACCCAAAGCGGTGCCGGTTATCGTAACAAAGATGGAGTTGATGAACGCCTTGCCAATGTATGCGCCCTGATTAAACAGGTAAGTATAGCTGGCAAGACTCCATTCCAGCGGGAAGTAGCTATAGCCAATCGTCACGACCGACTTTTCGGAAGAGAACGACACGATCAGCACCAGCAGCGCAGGCATGAAGCACAGCAGCGCCAGGAAGATAAACAGGGCGGTAATCGCAACGTTGGTTACCGGATGAACGCGGTTGAACTTCAAAAGACCATCAACGATCTTTTTTTCTTTTTTCTTAGCCATTTTCTTTATCTCCTTTCCTATTCATCTCACCGATCAGAACATGCCGGCGTCGGGGTCAATCTTCTTGACCACGAGGTTGGCAGCCACGATGGTGATGCAGCCGCAGACAGACTGCAGGAGAGAAGAAGCGGAAGACATGTTGATATTGGGACGCTCCAGCAGGGCCTTGTAGACGTACACGTCGATGGTCTGAGTGATGTCAACCAGCGCGCCGGAGTTGCGGGGCGCCTGATAGAACAGACCGAAGTCGCTGCGGAAGATGGAGCCGATGGCCATGATAAACATGATGCCGATGATGGGGCGCAGACAGGGAATGGTGATGTACTTGGTCTGCTGCCACTTGGTGGCGCCGTCGATGAGGGCGGCTTCATACATTTCGTTGTCGATGCCGCTGATGGTAGCAAGGTATACGACCATGCCGTAGCCCATGCCCTTCCACTGATTCAGGAAAACCAGGAAATATTTCCAGAAGTTCTTGTCCGCGTACCAGGCATGTTTGCCGTCGGTAAGACCCAGACTTTTGCCGATATTGTTGACCAGGCCGGCGTCGGTGGCCAGGAAGGCGTACACGAAGTAGCTGATAACAACCCAGCTGAGGAAGTGCGGCAGGAACATGGCGGTCTGGCAGACCTTGGCCATCTTTCTGCTGTACATCTGCGAAATCAGAATGGCCAGCGTTACAGGAACCAATACGCCGAGGATAATGAAAATGAAGTTGTACGCCAGCGTATTGCGCAGCATGGACTCGAAGTAGCTGGATTTGAACAGGAACTCGAAGTTGTCAAAGCCGCACCACTTGGAGTTCTTGAACAGGCTCCACAGGAAACTCTTGCCCGGGCGAACCTTATAGTTCTTGAACGCGATCACTACGCCAAACATGGGGGCATAGCAGAAGATCAGATACCAGATAGTGGTGGGCAGGTGAAGCAGGAAGATCTCAAGATTATCAAACGAAGAACCGTTTGTGCCTTGCGTCTTCTTTTTCTGTTTTGGCTTCAATGTCGTCGTGCTCATACAGTCCGTCTCCTTTCTTTATCCAAAGATACACGCTGCAAGAAACGGTGCAACAGGCCGAAAAGCCAAGCTCTTCCGCCTTTTTCGGATGCCAGAAAAGCACTCCGAAGTGAATCTCTTTTTGGAATACTGTTAGTTTAGCACAAAACTGATTAGATGTAAATATCATTTTCAACAATTTGGCGACTTTTTTGCCAAATTGTATATTCTGTTAGAACTGTTTATCCGTATACGACAAATGTTTTATTCGTGAAATATTTGATGAACCTTCATTATTCTTCTTCCTTCAATTGAATAAATGGCAGGAGAGAAGCACCGTTCGTCGAATCCTTTAAGATAGATTTCCATCCGTTTTTTGCGGATCATCGTTCAAGCTGCATAAGGAGGAACCGCATGTTTACTACCGAGGTTGTTTCCCATATTCAGAATACTGTTCTGGGGCTGGTCGGCTTCGTATATAAAGGAAAAGTAACCGTTCAACAAGGCAAGGGGCTGACCGTTTGCGGCACCGCTCAGGAAGCTGTCATCACCGCCGAAAGCAAATCCGCCCTGGCACGAGGCTTTTTCCGGCTGGCGCAGGAGCTTGCAGCGGGAAAGGAAAACGTCAGTCTTAACGAAGAACCTCAGTTTGAATCCTGCGGCGCATTTCTGGATCTGTCCCGCAACGGCGTCATGACGGTAGAAGGCTGCAAGCGTTACATGGATCATCTGGCCGCCATCGGCATGAACCTTTGCGTGCTGTATACCGAAGATACCTTCACCGTACCGGAGTACAAATACATGGGCTATCTGCGCGGCCGCTACAGCCAGCAGGAACTGCGCGAGCTGGACGCCTACGCGCAGTCACTTGGCATTGAGCTTCTGCCCTGCATTCAGACGCTTGGCCATCTGGGTCAGTTCCTGCAGTGGAAGGAAAATAACCGTCTGCAGGATAACGACACCGTGCTCCTTTGTGATGATGAACGAACCTACGCCTTTATCGAAGCGGAGATTCGTTCCATTCGCAGCTGCGTATCCACCAGACGCCTGCACATCGGCATGGACGAGGCGCATGGTGTTGGCCTTGGCCGCTACCTTGCCAGACACGGCATGGTGGACCGTTTCGAACTGCTCAGCCGCCACCTTGCCCGCGTGGTGGAGCTGTGCAAAAAGTACGATTTTGAACCCATGATGTGGAGCGACATGTTCTTCCGTCTGGGTTCCAAAAACAACGACTACTATGATCTGGAATCCGATATTCCGCAAGCCGTAATCGATAGCCTGCCCGAAGTGGACATGGTGTACTGGGACTATTACCACGCCGAAGAGAAGTGGTATGAGCATATGTTCACCCAGCACAAAAAAATGAGCCCCAACACCGTTTTTGCAGGCGGACTGTGGACCTGGAGCGGCTTCCTGCCGCATGTGGACTGGACATGGGCAACCATGGGGCCGGGGCTGAAAGTGGCTGCCCGTCACAAGGTCAAAACCGTTATGGCCACCATGTGGGGCGATGACGGCAATGAGACCAGCCACCATCTGGCTCTCAGTCAGATGCCCATGTTCTCAGAGTTCTGCTGGCGCGGCGAGGATTGTACGCCTGAGGAAGTCAAGGCCACCGGCGAATTCCTGACCGGCCTGCCCCGCGAAGCGTATGAAACCTTCTCTCTGTTCTATCCCGGTGCGGTTGACCGCCGCGTGGGCAAGGCGCTCATCTACTGTGACCTGCTCTATCCCCTTGGGCCGCAGGGCGAGGAGCTGCTGGCATCCATTCCCCGCAGCCGAAAGGCGCTTGAAGTGCTGGCTCCCTATCAGGATCATCTGTTCTGCCGTTATGCGACCGCCCTCTTCGATATCTGCCTGCAAAAGGCGCTGCTGCTGGCCGAAATCCGCCCCCATTATCTGGCTGGAGACAAGACCTGGCTTGCACAGACCGCCGAGGAAAGCATTGCAGCCCTGATCGACAGCTACGAAACCCTGCGCGATTTGCACAAGGCCGTGTGGGAACGCGATTACAAGCGCAACGGCTGGGAAACCATGGCGCTGCGCTACGGCGCAGTCATCGGCCGCTTGCAGGATGTGCAGGACGTGCTGCTGCGTTATGCCGAGGGCGAGCTGGATACTATCTGCGAACTGGATGAAGAACCCCTCGACCCCAGCCGCAAGCATGGCATGCAGTTTTACGAAGTGTACACTGCCCCCACTTACGGTTCTCTTTAAACAGATAAGGAGGGATGTGCCATGGCGCACAGCCTGTATATCGGCATCGATGGAGGCGGTACCCACTCCACCGCCGCAGCGGTATGGCCCGACGGCCGCGTGGCTGCGCTGGCTTATGAAAACGGCCTGAATTTTCTCAATTCCGGCGTGGAAACCGTCCGTCTCCGCACCGAAAACATGGTCAAAAAGCTTTGTCAAAAGGCCGGGGTGCCTGTAGCGGAGGCCATGGTATGCGTGGGTTCCTCCGCGCTGGATCTTCCGGCGGATGAAGCGACCACCCGTCAGTTCGCACAGGGCTGCCTCACTTTCGATCAGCTGGATCTGCAGTCCGACGCCTACGCGGCCCTGATGGGCTGCACGCTGGGCGAACCCGGTGTGATCGTCATCTGCGGCACGGGGTCCATGCTGGTGCTGGTGGATTCCAGCGGACGGCAGATTCCCGGCGGCGGGTGGGGCTATTTGCTGGGCGATATCGGCAGCAGCTATACGCTTGCCCGTGAAGGCCTGATGGCTGTGACCGACGTGCTGGACGGCATCGGTGTGCCGACGCCCCTTGCGGAGGATGCGCTTGCCTTCTTTGAAGCCAAAGAGAATCCCCGCGCCATCATCGACCGCGTCTACGCACCGGATTTCGGCCCTGAAAAATTTGCCGCCTTTGCCCGTTTTGTGCTGACACGTGCCAGTGAGGGCGATCCTGCTGCCCATGGTATTGTAGAACGCAATATGAAGCGCCTTGGTCTTCTGGCCGCACAGATGCTTATAAAGGATGAAAAAGCGCACCGCATCGGCCTGTATGGCGGTGTGTTTGAACACAATCCTTTCGCCCGTGACCTGTTCATGAACACTGTGCTT
The DNA here is from genome assembly GCA_017547285.1 of Clostridia bacterium. Classification (GTDB taxonomy): domain Bacteria; phylum Bacillota; class Clostridia; order Christensenellales; family Aristaeellaceae; genus Limiplasma. The sequence goes on from JAFYQB010000137.1 coordinate 16,073, forward strand.
TCACAGGTTCCGGACGCACTGCTCTGTCCTGTTGTGTTCCCGCCGGAACTGGGCGCGGTTATCCACCTTTTCCGCAAAGAAAATCTGCTCAATGCGCAGGTTCTGGAAAATATCAAATCCACAAGCAAGGAGATTTACCCATGAGCGCCATCAATGCCTATTTTGAAAATCTGAGCGAACTGCTCAGCCGCACCCTCGATACCCAGCAGAATGCTCTGGAAACCGCCGCCCGTCAGATTGCCAATGCTCTGCGCGACGGCGGCATGGTCTACACCTTCGGCACCGGACACGGCCATCTGCTGGCTTTGGAAATTTTCTACCGTGCGGGCGGCATGGTTCGCCTCTGCCCCATTCTGGATGAAAAACTGATGCTGCACATTTCTGCCGCCGGCTCCACCTTGGAGGAACGCAACGAGGAATGGGTGGCAAAGCTGCTGGAAAAGTATCCCATCAAGGCAGGCGATGTGCTGATCGCCATGTCCAACTCCGGCCGCAATGCTGTGCCTGTTCTTCTGGCGGATGAAGCCCGCAGTCGCGGCGCATATGTGATCGCCCTGACCAGCATGCAGCACACCCAGGCCGTAACCAGCCGCAACCGTTTGAATCTGCGTCTGTTTGAAACCGCTGATTTGATTCTGGATAACGGCGGCGTGCTGGGCGACGCCAGCTGGCAGGCTGCCGACGGCGCGATGGTCGGCCCCACCTCCACCGCCATCGGCGCGGCGATGCTGCAGTCCATCGTGTGCCGTGTGAAGGAGCTTTCTTTGGAAGAAAACTTTGAAGCCGATTACTTCAAGTCCAGCAACGTGGACGGCGGCGACGAATGGAACAACGCCCTCATCGAACGCTACAAGGACCAGATTCCCGGGCTGCTGTAATGGAGGGATATATCATGCGAGCTGGTTTCGGCAAGTCTGACCTCACCCCGCCGCTGGGCGTGGAGCTCACCGGCTACGGCTACTATTTGAATCGCTGCGCCCTGAGCGTACGTGATCCGCTGTATGCGCGTGCTCTGCTTCTGGAAACGGAAGAAGCAAAGTCGCTCATCATCAGCTGCGAACTGCTGGGCCTGAACCGTCATATCTGCGCAGATGTCGCCGCGCATGCTGCACAGTACGGCCTGCGCCCTGATCAGATCATCATTGTCAGCGTTCATACCCACACCGGCCCTTCCGTCAAGTACCATGAGGGCTGCGGGTATGTGGATGACGCTTATGAAGCAACGGTGGCAGGCCGCATCAGTCTGGCTGTAGATGCCGCTTTCGCTGATCTGACCGAAGTGACTGCGCTTTCCCACATGTGCGAGCCGCTGCCCGGCGATCACATCTACAACCGTGCCGATCCCAACGGACCGGTGGACCGCACTGTGCGCGGCTTTACCATTACCCGGCAAAACGCCTCCCCCATTGCTGCGGTCAGCACGGCCTGCCACTGTGTTTTCCGCGGACGCGATACCGCCGTATCCGCCGATCTGGCGGGTGAGGTGAACCGTTTCATGCAGGAGAAAGGCTTTGAAAGCCTGTTCCTGAACGGCCTGTGCGGCGATATTGATCCGTGGCAGCCTTCTCATGAACGCCTGACCGAATGCGCGCAGATCGTAACGGATGTGTTCTCTTCTTCTGCAAAGGAACTGCCCCTCGTGCTTTCCTCCGGTGCGATCCCCTTTGTGCTGCGGCTGACTCCTGTAACCTGCGAAGACATCACCTCCGCCGCCAAAACCGCTGTAGAACGCGCAGGCGGGCCCGAAGAAGGCGCAGCGAAAGTGGCGCTTATCTGGGAAAAGGAAATGCTCGAAAAGCTGGACCGTCTCACGCCCGAAGAGTCCATTTCCGTCAAGTATGCCGTGATCGGCGGCGTGCCGCTCATCGCGCTGCCGTTTGAAGGCTTTACCCGGATCGGCATGGATATCCGTGAAATCATTGGCCGTCACGACGCCCTCACCCTTGGCTGCGCCGAAGAACTGCTGGGTTATCTGCCCACCAGGGATGATATCAAACGCGGCGCTTATGCCGCTCTGGAATCCACCTTCCTCTATAAGCGTCTGCCCGTCGTGCCCGGCGAGGCCGAACGCATTGGCGAAGACATGGGTTTGGCTCTCAAGCGCATTCTGGAAGAGGACTGACCATGTTTACCGCAAACGACCGTCTTGTGCTGAAAAAGCTGGCACAGCAGGTGCATGACATTGCTGCCCTGCCCCGCCAGCAGGCTCTGCGCGACATGTGGCGCAAACATACCGCCCTAAAGCACGGTATCCCGCCGGTTTTTGTATCTCCGGAAGGTTCGTGGGCGGAGATCATCCCGGATGATTCTTTGCAATGCGAAGATGCTTTTGCCCGTGAGGTGGAGCTGGAGCTTCGCCGCCGCATTTTCCGGCATGAGTATATCCCGGATGATACGCCCATCGAAGATCACTACGATATTCCCGTAACCAGCCTGTGGTGCGGGATCCCGTGGGGCGTTCCCATTCAGCGCCGGCCATCCACCAGCCGCGGCGCGTGGCATCATGTGCCCTTCATTGAGGAGCCGGAGGACTGGAAGAAGCTGAAAAAGCCGGTGCTTCCACTGGATATGGAAGGGGCAGAAATGCGCGCTGAAGCTTTGCGTGAGACTGTCGGCGACTTATTGAAAGTGCATGTCACCGGCGTGAAGATCTTCGATTTCCATATCGCCCATATTTACTGCGATTATCGCGGACTGGACAATCTGTTCATTGATTTGATCGATGATCCGGAAATGGTGAAGGATGTGTTCGCTTTTCTGACCGAAGGCACCATGGATCTGATCAAAGAGGTACAGCAGCTGAATCTGGTTCAGTCCAACAACGATTACACCTATCACTATACCGGCGGTCTTGGTTACTGCGATGATCTGCCCGCCTATACGGATCAGCCAGTGGGATTGGATCAGGTATGGGGCGCCGCAGAGGCGCAGGAATACTCCTGTGTATCGCCGGAGATGTTCTGTGAAACCATTTTACCCTTTGAGAAGCAGCTGCTGGAGCCCTTTGGGCTCAACGGCTACGGCTGCTGCGACGATCTGACCGAAAAGCTGCCGGAGGTGCTCAAAATCAAAAACCTCCGCCGCGTGGCCGCCTGTCCGTGGGCGGATCTGGGCAAAATGGCGCAGCGCCTGAAAAAGGACTACATTCTTACATGGAAGCCCAACCCCGCATGGCTGGCAGGCGAAACGTTCGATGCAGAAGGCATGGAAAAATACATGACTGAAAGCCTGCTGGCTGCCAAGGCCGGATATCCCGAAATCATCCTGCGGGACACCCATTCGTGCCGCAGCGACCCCAAGCGATTTACCCAGTTTGTCGCCCTCACCCGCCGCGCGATTGAGAAAGTATACGGGGAGTAAGTTATGAGTCAAACCATTCTGAATCAGGTCAAACAGGCTGCGCTGGCCATGCAGCGCTACAACTGGGAACAGGGCGTGCTGGCGCAGGCTTTTCTGGAATGCGGCGATACCGGCACAGCGATTCTCCTGGCCGTAGAGGGCGCCAACCGTCAGAATGCAGAAGGCCGCTGCTGCCACATTGGCGACTCCACCGCCTCCACTGATCCCTGCGCCGTTGGCGAAGCGCTGCTGTACGCCTGTGAGCAAACAGCGGATCCCATGCTGCTGGAAGCCAAAAAACGCCTGCTTCGCTGGGCGCTGGATTTGGCGCCGCGCAATGCAGACGGAATTGTGTATCATTTTTCGAACGGCACGGAGTTTTGGGTAGATTCCATGTATATGCTGCCCCCGTTCCTTGCCCGCGCCGGTTGCTATGACGAGGCGCTCAAGCAGCTGGACGGCTACTGGCAGGCGCTGTTCGTGCCTGAAAAAGGCCTGCTTGCCCATCGCTGGGATGACGCCTCCGGATCCTTTGTACGCAAAGATGTCTGGGGCGTGGGAAACGGCTGGGCATGCGCCGGCATGACACGCGTGCGTACCATGCTGCCGGATGAATATGCCGAACAGAAAAAGCAGCTGGAAAACCGCATCCGCCTGCTGCTGGACGCTGCTTTGCGTTATCAGCGCAGCGACGGCATGTTCCACGATGTGCTGGACGATTCCTCCTCCTTCCCGGAAATCAACTGCGGCCAGATGTTTGCCTATACCATCTGCCGCGGCGTACGCGAAGGCTGGCTGGATCATTCCCTTCTGAAAGCCGCAGAAAACATCCGCGCCGCCGCGCATGCCTCCGTGGATGCGTACGGTCTGGTGCACAATGTGTGCGGCATGCCCACCTTTGACAAATCCTTTGTCGCGCCGGAGGGGCAGGCTTTCTTCATGCTGATGGAAAACGAATACAGCAAAATCACTGCTTAATCATTCAGACGAAGCGTTCAGTTTCGCCTCAGCTTGCCAATAAACCCATTAGGAGGAGTCGGAGGGCCGCGGCCCTCCGACTCTTGTTCCGAAGCTGACGACATGCGCGTCAGCTTCGGAAGCC
>JAFYQB010000138.1 GCA_017547285.1 Clostridia bacterium
CGTGCGGAGGGGCTGCGTACCATACGCGATCCTGAAGCTGCTTGCAGCATCCCCACCTCATCAGTCACCTTCGGTGACAGCTTCCCCTCAAGGGGAAGCGTGCGGAGGGGCTGCGTACCATACGCACTTATAAAGCTGCTTGCAGCATCCCCACCTCATCAGTCACCTTCGGTGACAGCTTCCCCTCAAGGGGAAGCGTGCGGAGGGGCTGCGTACCATACGCACCTATAAAGCTGCTTGCAGCATCCCCGCCTCATCCGTCAGGCCTGCGGCCTGACAACTTTCCCTTACGCTGCCAGCGGTCCATCCGCGCCGTCCATCAGCATCATCACATCGGCCTCCTCGCCGGTCGCTGCATCAAGATAAACCATGTAAGTCTGCTGTTCATAAACCCCGGTCAGCTCGTAGCACAGCCGTTCGCCATCGCCCTCCGGGATCACGCACAGGCGTATGTTCTGCACTTGTAAATGCGGACTGACGCGCGCTGCCGCCTCATCCTGCGTCAGTTTTGGCGACAGATCTGTGCGTACGGTGTGGTTCATCAGGTACTGGTTGGCTTCCAGCCCCACCACTTCGCCGGTATCCATGCGGATCTGCATCTTGAGCTGATCCGGATAAATCAGCACGCCGTCCTGTAGAGCGGCAAAGCGAATAACTGCCAGACCGTCGTATACCTGATAATCGCTGGCTTCCATGGCAGCGTAGCCATGCTTTTGCAAAAAACGCTGCGCAGCCTGCGTGCATTCCTCCAGCGTGAGGCGAGGCTCAAAGGAGGCATGCTCCGGCATGATCCACAGCATCTGCCCGCCCTGACGGGTGACCTCGGCATTCAGCACCAGCCCATCGTTCAGGGTGATGGTCACACCGTAGCTGGGCAGCGTGCCGCCCGCGCCTGCGCCGGGGACGGCGGTTCGCACACGTTCCTCCCCCAGATAGCTTCGGGCGATTTCCACCGCCATCTGCTGATCCACCTGCGTTGGGTTCAGCCCGCGCGGCGTGCCGGTGCGGCGGGCGTCGGAAAAGGCGCCGTCGTAGATCATGCTGGGGTAGGACATGCCATGATCGGGATTGGCCACCTGTTCCAGCGGGCGGATGTCCGCGGCGGCTTCCTCATAAAACACACTGCCGGGAGCGGAAAGCTGCATCCTATCCTGAGTGGAAACCGCCAGCCGCCCCAGCAGCAGCGTGCAGTGGTTTTCCAGTTCCGCCAGCCGGTTCAGATCCTCCTGCGCCGTTTCATCCCCCGAAGCGGCCAGCAGCGCAAGCCCCAGCGTGTATTCGGACAGCTGATTGCAGAAGGTGATGGTATCGCTCATGGCGGCGTGGCTCAGCGGCAGTGCGGTCAGCGCGCCCACCATGCCGTCCGCCTGACGGCTGACCGTACTCAGCAGCTCCACACGTGTGCGTACATTCTGCGCTACCTGCATTTTGGCAAGCTGGGTGGAAATGGCCTGCAGCTGTTCCTGCGTTTCCAGCAGATGGCGGGTGTAGGCATCCTGCAGCGTCTGACGGGCGGTGGATGCGCGGATGGAGGCATCCGCCCCGAAAAGAGCGGCGGTAAGCACCGTCAGCGCCAGCAGCGTATACAGAATGAAATGATGTTTTGTTTTCATTGCCGCACCTCAGATGGCAAAGTTGTGTTTGCCGATGCTCAGCTGCACCTGCCGGGTCCAGATCCACTGGTTGGTGGATGTGACCGGGTTGTAGTAATACAAACACCCGCCGGAGGGATCCCAGCCGCCCAGCGCATCGCGGGCGGCGCGCAGGCTGTCCTCGTCCGGGGTCAGGTTGATCTGCCCGTCCGCAACTGCGTCAAATGCGCCGGCCTGATAGATAACGCCGGCAATGGTGTTGGGAAAGGCGGGAGAACGAACGCGGTTGAGCACCACTGCCGCTACCGCCACCTTGCCTACATACGGCTCGCCGCGCGCTTCGCCGTGCACCAGCCTGCCCAGCAAGTACGTTTCGGATTCGTTGTATGCGGCGGCGGATACGCTGGAGGTCAGGTTCAGGCCCAGTGCGGCGGCTGTTTTCTGCCCCACCACGCCGTCCGCCGCCAGACCGTTTTTGCGCTGGAACCATACGACTGCATCGTAGGTTTTGGCGCCGAAAACACCGTCCGCCGTTCCTTTCAGATAGCCGTACTGGATCAGTTTCTGCTGTATCTGACGAACCTGATCGCCCTTGCTGCCCCACGAAAGCACGGCAGCGTCCGCACGCACAAAGCCCAGAAACAGCGCGAACACAGCCAGTGCCGCAAGCCACTGCGCGGTGTGAACGGATTTGCTTCCTGAATGCATGTTTGATCCTCCTTCAGGGTTTTTACACAGTTTGTCCCATTGCAGGAAAAGATATGCACAAAGGAAAACAAAGGAAAAAAATAGCATAAAACCTTATAAATAGAAAATATTTGCTTTGAAGATGTACCTTTTTATACAAAGATGGCCAAAAGGGGCAAAACGTTGAAATACAACATCTTAATCGTTAAAGAAATCACATCGAATGGAAAAAAAGGTTGTAGAAATAATGAAAAACGGCAAATTTTGCTTGACATCGGGCGCTGAAAACCATACAATATATTCCGTTGAGAAAGATGCTCAACCGCAGTGCAAGCGCACTGCAGGCCATACCACTGATAGGAGGCGTAACCGCCTATGTCTTATGTAACTTTTGTTCCTCAGGCGCCTGTGGGCGAAGCGGCTGATCCTGGTATTTTTGTGCAGGGCAACCATGTTCCCGCACCGCTGGTAGAGCAGAGCGGCGTGTGGATCAAAACCGCCGGCAGCGCGATCCTTTTGCAGGAAACCTACCGCCTGTCCACCTGTGAAAACCCCATGTGGCTGGTGGTGGATGACGGAAGCGTGGTCTTCCAGCATCACGATATGGAAGTAGCCCTCAAGAAGGGTGAATGCGCCGTGATTCCCGCCCACACGGAGGGCTGCATGGTGCTGGGCGCCAAGGACTGCCGCCTGCTGTGGCTGACCGTGGACGGCCCCCTGACCGAAAGCTTCATGCGCCAGATGAACGCCTATAACCGCGTTCCCGCCAAGCAGGGCATGCTGCCCAGCATGGTCATCCTCATCCGCCAGATCGTGCAGGTGCTGGTGCGCCACACCGGCACTTCCGACGCCAGCTTCCAGCTGGAGCAGCTGCTGTGGGGCCTGATCGCCGCTCACTCCGGCCAGAGCGTGGCCACCAGCGCCACCCTCAGCCATGAGATCGCCCGCGTGGTGGACGCGCTGCGCGCCTGCCGCTACCGCGACGCCTTCTCCCTGGCCGATATGGCCGCCATCAGCCGTATGCCGGTGGAAACCTTCCGCAAACGTTTCACCGCCGAGCTGGGTATTCCGCCGCTGGGCTACCTGCAGTTCCTCAAAATGGAACGCGCCAAGACCCTGCTGCGCGACGGCATGAGCGTGCGCCAGACCGGCGTGGAGATCGGCATGCCCGATCCCTACCACTTCTCCAAGCAGTTCAAGCGCATCGTTGGCATGAGCCCCACCGCCTACCTCAAGCATGTGGGCCGCGAGGATCATTCCCTGCGCTTCTCTTCTCTGGACTATTGATGTTTTCAATCCAGGCAAACTGTGCTATACTAAAGGAGCGGTTTTTCCTTCCGCAAGCATGACCAAGGAGTGATTTTCTGTGATTCGTAAAATCGGTATTCTGACCAGCGGCGGCGACTCTCCCGGAATGAACGCGGCTGTTGTGAGCGTTGCACGCTGCGCAGCCGCTCAGGGCATTCAGCTCATGGGCATCAAGCGCGGCTACAATGGCCTGCTGGGTCTGAGCGATAATCCTCTGGACGATATCACGGCTCTTGATATTGAAACCATTCTGGATATCGCCGATCAGGGCGGTACTTTCCTGCGTACTGCGCGCTGCAAGCAGTTTAAAGAGGCTGAAGTACGCCGCGAAGCTGTCAAACATCTGCGCGAGCTGGGCATTGACGCGCTGGTCGTCATCGGCGGCGACGGCAGCTTTACCGGCGCCATGCGCCTGTGCGAGCTGGGCATGCCCTGCGTAGCCATCCCCGGCACGGTGGATAACGACCTGGGCTACACCGAAATGACGCTGGGCTTTGATACCTGTGTAAACGTGTGTGTGGACGCCGTTCGTTCCATCCGCGCTACCAGCCGTTCCCACGACCGCCGCGGCGTTGTGCAGGTCATGGGCCGATACTGCGGCGACGTTGCCATGCAGACCGCCATGTCCACCGGCGCGGAAATGGTCATCGTGCCCGAAATGGAGTGGAGCATCGAGCAGATCGCCAACCGCTTCAAGGCGCTGACCGAGCGCGGAAACCTGCGCGCTACCTGCATCATTTCTGAACATTGCTGGGATAACATGAAGGAGATCGACACCTGGCGCGATTACATGGCGACCTATGATCCCGATATTCAGGATCATTCCAAGATCAACGCCGAGCGTCTGGCCAGCATGATTGAGCACATGTCCGGCTGCGAGACCCGCGCCACCGTTGTGGGCTATACTCAGCGCGGCGCTCTGCCCACCGCCAAGGACAGCGCCTTCGCCTTTGAAGCCGGCCACCTGGCTGTGCAGCTGCTCAACCGCGGCATCACCAACCAGGCCATCGGCATCCGTCACGGCCGCGTGTTCCACATGCCCATTGGCGACGCCCTCATGATGAAGCGTCACTTCGACCGCGAAATGTACGAACTGATCAACACCCTGTAACAAGGGGCAGTGCCCCTTGACCCCAGCTCCGCGCCTTCGGCGCGGGGCTGGTTTTTTGTGTTTAGGGTTGCTGCTAAGACCGCCGGAGGCAATACAGTGCCTCCGGCTCGCTTGCGCGTGCCTCCCTCCGGTTGTGGTTGGAAGCAGCGAGGAACTGGACGGGCGCACAATGGTCGCCCCTCAGGCCGTCGAAAAAGCTCGCCTGCGGCGATCTTTTCCGCCGAAGAATGCACCGTTTGCCTACTCGCCTGACGGCTCGCCGGGCGGCAAACGGTGTAAGGAAAGCCTTGCTGCGCAAGGCTTCTGAAGCTGACGCACATGTCGTCAGCTTCAGAACAGGAGTCAACCGAAACGAGCAGACGTTACGGCAGTAACGTCTGCGACGATTGAGGTTGCGGGTCTGCGGGCCTCCGACGCCTCCCAATGGGTTTATCGACAAGCTGAGGGGCGACCATGGTCGCCCCTACGGAGAAAGTTCCGGCTTGACGCGCCCTCTCGTTTTCCATTAGCAAAGCGACTTCATTTCTTCATTGACACATCCCCCCTCCGCCATGTACAATCAAACCATACCACCCCAAGGGAGGCAATCCTATGCAACCGTTGGTCAGCATTTGCTGCACGGCCTACAATCACGAAAAATACCTCGCGCAGACGCTGGACAGTTTTCTTGCCCAGCAGTGCGATTTTCCGTTTGAAATCCTGATCCACGACGACGTGTCCACCGACAGCACCGCAGCGATCATCCGAGAATACGCCGCAAAGTACCCGGAGATCATCCGTCCCATGTTCCAGACGGAGAACCAGTATTCCAAAGGCGTACCCATCAACGAGACCTTCAACTTTCCCCGTGCCCGCGGCAAGTACATTGCGCTTTGCGAGGGGGATGATTTCTGGTGTGATCCTCATAAGCTGCAGCGCCAGATTTCCTATATGGAAAGCGACCCGCAGTGCACCTTCAGCTTTACCAACGGCTATGTGCATGACGAAGCGGGCGTGAATCCGGACCGGCCTTTCCTGCCGTATTATGAAAATGAAAAGCCCCTGTTCCACGGCGAAAGCCGCCTGTTCACGCTGGATGAAATCGCCCGCATCAACTTTATTCCCACGGCCAGCTTTGTGTTTCGTGTGGATGCGCTGCGCAGCCTGCCCGCCACGTTTCTGGATAAGGAATGCCAGCACGGCGACCTGCGCATGAAGCTGTTCCTGACGGCTGCCGGTCACGCATGGTATGAGCACATGTATGGCTGCACCTACCGCGAAAACGTGAGCGGTTCGGCCATGCAGATCTGGAAAAAGGAAAAGCGCGATCAGCTCTATAAACGCTGCCAGAGCGTGGTGGATATGGTGAACGATGTGGACGAATACAGCCGCCATACCGCCAGCGCGGGCCTGCAGACGGTCAGGGATCACTACCTGTGGGTGATGGCGCACAACGCGCCCGATCTGAAAAGTCTTTTCAGCGGCGAAGTGGGCCGCGTGTGGCGCAGTCTGCCTGTGAAGGAACGCCTGCGCTGCGCCGTTCGCCTGATGCTGCCCCAGAAGCTTGCTGCAAGGCTGGCGCAAATGATCTCACGTTAAGGAGCCGAACCATGTACGAACCTGTTTTTGCCCCCACGCCCATCCAGCCGCTGGATACCGATGTGCACGGCAATGCCTTTTTCCTCAAGCGCGAGGATCTGCTGCCGTTCTCCTTTGGCGGCAACAAGGCGCGCATCGGCCTGGAATACATGCGCGATCTGGCTGCCAGAGGCTGTAATCACATGGTGGCCTACGGCAATGCGCGAAGCAATCTGTGCCGTGTGCTCAGCAATCTCTGTGCGGGCGCAGGCGTTCCCATCACCATTCTGTCTCCGGCGGATGACGACGGCCAGCGCCGCGAGGCATATAACGAAAAGCTTTGCCGTTCCTTTGGCGCACAGGTGGTTCCCTGCCTCAAAACCGGTGTGGCTGAAAGCGTGGACACGGTGATGGAAAGCATCCGTCAGAAGGGCGAAAAGCCTTATTACATCTACGGCGACCGTTACGGCAAGGGCAACGAGGCCATCCCCACTGCCGCCTATGTGCCGGTCTATGACGAGATCCGCGCTCAGGGCGATTATGATGTGATCGCGCTGGCCTGCGGCACCGGCATGACGCTGGCAGGCCTGTTGTGCGGCAGCAAGCTGCGCGGCGGCAGCGAACGCATCATCGGCATTTCCGTTGCCCGGGACGCCGAAAACGCCAAAGCGCATACCCTCGCCTATGGCAATGCGTGGAAAAAAGACCTGCTTTGCGCAGACGATGTGGAAATCATCGATGATTTCCGCCGGGTGTACGGTGATTATGGCGAAGATGTGGAAAACACCATCCGCGAAATGATGCGCCTGCACGGCGTGCCCATGGACGGCACTTATGTGGGCAAGGCCTACAACGGCCTGCGCCGGATCGCTGAGCGGGAAGAATGGCAAAACAAAAAGGTGCTGTTCATCCATACCGGCGGCACCCCGCTGTTCTTTGATGCGGCAGACCGCATTCTGTAAAAACCAAAAGAGCTGGCAATGGCCAGCTCTTTCAGGCCGTCGAAAAAGCTCGCCTGCGGCGATCTTTTCCGACGAAGAATGCACCGTTTACCTACTCGCCTGACGGCTCGCCGGGCGGTAAACGGTGTAAGGAAAGCCTTGCTGCGCAAGGCTTCCGAAGCTGACGCACATGTCGCCAGCTTCTGAACAAGAGTCGGAGGGCCGCAGCCCTCCGACGTCTCCTAATGGGTTTATTGACAAACTGAAAGAGCTGGAAATGGCCAGCTCTTTTTGATTTGCTTGTCAGAATCACTTTCCGCCGTCCGCAAAGCGGCGGCAGCCTGGGGTGCAGGGGTTCAACCCCTGCCGGGGTTCCCAGGGGCGGAGCCCCCGGGCCGCCGGAGGCGCCGTCACTCCTCCGTATACCGCATCACAGCCCAGCGCGCATGCGGCGCGAAACCTGCGCGGCGGTAGATTTTCTGCGCATGGTTGGTGGTTCCGGTGAACAGGGAGGAGAACTGTGCGCCCACGCCGATAAATTCGCGCATGAGCATGTTGAACAGCACGCTGCCAATGCCCTTGCCGCCGTAGTTGGGATCCACGCAGATGCCGGTGAACCAGCCGCGGCCGCTCTGCTGGCAGCCAACGGGGCCGGTAAAGCCTATGATGTGTTCATCCTTCATGGCGACCAGAATGGGGCGCGGGCCAGTGGGGGCAATGCCATCCACCCACAGGTCAGGGTCGCTGTTGGGGCGGTTTTCCTTCCAGGCGGCGATCTCCTGCCTGAGGACGTTGCGCCAGTATTCGCTGCCTACGCGGTCGCACATGCCGTCGAATTCCTCGCCCATGCCCGGCTGCCATACGCCCACATAGATGCCTTCTGCCTTGAGGGATTCCATGATGGCGTCCATTTCGGGATTCCACTCGTAAGTGGCCAGGTTCACGTACATGGCCACTTCGTGCATGCGCGCTTCAAAGCCCTGCTTGAGCAGGAAGGGATAGCCCATACCGTCCTCATCCACGCCGGGGGCGTTGTTGTGGTCGTGGCCGTTGGCGCCGGGGATCAGCCAGGTGAGGCGCACGGGATTCATATCGGTCACGGTCACGGAGGGCTTGCCCAGCTCCGCGCGCAGCGCCTTGATGCGGTCGATCAGCGCCGTGCCAACGCCCTTCAGACGGTGATCGGGATGCACCATCACCAGCGTCAGATAGAGCGGCGTGTTGGCTGCATTTTCCTTGTTGAGGAAGCTGGTTTTGGCGGATGCGTGGGCAAAACCGATCAGCGCGCCGTTTTCAAACGCGCCGAAGCCCCAGCGGCATTCGCCGAAGAAACGGTTATTGAAATCATCCTCCGTAACAGGCTTATAAAGAATTTCGCCACGCTCGGAAAGCAGCTGCATGAGCGCAACGCACGCGGACGTATCCTGATGGGTCAAAGCACGGATTTCCATGGCTCATCCTCCTTATTTGTACAGCTCGTAGGGTCTGACTTTTTCGCTGAAATCCTGAACGGGCTGGCGGTAGGCTTCGATCAGCCCGGCGGCGTCGTATTTCCCGGTGCGGAATTCATCCGTACCCAGCAGCTTATCGATGAAAAATTCGGTCTTGCCCAGCCACTCAAATTGATCGCCAGCCAGTTCCTTTGCGGTTTGCAGCAGATAGAGGCCGCCTGCAAAGGCGTTGCATTTTTCGCGGTCGGTCACGTGCATCTGCACGCCGTGGCACAGCACGCCCTGATGCTTGCTGAAGGTGGGGCAGAAGGAGGTGCGGCGGAAATGCAGGCCGGGCAGCTTGAGCGCGTTCATGCGCGTTTCCAGCTCCGCGCCGTTCAGGAAGGGTGCGCCCATCAACTGGAAAGGCAGCGTGGTGCCGCGGCCTTCCGAAAGGTTGGTGCCTTCAAAAACACAGGTGCCGATGTAGCACAGTGCGCCTTCCAGATTGGTCAGGTTCGGGGAGGGTGCGACCCACGGCAGATCGGTTTCATCCAGCAGGGTATCGCGGGTCCAGCCCTCAAGGGGGACAACGGTCAGATCCACATCCAGATGCAGATGATCCTTCACATAGCCCGCAAACTCGCCCATGGTCAGGCCGTACTGGGTAGCCAGCGCGTAATCCCCCACAAAAGAGGCAAATTCCGGCCTGATGATGGTGCCGCAGCGTTTCAAGCCGCCCAGCGGGTTCACGCGGTCCAGCACGATCATGCTCTTTTGTTTGCGCGCGCAGGCCTGCATGGCGTAGGCCATGGAATAAATGTAGGTATAAAAACGCGCGCCCATATCCTGAATATCAAACACCAGCACGTCAAAGGCGTCCAGCATTTCATCGGTAAAGCGGCTGTTCTGGCCGTAAGCGCTGTAAACGGTCACGCCGGTTTCGGGATCTGTAAAGTTTTCCACATGTTCGCCGGCCTGGATGTCGCCGCGAATGCCATGTTCCACGGCATACATGGCGGTCAGATTGTAGCGGCTGTGGATGACATCAATGGAACTTTGCAGTTCGTGTGTGATACCGGTGGGATTGGTCATCAGGCCGACGCGGCGGCCCTTGAGCAGACGATCAACGGTCTGGATGCGGTCGATGCCGCTCAGGATATGCTTTTTCATGGAGAAAATCCTCATTTCGTTTGATGAAACAGGTGCTTGTGCTTATCATAGCACGCAGGATGGCACGTGTCAACGAAGGAGAATGCAGCAAAAAACGGGCTTGGATTCAAGCCCGTTCAGGCCGTCGAAAAAGCTCCCTTCGGGATCTTTTCCGACGAAGATAGCACCGTTTGCCTACTCGCCTGACGGCTCGCCGGGCGGCAAACGGTGTAAGGAAAGCCTTGCTGAGCAAGGCTTCCGAAGCTGACGCGCATGTCGTCAGCTTCGGAACAAGAGTCGGAGTGCTGCGGCCCTCCGACACCTCCCCAAGGGGTTTATTGATATGCAAAAACGGGCTTGGATTCAAGCCCGTTGGGATTTATTCCTCTGCAAACAGCGGTGTGGAAAGATAGCGTTCGCCGGTATCCGGCAGCAATACCACAATGGTTTTGCCGCTGTTTTCCGGGCGGGCAGCCAGCAGGCATGCCGCGTGGAGCGCTGCGCCGCTGGTAATGCCCGTCAGCACGCCTTCCGTGTGCGCCAGGCTGCGCGCTGCGGCGTATGCTTCCTGGGTTGTAACGGGAATGATCTCGTCATAAACGGCGGTGTTCAGCACGCCCGGCACAAAGCCCGCGCCAATGCCCATCAGCCCATGGGGGCCGGGTCTGCCGCCGGAAAGCACGGGGGAATCCGCAGGCTCCACGCCGATGACGCGGATCGCAGGATTCTGTTCCTTCAGGTATGTTCCGACGCCGGTGATGGTGCCGCCCGTGCCGACGCCTGCCACAAAGATATCCACCCGGCCATCCGTATCCCGCCAGATCTCAGGGCCGGTGGTGCGGTAGTGCGCGGCAGGGTTGGCTGGATTGTCAAACTGACCGGGGATCAGGCTGCCGGGAATGGAGGCGGCCAGCTCCTGCGCTTTTTCAATGGCTCCGGCCATGCCCAGCGTCCCGGGCGTGAGGACGACCTGCGCGCCGTAGGCTTTGAGCAGCGCAATGCGTTCGGCGCTCATGCTGTCCGGCATGGTGAGGATCACGCGGTAGCCGCGCGCTGCGGCCGCGCTGGCCAGCCCCACGCCGGTGTTGCCGCTGGTGGGTTCAATGATGACGGAGCCGGGATGGATGAGCCCGCGCTCCTCAGCGTCCAGAATCATGGAAAGTCCCACGCGGTCTTTGGCGGATCCGGCAGGGTTCATGCATTCCAGCTTGGCCAGCAGTTCGGCCTGCACGCAGTGGGTGCGCATGAAGTGGTTCAGTTTCAGGAGCGGCGTGCCGCCGATCAGCTCAGTCACGCTTTCATAAATTTTCATGGCGCATTTCCTCCTGTTATTCGGTGACCAGCCACGTTTCGGGAAGCTCCAGCATTCTGTCAAACATGGCCTGTTCAAGGGCCTGCTGCGTAACGCGGTCGGCAATGCCGGCGGCGGTGGGCTGAGACAGCTGATCCTGAAAATCCATAACAGCCTTTTTGGTATTGGAGCCGTAAATGCCGGTGATGTGGCGTTCCTCCAGATAGCCCAGCTCGTGCAGATCCTGCTGCAATGCCTGCACCTTGTCGCCCTCGTTGCCGAAGCGCATAACGGTATCGGCCAGGTCCTCGCACAGGCCAAAGCCAAGCACCTGGGAGTTATCCAGCGGATAAACGTTCCTCTGCACCCGGTCGGGGTTGTTGCCCTCGATCACGTGGATCAGCACCTGACCGTATTCATCGCGCGAGCAGTATTCCACCAGCGCCACATGCTCGGTGTCGCCGGCCTCGTTATAGCTGAAAAACATCAGATCGCCGGGGCGGGGAATGTATTCGTTTTTGGCAAGATACCGGTCGGCGCCCTTCATCCACTGGTAGCCCCAGTCCGGACACACCGCCTTGCGGAACACGAATCGACCGCGCTTGATGAACCAGTCGCGGCCGGTGTTCTGACCGCTGTATTTGGGGTAGACCGTGGTCAGAAGCTGCGTTTCCTGCTGCTGATCCAGCTGATCTACGCACCAGCAGATGAACTCCGCGCACCATGCTGCATTGGGGTCGCCGCTCCACACGCCGTACTTGGAGTAGTTATTGGCGCCTTCCGTATAGCCGAGCTCGGCTTCGGCAACGGCAAGCAAAGCCTGCACAAAATCTGGGCTTTCGCCGTGGTCGATGACGGTTTCGGCGCGGGTGCAGGGGATGACCAGCATCAGTGCGGTCAGAAGGATGAAAATGCGTTTCATATTGATCACCTTGTTGGAATGGTGTTGTTGGAGGGGGCACTGGCGGTGCGTACGCGGGGCTTTTGACGGAGCTTGTGCGCTCAGCTTGATACAAGCACTGCCGGTGCTTGTGCGGCTCTCTTCGATGGAGCTTGCGCGCTCAGTCTGTTGCAAGCACTGCCGTAGCTTGCGCGGTTCTCTTCCGCTCCGCTCGGGCCAGAGGATCAGGGGGGATTTCGATTTCCCCCCTTAGATCCTCTGGACTCCTGTATCCCCCTTAAAACGACCAGGGGCATGGCCCCTGGACCCTGTGGGGGCGGGGTGGATTTGGTGAAGCAGGGGAGAG
>JAFYQB010000139.1 GCA_017547285.1 Clostridia bacterium
CGCCGCTTACGCAGCACCTTCTCCTCAAGGAGAAGGCTTCATTTTGCTTACGGTTCCAGAATCAGATAGTACATGCAGGGATATTCCTCGCCCACGGTGAACTTCAGCACGCCGTCCTCGATGACGCTGTCGATCTTGCCGGTGGGGTTGCGGGGCACATCGGCAAAGATGATCTTGCGGGGGCGCTTGTAGCGGGGCATGCCTTCGCAGAACGCATTGATCTCTTCTTCGGTGCAGGCCATGCCTTCCTTGATTTCGATGATCGCGGCGGCAATTTCGCCCAGACGGGGATGGGGCAGGCCGATGACGGCCACGTCCTTGATCTTGTCGTATTGGCGCAGGAAGTCCTCGATCTGCACGGGGTAGAGGTTTTCGCCGCCGGAGATGACCACGTCCTTCTTGCGGTCGACCAGATAGATGAAGCCCTCCTCGTCTTCGCGCGCCATGTCGCCGGTCATCAGCCAGCCGTCGCGCAGCACCTCGGCGCTGGCTTCGGGGTTCTTGTAATAGCACTTCATCACGCCGGGGCCCTTTACGATCAGCTCGCCCACCTCGCCGGGGGCAACGGGCTGGCCCTTTTCGTCCACAATGGCGGTCTGCCACAGGTAGCCTGCCTTGCCGATGGCGCCCACCTTGTGCACGTTTTCCACACCCAGATGCACGCAGCCCGGGCCGATGGACTCGCTGAGGCCGTAGTTGGTATCGTACTGGTGATGGGGGAAGTAATCCAGCCAGCGGCGGATGAGGCTGGGCGGCACGGGCTGCGCGCCGATGTGCATCAGCCGGAGCTGATCCAGCATGTAGTCATCCAGCTTGATGCGGCCGGCGTCGATGGCGTCCAGCAGGTCCTGCGCCCACGGCACCAGCAGCCACACGATGGTACACTTTTCTTCGGTCACAGCGCGCAGGATCCACTCGGGCTTCACGCCGCGCAGAAGCACCGCCTTGCTGCCGGCCAGCAGAGAACCGAACCAGTGCATCTTGGCGCCGGTGTGGTACAGCGGGGGAATGCAGAGGAACACGTCATCGCGGGTCTGTCCGTGATGGTTCTGCTCCGTCATGCAGGAGGAAATGAGCGCGCGGTGGTCATGCAGGATGGCCTTGGGGAAGCCGGTGGTGCCGGAGGAGAAATAGATGGCGGCGTAGTCGTCCTCGGTCATGGCCACAGGCGGCGCGGAGGAGGAGCAGTAGTTGACCAGCGTGAGGTAATCCTCGGTATAGGCGGGGCCGTTCTTGCCCACAAAGAACATGGTCTTCAGATGCACCCTGTCGGCGATCAGGTCCATGCGGCTGACAAACTCGGGGCCAAAGACCAGAATATCCACATCCGCCAGATCGAGGCAGTACTCGATCTCATCGCTGGAATAGCGGAAGTTCATGGGCACGGCGATGCAGCCGGCCTTCAGAATGCCAAAATACGCAGGCAGCCATTCCAGGCAGTTCATCATCAGGATGGCCACCTTGGTACCGCGCGGCGTGCCGCGGCTGAGCAGCAGGTTGGCAAAGCGGTTGGCGCGGCGGTCAAAATCCTTCCAGCTCATTTCGCGGCGGTAGGGGGTATCCGGGCTGGCGGCTTCGATCAGGTTGAGCTCGCGCCAGGTAACGGCGTTATCGCGCTCTTCGGAGGGGTTGACCTCTACCAGTGCGATTTCGCTTCCGTAGAGCCTTGCGTTGCGTTCCAGAATTTCAGTAATGATCATGGTTTGATTCCTCCATGGTTTGTTGCTTGATGGATGAAGAAAAGTCCTATTCGTTCTCCCCGGGGCCGCTGTGCGGCCTCGCACATGGGATTCTTAAGGGCCTAAGGTCCTTAAGCGGGATCCAAGGGCAGAGCCCTTGGTCGTCCCAAAATAAAACGCCCCCTGTATCCGCAATGGATACAGAGGACGGAATATACCGTGGTACCACCTCATATTCGCTGCCAAAGGCAGCCTCGTCGGGTCCTGACAGACCGTAGCGCTGTATCGGGCGCGCCCGTCTTCGCCTACTGGGCCAATGCCGTTTGGGAAGCCGCTCGGAAAGGTATTTCCATCCCGGAACCCGCTGCCTTGCACCAACCGGCAGTTCTCTGAATGGGTTTGCATCCGACATGTACTTGGTTTCGTCATCGCGTTGAGGGAAAAAGATTGCTGTCACTTTAGCACAGGGATGGATGTTCTGTCAATGCGTACACCATGAAAAACAATAAAAAAACTTAATGTTTCTTCTGACCGAAGGTCCAGTACTTGTTGACCAGAAAGTTCAGCGGAATGGTGACCGCCAGATTGATGAACGGCGCCAGCCACTCCGGCACGCCCACAATCTCAATCCACAGCACCAGCAGCAGCTGGTTGAGCACAAAAGCGCCGCCGTAGGCTGCCAGGGATTTGAAATACATGCGCACATGGTGACTGAAGGGCTTCTTTCGCCCGTCGCCGAACACCACGCGGTTGTTCCAGTAGTAAGCGTTGATGACGCTGATGATCAGGCCAAGCGCATCCGCCGGCAGGTAATGCATGCCCAGATACAGGCAGCTTTCATACACGGCAAGGGAGATAACCGTGTTGCTCAGCCCTACGATGCCGAACTTGATGAACTGCCACAGTCTGGCAAACAGAGGATGTTCAAGCAGTCGCTTCATTGGACCTCCGATCAGTATTCGCAGAATTGGAAAATGTACACATAGCCGTATTCGGAATACAGCTCGCATTCAATATCAGGGCTTACCTCCGTCCGCAGCCAGTCCAGCAGCACCGTGGGCGGCGGATCAATGGTGGCGGAAGCCACATACACGTTATCGCGCAAAAGATCCTCCGGCTGGAAGTTCATCAGATCGATATCGTAATTGGCAAACTGCTGAATGCTCTGCGGAGAGCGCAGCGGCCAGCCGCCCCAGAAGGACACATTGTGCGGAACGCCGTCCGGGAACGGCGGGAAGGCGCGCATATCCGTAATGGTCAGCGACATGTCGTACAGGAAGAGGGATTCCGGCTCATAGACCGCATACTCTTCCAGATCGGTCAAAGCGTTCCCGGAATTCCACTGTTCCTCTTCGTCGATCAGCAGACCGGGCACGGTCTCGCTTGCGCAGATCAGGCTGGTCAACAGAATCGCGGCATAGAACGCAGGAGGGACCTTTTTGCTCCACGCGGAAATCGCTTCCGGCATCACCGCAAAGAAGAACGCAGACGGCGGCAGCAGGGCGATCAGCAGCGCGCGCAGGGGAAGGCGGCCCTCCATTGCCAGGTACGCCGTCATGGCGGCAGCCAGAACGATCATGCCCAGCATGGAAAAGAGCTGCCGGGGTTTCCGTTCGCAGCATGCAAGCACCACGCAGCACAGTGCGGCAAACCCGGCGATCACCAGCGCGCGCATATCCTGCCGGTTTTCGGCTGCCGTCTGGCAAAACAGCTTCCATGCCTTTTCCAGCCGCTGGGCAATCGTGGCGGTATCCGCCTCGTGCACATACTCCGTCAGGGTCTGGAAGGCTTCGGTGGAAATATCCGGGCTCAGGAAGCACCAGCGTTCCGCCATGGCCAGATCGTTTTCATCCCAGCCGACCGCATCAAAGCCCTCCTGCGGGATGTTGCGGATCCCCGTGTAGTCCATGATCTCGGTATTGGCTTCCTGCCACGCCAGATAATCCTGCATCTCCGGCTGGCTCAGTTCCAGCGAACGGAACCCCACCATGCCGCCCAGAACCAAGGCGATCATCGCCAGGGAGATAAACATGGGGCGCAGAGGAAGCTTCTTTTCCGCGCATTCCCACAGCTGCGCCAGAAAGATCAGCCCGCAGAAGGCCAGCATGGGCAAAAGTGCGTTCTGCCTGAGCGCATAGCTCAGGCAAACCAGCGCCAGCGCGCCCGCCACGCCAACGATCACATGCTTCGCGCCGCGTTCATGCTCAATGGACATCAGCTGCGCCGCCGCAGCCGCACCCAGCATGGCGGCGGTCTGGGTGAAGGTGAGCAGCGTCATATACTTGAGGCACAGGATCAGCAAAAACGATGCGGCCATCAAAGCGCCAGCGATCATGGATCGGCCGTGCTTGACAAAGCTCTGCATGATGCTCTTGGCAATCACCACAGCAGAAAGCGCCAGCAGTGCAAGCTGCACATACGTAAACCACGGAAGCCCCGGGAACCATGTGCCAAGCAAAGCCAGCGGCTGTGCGAGCAGACCGTGGATGAACAGATGCACCCGCGCGGGATCGCTGCTTTCATAGCCCATGAAAGCGCGCATGATGGAGGAATCGTCATTGGCGGCAAAGGTCACATCCGTGCACAGCAGCACAAACGCCATCAGCGCCGCCGTCATCACCCCTGCGATCAGCCAGCAAAGGCCTCTTTTCTGCACATGCGTCATGGCTGTGCCTCCCGTCCTCATCAGTATTCATAGAAATGGAAGATATACACGTAGCCGTATTCGGAATACAGCTCATAGTCGATGTTCGGGCCGATTTTGGCGCGCAGCCAGTCCAGCACCACCATGGGCGGAGGATCGATGCGGCCGGAAACAAAGTAGACGTTATCCGCCAGCAGATCATAGGGATCCACATCATTCAGGTCGATGTCATAGCGGGCGAACTGCGCCATGCTGGAGGGAGAGCGCAATCCCCAGCCGCCCCAGAAGGTCACGTTGTCCGGCACGCCCTCGGAGTAATCCGGGAACACACGCAGATCGGAGCCCACCAGCGTATCATCGTAAATGAACAGGGATTCCGGCTCAAACAGGGCGTACTCCTCCAGGTCGCCCATGGCGCTGCCCAGCAGCAGGTCCTGCTGTTCATCCACAAGGATATGGGGCAGAAGCGCATGCACGCACACACCGGCCTGCACCGCGCATACCAGCACAGCCAGCGCCAGCGGCCAGCGTACCTTTTCGGGCAGAGAGGCGGGCAGCAGCGCAAACACGATGGCAGCGGCAGGCAGAAGGATCATCAGCGCGGCGCGCATGGGAAGCCTTCCCGCCATCGCCAGAATGAGGAGCATCGCGGCGGAGCAAACGACGGTCACGCCCAGCATCAACAGCAGGCGCAGCCGTTTGCCGGGGCAGAAGCAAGCAAACAGGAAAACAGCCGCAGCGGCAATGGCAGCCACCGCAAGGCCGCGCAGTTCCAGCGCGGAAGCCTTCCACGTTTCCGCCAGCACCTTTTTGCCCGTCTGCCAGGCGTCGGCCAGCGTGCGGTCATCCTGCGCATGCACGTATTCGGCGATCTGAACAAAATCCTCCGTGGTGATATCACTGTCCAGAAAGCACCAGTTTTTGGCCATGGCGGCGGTGGTATCATCCCAGCCGACCAGCTCGTAGGCTTCCTGCGGAACGTTCGCCGGATCGATGTAGTCCATCACCTCGGTGCGGGCGTTCTGCCAGGCAATGTAGTCCTGCACCCCGGGGCGGGTCAGCTCAAACTGGCGGATCCCCAGCACAGCGCCGACCGCCACGATCACCATGGCAAGGGAGATCAGCATGGGCTTGAGCGCGCGCTTTTTGCCCCAGCCGTATTCCTCCCAGCAGCCGAACAGCCACGCAAGGCCGCAGAAACCCAGGACCGGCATCAGCGCACTCAGGCGCAGCACATAGCTCAAAACCACCAGCGCCAGCGCGCCGGCCATGCCAGAGACGACCGGCTTCATGCCGCGGTCATGCTCGATGGACAGCATCTGCAGAACCGCCGCTGCGCCCAGAATGGCGGAGGTGGTGGTAAAGGTGATGCTTACGGCGTACTTAAGCCACAGCGCGGCAAGGAACGCCGCCGCCATCACCGCGCCCAGCCACAGGGGCTTGCGGTACTTGACAAAGCTTTGCATGATGCTCTTGGCGATCACCAGACTGCCCAGCCCAAGCATGCCGATCTGCCAGCAGCTGAACCAAGCCACTGCCGGGAACAGGCGGGTGAGCCCGCCCAGCGTCCACAAAAGCAGACCGTGGATAAAGGGATGGAAAGAAGCCGGTTCGCCGGTTTCATAGCCGATGACGGCGTGCATGATGCCGGCGTCATCGTTGGTGGCGTAGAGCATATCCGTGCCGGTCAATACAAAGATCATCATCGCCGCCGTCATTGCAGCGGCGATCAGCCAGCACAGGCCGCGTTTCTTAGCATGGGTCATCAGAGTTTCTCCTTGTCGCGGCCTTCGGCCTTCTGGCCGTCGGCGATCTCAATCAGGAAGGGCGGGCGGCGGCGGGATGCGTCAAACGTGCGCCACAGGTACGCGCCCAACAGGCCCAGCGTGAGCATGATCACGCCAAAGCTCAAAAGCTGGAAGATGAACATCATCGTCCAGCCGGTCACATTGATGCGCCCGGTCAGCTTGGAAATGAGCGCATCCAGCGCCCACAGGATGGAAATGACCACGCTCACCGCGCCCAGACCCGTTACACAGGTGATGGGCACCGTGGAAAAGCTGAACAGCGTATCCATCACCAGACGGATCTTCTTTTTCAGCGTCCAGCGGCTCTTGCCGATCTTGCGCTCGCGGCGGATGTAGGTGACCGTGCCGGTTTTGAAGCCCGCCCAAAGCAGCTGACCATCCAGCGCGCTGTTGGGTTCGCTCATTTTGCCCAGCACATCGATCACGCGGCGGTCCACCAGGAACACGTCAAAGCCCTTCTTGGGCATATTGGGCAGGGCGAATCTGCGGGTCATTTCATAATACATGTCCGCAAAAAACTCCTGCGATTTGCTCTCCTCGCGGCCTTCGCGCACGGCCAGAACCACATTGCAGCCTTCCTGCCACTTTTCGTACATTTCCAGCAGCATTTCGGTGGGTTCCTGCAGATCGGCGGCCTTGACCACAGCGCAGTCGCCGGTGGAGTTCATGAGGCCGCACAGCACTGCCGCATCGGAGCCAAAGTTACGGCTCAGTTTGAAGATGCGGATGCGCTCGTCCTGCATGGCAAGCCTGAGCATCACGCGGTAGCTGTCATCGCCGCTGCCGTCGTCCACCATCACGATCTCCACCGGGAAATCCACCTTATCAAGGATCTTTTCCTTGATATCCGCATACAGCGGGGGCAGATTTTCCGCGTTGTAATACACGGGAATGACAATGCTCATCTTAGGCATCGGCGTTCACCTCTTTCACGAACGCGTCGTAGTCGCGGATGTACTCGTCCGGGTCATACGCCTCGTTGCTGAGCACCAAAAGCACCGAATCCGCCGAGAAATCGTACATATCCTTCCAGATCATTTTGGGCAGATACAGTCCCGTGTGCGGACGGTTGATGGAAAACACGGCCTCGTTGCCGCGGCCGTCATCCACGCGCACCTTGCTCTGGCCCGCCACATTGATCATCACAAACTCGCTCTTGCGGTTGGCATGGCGGCCGCGCACCACGTTGGCGTCGCTGCCGTAAATATAGAACATTCTTTTGATCTCGAAGGGAATATCCTTCATTCCCTCCACCACCACCAGATGGCCGCGCTCGTCGCCGTGCTGAGGGAATTCCAGCATTTGTACGCCGTTCAGGTTCATAAAAGTACCTCCTTCCCAGAGGGCTCCCAGGGGCTCTGCCCCTGGACCCCGCTTAAGGGGC
>JAFYQB010000140.1 GCA_017547285.1 Clostridia bacterium
CCGGGAGCGCAGCGAACAGGAGAAACCTGTTTCGGCGGAAAAGATCCCGCAGGGAGCTTTTTCGACGGCCTGAGGCAAGACAGTTTTGTCTTGCCTTTTGGTTTATACAAGTCCCGTCATCAGCACATCAATGGCCTCATCATATACATAGTGGCACATGGTACCGTCGACTGCCACAGCATCCGAAAACACATCCAGACGAAACCCTTCCAGAACACGAACGGCGCCGTCTTCCGTCACCAGAGTGATGCGCCAGCGCGGCTCCTTTTCCGGCGCGGCATTGGCCGGAAGATCGCCTTCCACTGCAAATGCATTCAGGCTGTCCAGAAGCACCTCCAGTTTTTCCGGCGGCGCTTCCTGACCGTTGATGCTCACGCTGGTATGGTAAACGAGATTGCCGTCCGCATCCAGTTCCAGCTGATTGTTTTCCAGCACGCTTTCCGTGCGCTCAATGCTGATTTCCACAGTGTTTTCGGCAGTTTCAAACACGATGTCGGTCAGAAGCGCATCGCCCACAGAAGCAGGTGTGCGGGAGATCAGGCTGTGCCAGTCTGCCTGCACCAGCGCATCCACCAGAAAACGGCTAATCAGATAAACCTGTTCCCGGTAGGCGCAGGTATAAAAGAACTCGCCTTCTGCACGTCCGATTACAAACGACAACCGCTGTGCTTCCAGCTGGGCGACGCCCAGGCTGCCATCCTCGTTGATCACGTTGATCGCGCCTGCCTTCTGGCTGATTTCCAGCTTACACAGCGGCGCATCAAAGCCATAACCGTCACGATTTTCATCTGTCAATGGGGCCTCGTAGGAGCCAAGCCGGAAATTGGCCAGCAGCGTAAGCAGTGTTTGCGCCGTATCTTCTGTAAGGGGATAGCGGCACGGTGCTGTAAGCTCGCCGGATGCGCCGCTCCGGAAAGCAAAAGCACATTCTCCGGCTGCATTCCGGATACGCAGGCTTTCCACCAGAGACGGGCTGATGCTGACCTGTTCAAAAGGCAGCAGCACGCTTTGGGAAAGCGAGAGATTTTCCAGAACGCCGGAATGGCACAGATAAATGCCCGGTGCACCGCTCCAGCGGAAATAGTAATCCGCGCTGCCGTGTGCCATTGCTCCCACTTCCAGGGTTTCCCGGCTTCCGTCCAGGTACTCTACCATCGCCCGTGCCTGCGGCGCATTCAGTCCCATGGCGTCCAGCTGATCCGCTGCTTCGGCAGCGTTTTCGGTCACCGTGTCCTGTATGCTGATTTCCGCAAGCATATCCAACAGCTGTTTCTGATAATCCGCGTCGATCGCGCAGAGCGTTCCCTGGCGGTCAAGCATCAGCGTTCCATCCTGCATATACAGGGTGTAGCTGTTCTGCGCCGGAGGCTGAAGGGTGATGGAAGCGATCTGCTCTGCACTGTGCGAGCCAATGGTGCGAACCGTGGATTCTTTGATCTCATACGCCGGCATTTTCGCCGGATATTTCTGCCGGATGGCCGGAAGCAGCAGCACCAGCGCGGCAGAGAGGGCCAGCGCGGCTGCCAGCAGCAGGATCAGCCATTTTCTGCTGCTTTTCTTGGTTGGTTTTTTAGGGGGATGCTGCAATACCGTTCCTCCTTAGCGGTTGCGCCGCGGCAGCAATACGCACAGCCCGGCGATGATCACAAGCAATGGAAGCGCCGCCGTGAGCGCCAGACCAATGGTTTTGCTGCCCACCGTCAGTGCGGGACGCAGCGCAGCGGAAGCCATAATATCCAGCGAGACCGCTTTATCAGGCAGCATTTCGCCCAGCAGCATCAGCATGAATTCCTCATTGAAGGTACGCTGATAGATATATTCGTTCACAAACATGGCGCTGTTGCCCACGGCGAAAGCGCGGCTGATGCTGCCGTCCGAGAACATACGGTGTGCAAAGACGGCCACGCTGATCTCTCCGCTCACATCGTCCGGCTGCTTTTCAATGCTCACCACGCCGTCCTTCAGGCTGCGCACATACGCATTCGGGCCGGTTTTGAGCACCGTGGCAGCAGACAGACTTTCCGTCGCTTCACCCGGCGTTTCAAAGGCCGTAGCGGCAGGCAGCATGAGCACATCCATGCCTGCGTTAAGCAGCGGCAGGGTCATATCCAGATTTGTCATGTAGGGCAGCAGGTTCAGCTGTTCCTCATAATAGCTGCCCGTATCCTGTGCGCCGGCTACCACCACGCCCTCCATGGGAATGATGCCGTAGCTGCGCAGAAGAGCCAGGTAGTTGGGCATGCTGTCCAGCGGGTCCGTGTAATCGCGCATGGCCAGCAGGCTGCCGCCGCGGCGGGCAAAATCGCTGATCCATTCCAGCTCCGCATCGCTCAAATCCTTCTGCGGAGCGGCAAACACCAGCATATCCACCTCATCCAGCGTATCGCCGGAAAGCAGGTTCACAAAGCGCGTATCGTAATGGTTGCTTTTCAGGTAGCTCAGGAATACCGTCAGCGCGCCTTCATCCAGCTCGGCATGCCCCTGCAGAAAACCGATGGTGGGCACGCGGCTCTGCGCCGTGTATACAATGGCTTCAGTCAGCTTTTTTTCGTAGGCCAGACCTTCGATCTCAAAGGTACCATGCTCCACATTGTAACCCTGTGTGATGAAATCCGCATAGGTAAGAACCTTGTAGCGGCCGGTATCCGGACAGTTGACAATGACCGTATCCGCCTGAATGGCATTGCCCAGTTCACCCTGAAACCGGCTGAGAACGCCGGGGTTTCTGACGATATCCGTAGGCAGAACGGTCACATAATCGCTGAGCACAGCGTAGCGGTCCAGCAGATTCAGCACCTGCGAATCCATCGAACCGTTCTGATACAGCAGGTACAGTTCCACCTCATGCGAAAGCTGGTTCAGCACCTCGGCAGTCTGTTCACCGGTGGTGGCATAGCTGTTGAAGCTGAGGTCCTTTTTCCAGCCGTATTCATCCTCCAGCGCTTTGAACGCCACGTTCAGCAATACGCACATAGTCAGGAAGGCTGCCATCAGCAGCGCGTTCAGCCTGCCATGCCGCCAGCGCGGCTCCCGTAAACGGGAAAGCCATGTTTTCCAACGCATATTCATGCCGCGCCTCCTTCCGAAAAGCGCCGCGCATCCATCACACGCACCGCCGCTACCAGACAACAGGCAATAAACGTGCCGAAGAACAGAATGCCGGAGTAACTCAGCTGGCCAAGACGGAATGGTTCGTAACGGTCATAGAGGCTGACAAAATGCAGCGCGCTGCTCATCCAGCCAACGGACAGCTGATCAGCCAGCATATCCGCCATCCACAAAAGAAAATTCGCGGCAAAGGCGGTCACTGCGCCGGTCATCTGGTTTTTGGCAAAGCAGGTCACAAACAGATCCAGTGCCAGAAAGCTCAGGCTTTGCAGCGTAAAGCCCAGATATCCCACGAACCACTCCCCCATGTACACCCTGCCGCAGATGGCGATGATCAGCGTATAGACATTGGTGAGCGCGATGGTCATCAGCATCACTGCCGCTGCCGCCAGATACTTGCCCAGCACCACGCCCGTGAGAGATACCGGACTGGTCAGCACCAGCTGATCAGTGCGCTTCTGCCGGTCTTCGCAGATCAGGCGCATCACCAAAAGCGGGCACAGAAGCATGACCAGCATGGTCATAGTGGAAAGGAAAGTGAGCAGATCACCCGTCAGATTCTGCAGATTGTACAGGTAAAACAGCACGCCGGAAAGCGTCAGGTACACACCCATGAACACATAGCCCACCGGCGTACGGAAATAAGCCAGAAAATCACGTTTGAAAATGGTAAACACGGCTCGTCTCCTTTCCCTCAGTTGGCAATGACTTTCAAAAAGATCTGCTCCAGGCTGTCCTCCGAACGGGACAGGTGCAGAATGGGGATATTCATGCTGCTGGCCAGGGCAAACAGCCTGCGCTCCGGTTCCTGCTGCTTGCGGAAGGCGAGCAGCGCAGTGGTCTGATCCGCCTGTGCCGCGGGCTGCACGCTCACGTGTTTCACGCCTTCCAGTTCGCGTAAATGGCGAAGGATGCGGCTTTCCGGCGCACCCAGCGTGCAAAGCAGCGTTACCTCATCCGGGTCATGCACGTTGGCCATCGGTGCATCCAGCTTGACTTCGCCGCGATCCAGAATGACCACATGGCTGCACAGCTGCTGAACCTCGCTCAGAATATGGGAACTGAACACAATGGTGCGCCCGTAGCTCAGCTTGCGGATCAAGGCGCGGATTTCCGTGATCTGCTTGGGATCAAGGCCCACGGTAGGCTCGTCCAGCACCAGTACCTCCGGGTCGCCGCACAAAGCCTGCGCCATACCTGCACGCTGGCGGTAGCCCTTGCTCAGGTGACCGATCATGCGGCTGCGCATTTCCGCAAGGCCTGTAAGCTCCATCACTTCCTCCACATGAGCAGGAATGGCATGCTTTTCCACCCCGCGCAGTTCGGCGGCAAAGCGCAGATATTCGCGCACCGTCATTTCATCATAGAGGGGCGGCTGCTCCGGCAGATAGCCCAGATGACGCCGCGCCTGCGCAGGCTCCATGAGCGCATCAAACCCGCCGATCATCGCGCGGCCCTCCGTAGGAGCCAGATAGCCGGTCAGAATATTGAGCAGCGTGGTCTTGCCTGCGCCGTTCTGCCCAAGCAGGCCCAGAACACTGCCTTTTTCCACCTTCAGGCTCACGTTTTTCAAAGCCTGCACGCTGCCGTAGCGGCGGGATACATTCTGAAGTTCGATCAATGCGTTTTCCTCCATCAATCGCAAATTTCATCTGTTCCATCATACCATGAAATTTCCCTTCGCGGGTGACGGTTTTGTAAAATTTCGCTGGAAAAACAGAAAAAAAGAGAGGGCTTTTGTGTTGACAGGGAAACTGGGGTGTGCTATAATATCTTTTGTAAGCAGAAGCTGCCCGCTTCTCACCGCGCGAACATCTTGCGCAGGTCATGGCACGTAAGTCCATGGGGTTGTGTGTACGGCGGGTAGTGTGCCCGGCGTTTTTTTGTGTGTAAAACGCCACAACCATTTGGAGGTGTATGGATATCAACGAGCCGATGATCAACGAGGAGATCCGCGACAGAGAGGTGCGCGTGATCAGTGCGGACGGTACGCAGCTTGGCGTTATGGCCACCCGCGCCGCCATCGAACTGGCCGAACAGCAGGGACTGGATCTGGTCAAGATTGTTCCCACCGCTCAGCCGCCGGTTTGCAAGCTGATGGACTACGACAAGCACCGCTACGAGCAGTCCAAGCGTGAGCGCGAACTGCGCAAGAATCAGCGCATCGTAACGCTCAAGGAAGTGCAGCTCTCCGCCACCATCGAGGAAAACGACGTTCAGACCAAGTTCAAGAACGCCGTGAAGTTCCTGGAGGACGGCGACAAGGTGAAGGTGAGCATCCGCTTCAGAGGCCGCCAGATCGCTCACTCCGACATCGGTCTGAAGATCATGCAGGACTTTGCCGAGCGCATTGCGGAGTACGGCACCGTGGAACGCCGCCCCATGCTGGAAGGCCGCCACATGATCATGATTCTGGCCCCCAAGGCGGAAAAGAAGAGCTTTGCTGAAAAGAATCAGCAGCGCAAGGAAAAGAAAGCCGCCACCGAGGCCGCCAAAACGGAAGAGGCCGCCAAGCGCGAGCCCAAGCCGCAGCCCAAGAAAAAGGTCAAGCGCGAAAGCGAGAATATGATCTGACCTGACCCAACAAGCCATCCCGTGTTCCGGCTTTTGTCCGGACGGTTATGGATAGCACACGGAAGGAGGACAACCCCTATGCCTAAGCAGAAATCCCATCGCGGCGCCGCCAAGCGTTTTTCCTTCACCAAGACCGGCAAAGTAACGCATAAGCAGACGAACGCCAGCCATCAGATTCACCTGAAGACCACCAAGCGTACCCGTCACCTGCGTGCTGACGGCTTCGTGGACAATGCCGCCGAGGCTCGCACCATCCACAAGCTGCTGCCCTACAAATAAGCTTTGCTAACGATTCTGAGGAGGAAAATAAACAATGGCACGTATTAAAGCAGCCGTCAATGCCCACAAGAAGCGTCGCAAGATTTTTAAGCTTGCCAAGGGCTACTATGGCTCCAAGTCCAAGCAGTACCGCGCTGCCAGCGAGCAGGTTCGCCGCAGCCTTCGCTATGCCTATGAAGGCCGCAAGATGCGCAAGCGTGATTTCCGTCGTCTGTGGATCACCCGTATCAACGCCGCTGCCCGCATGAACGGCATGAGCTACTCTGTGCTGATGAACGGCCTGAAGAAGCACAACATCACCATCAACCGCAAGATGCTGGCTGATATCGCCGTGAACGATCCCGCCGCTTTCGCCAAGCTGGTGGAGACCGTGAAGGCCTGATTCCATCATGCATACGCCCCCTCTTTTCCGAGGGGGTTTTCCTATATCCAAATGAAAGGAGGAAGGCGAATGCCCTCCATTACCACGCCGGGAATCGTTCTGCGCTATGCCAATTACCGCGATCACGACCGCATGCTGACCATTCTGAGCCCGCGTTATGGCAAGCTGGATGTGCTTTCACGCGGCTGCCGCCGCCCCAAAAGTGCGCTTATGCCGGCCAGCGAGTTGTTTGTATACGGCGAGTTTGTATGCTACCAGCAGAATGACCACGCAACGCTTTCCTCCTGCACGATCAGCGATACGTTTTATCCGCTGCGGCTGGATCCCTATCGCCTGACCTGCGCCAGCTACCTGTCCGCGCTTTGCGCCGCCGCCGTGCAGCCGGGCGAAGAATCCGCAGAACTGTATGCTCTGCTGCTCAAAGGGCTGTATTACCTTTCCTACGAGAAGGACGCGGATGCGCTTGAAACCACTACGGCGTTTCTTCTGCTGTTCGCCGATGTTATCGGTTACCGTCCGCGCCTCAGCCGCTGCGCGCACTGCCGTACCCCGCTGGATTTAGCCAACGGCGCACCTTTTGACATAGCCGCCGGCGGACTGTGCTGTCCTATGTGTGCCAGCCGTTCCACCTTCCGCATGTCAGTGGAAGATATCAAATGGATGAGCGAAACCATCCGCAGCGGTCTGAAGCCGCAAAAAAACACCGGCGCTGGCACGCTGTTCGACGTGCTGCGCCGGTATGTGGAAATGCGTTTGGAAACGCCCATCAAGGTAAGCAAACTCTTACCATGAATAGGGCTGCAGGGTGCCGTCATAATACGGGGCACGGTTGAGCTGGGCTTTGTAATCGTTATCAATGGTATAGTGGAAAGCATATTCAACGCTGCCGTTGAGCAAAACCACGCGCTTGCGCGTTACATGATACTTTTCCTTTTCACGCAGCTTCGGCAGGCACTCTTCCAAAACGGAGCGCATGGCCTCCTGCTGATCTACCGTCAGATAAGCGTAACCGTTGGGGCGCATCAGGAACGCGGTTTCCGCGCCCTCGGAATGCAGATAACGAAGAACCACGCCGGTCTTATCCACCACCAGCTGTTCAATGGCATTGTGCCTTGCAAACTGCAGCATGGGGATCATATCTTCAAACAGCTGAGAAGCGTACAGCTTCTGCACACGCAGCTGCAGTTTCTTCTCGCGAAGGTGTTCCTGATAAAAATATGCTACCACAAGGCCAGCCAGCATTGCGGCAAGCAGCACAGGCAGAACGGTCTGCACAGGCAGCCACTCCCATCGTCAATGATATAAAATTATACCATATTTTGTGGTGTAACTGCAATAGAGACACTACCTAAAATCACGAATATTTTTTGTATAAAACGTTAAAATATCCGCCACCACAATATCTTGTGGTGGCGGATATTAAACATTAAGAACTCTTTTCGCCCAAAAAAGGCTCTTTTTGTCCCTCGGTTTACAGATAGGCTTTCATTTTTTCCACGTTTTCTTCCTGTAATTCCAGCAGTCTTTCTCCCAGCTTGCGAGCATTCTCGTCATGGCCTTCGTAGTCCTTCAGATGACGAATGGTCTTTACAATGCCCATGGTCGTACCCTGAATCATCATCTCAGCAATTTTACTGCGCGAATCATCCATCATCATTTCAGCAGCGGCCATCATGTCGGTGCTCATTCTGGCCATTACGCCGGTACCTGCAGGTTCATCTCCTGCCTTGCGGATCATCTGATCTGCATCACTGCGCACGCTTTCATACTCATTGCGTTCACGGCGCAATTCCTGCAGCAGTTTCTGTTCCGCGTGTTTTTCCACCGCATCAATGCCTTCGCAGCCCATGTCTGCCGTTTTGTAAATGTACTGCAAAAGCTCCATTTCCGGAAGGTTCTCCATGATCATCACCTCACCGGACAGTATGCATGAAAAAGCCCCGGAGCAAACGCTCCGGGGCTTGGAAATTATTTGTTTTCAATCCAACCAAAGCTGCGTTCCACAGCGCGGTGCCAGCCGCTCAGTGTAGCTTCGCGCTTTTCCTCTTCCATTTCAGAACGGAAGGTGAGGTCGGGCTTGACCATGGAGGCTGCCTCTTCCTTGCTGCTGTACAGGCCCACGCCAATACCGGCCAGCAAAGCAGCGCCCAGCGCCGTCGTTTCCAGCACTACGGGACGAACCACAGGCACGCCCAGAATATCGGCCTGGAACTGCATCATGAAGCTGTTGGCGCTTGCGCCGCCGTCCACATTCATCTGATGGGGCATACGGCCGCCGCGGTCCGCCACCATGGCCTTGAACAGGTCATAGCTCTGATAGCAGATGGCCTCCAGCGCAGCGCGCACGATATGCGCACGATTGGTACCGCGGGTCATGCCCACGATGGTGCCGCGGCTGTACATATCCCAGTACGGCGCACCAAGGCCGGTAAAAGCAGGCACCAGATATACACCGGCCGTATCCGGCACGCTTTCGGCAACCTGTTCGCTTTCAGCAGAAGAGGAGATCAGGTGCATTTCATCGCGCAGCCACTGCACAGTCGCGCCGCCCATGAACACGCTGCCTTCCAGCGCGTAGGTGGGCTGTCCATTCAAACGCCACGCCATGGTGGTAAGCAGGCCGTTGTTGCTTTCCACAGGTACATCGCCGGTGTTCATGAGCATAAAGCAGCCGGTGCCGTAGGTATTCTTGACCATACCGGGCTCAAAGCAGGCCTGACCGAACAGAGAAGCGTGCTGGTCGCCGGCCATGGCCGCCACGGGAATGGGCAGGCCCAGAATTTCCGGACGCAGATTGCCGATCACCTGAGCCGAATCCACCACATCGGGCAGCACAGCACGGGGAATGTTCAGCATGGAAAGCAGCTCATCATCCCACTCCTGCTTGCGCAGATTGAAAAGCATGGTGCGGCCGGCGTTGGTGGCGTCCGTCACATGGGGGCGGCCCTCCACCAGATTCCAGGCCAGGAAGGTATCCACCGTACCGAAGCACAGTTCGCCCTTTTCAGCGCGCTCATGCAGATTCAGCGTATCCAGCAGATAGGCCAGCTTGGTGCCGCTGAAATAAGCATCCGGAACCAGACCGGTCTTTTTGCGGATCATTTCGCTGTGTCCGTCTGCTACCAGCTTTTCCACATAAGGTGCAGTACGGCGGCACTGCCATACGATGGCGTTATGCACGCAGCGGCCGGTATCCTTTTCCCACAGAAGCGTGGTTTCGCGCTGGTTGGTGATGCCAATGGCGGCGATGTCGCGCACATCCACCTTGCTCATTTCCACAGCCTTGCGCAGCGCTTCCACCTGCGTATTCAGAATGTCTTCGGGATCATGCTCCACCCAGCCGGGCTGGGGATAGTGCTGCTTGAACTCGATGGCATGCGCAGCCAGCGTACGGCCGTTCATGTCAAACACGATAGCGCGGCTGGATGTGGTGCCCTGGTCAAGGGCGATCAGATACTTCATTGGTGCTCCTCCTAATCCAGAAATAATGTTTCTTTTCGACGTGCCATTTCCTGCACACGGTCGATGTATACGCAAACATTGGTGACGTTGGGCGCACGTTCAATGCGCAGCTCGCGGTCCGGGAATACCCGCTTGCTGATGGCGCCTGCGCCCATGGCAAGGATCGTGGTGGTTTCCTCCATGATATCAATGTTATACAGGCAGGCCTTGCCGGGACGGGCATAGCCCACGTTCTGCTGCTGGCCAGCCATGTACTTCTGACGGTACAGATAATAGGGTTCCAGCCCCAGTTCATCCGCCGTCTGTGCGCCAAGGCGCACCATTTCGGCAGCGATTGCAGCGTCCGGCAGCGGATATTTTTCCAGATTGAGGCGGCTGGAACGTTTGATGGCCAGCGTATGCACGGTCAGGCTGTCCGGCTTGAGGGCACGGATGCAATCCATGGTATGCGCAAAATGCGCGGCGTTTTCGCCGGGCAGGCCGGCGATCACATCCATGTTGATGTCGTCAAAGCCCATTTCGCGCGCCATCAGGAAGGCTTCCTCAGCCTGCTGCGCCGTATGGTCGCGGCCGATCACACGAAGGGTATCGTCGTTCATGGTCTGAGGATTGATGCTGATGCGCCCCACATTCAGCCTTTTGAGCGTTTCCAGCTTGCCGCGGGTAATGGTGTCCGGACGGCCAGCCTCCACGGTATACTCGCAGGCGCCGGAAAACAGGCGCATGGTCTCTTCCATCAGCAGATGGAACTGTTCCTCATTCAGCGCAGAGGGCGTACCGCCGCCCACATACAGGGCGCGCAGCTTGTGACCGCTCTTTCGGAGCAGTTCCGCGCCCTGCTGCATTTCCCACAGAAGGGCTTCCAGATAGGGCGGGATCAGCTTTCCCTTGCCCACTGCTTCGCCGGGGAAGGAGCAATAGGCGCAGCGCGTTCGGCAGAACGGAATGGAGATATACACATCCGCTTCCTCAACGCTGGGGGCAGGCAGCTTTTGCTGTTCGATAACAATGCGGCGCAGAAGGTCGCTCTTTTCACGGCTTACATCAAACTCATTTTCCACGTAACGCTGCGCTTCCTCCAGCGTAAGCCCCGCTTCCAGCCGTTCATAGATCAGCCGGGTAGGACGGATGCCGGTCAGCGACCCCCAGGGCGGACGCTTGCCCGTCACACGCTTGAGCAGCTCATACAGCGTTACTTTGCAAAGCCTTTTGGAAATCCGTTTGTACGCTACCAGATATTTCTCGTTCTGCCCCTCATAATCCTGCTCAGCAGGCAAAACAGCCTCACGCTGCTCCGTTTCACCGCGGAAGGCAAAGGTGCAGACGGCTCGTTCGCCGCATTCCTCATAGGTATGCGTAACGATTTCTGCATTCTCATCTGCTTCAGAATTTACCTGCCATTCTTCCACCACGAAAAACAATTTGAGCACATCACAAAGCTCATTGGCAAAGCCATCCTGGGGCGTGTACAGTACAACCTTGATCGTATCCATCCTCATTCCCCCACTGGGTCATGGCCGGTTTCGCCGGGTACATCATGTCCCGGATAGGCAATCATTTTAGGCGTCAGTCGGTACAGTCTGCGCAGCGATTGAACCAGTCTGCCAAAATCGCCGTCTGCAAAGTCCGTACGTCCATAACCGTGAGCAAACAGCGTATCGCCGGT
Source organism: Clostridia bacterium (assembly GCA_017547285.1). GTDB lineage: Bacteria > Bacillota > Clostridia > Christensenellales > Aristaeellaceae > Limiplasma. Next base: position 11,472 of record JAFYQB010000140.1, read on the forward strand.
CAGAATGCCCTGATGATCCGGCAGAATGCAGCAAATGCAGCCGTTGCTGTGACCTGGTGTGTGCAAAATCTGCAGCTTCATTCCCGCCAGCGTCAGCTCGCCTTCCTGTTCGATGATCTGCGGAACCGTCTGCTGCACCAGCGGCTGACCGAATACGGCGGATACATTGGCCATGGCGTCGTTCAGCTTGGCGGCGTCGCCAGCGTGGATATAGGCAGGAATGCCGAAATGCCCGCACACTTCATCCAGCGCACCGATGTGATCGTAATGTCCATGTGTCAAAAGCACGGCACAGGCCTTGCGGTCCCCAACCTGACGGATGATGCGCTGTGCCTCCGCGCCGGGATCCACAAGGAAGCACTCCCGGGTTTCCGTGTTTTCAACAATGTAGCAATTAACGGCCAATTCGCCTGCAACAAGGCGTTCCACCGTGATCTTCGGCATGCAAGAATCTCCTTTTGTCAAAACAACTTATGGGAATCCATCATGATGGTGACCGGCCCGTCATTGACCAGCGCAACCTTCATATCCGCGCCAAAGCGGCCGGTTTCCACATGGATGCCCTGTTCGCGCCACGCAGCCACCAGACGTTCATACATCGGGTTGGCCGTTTCCGGACGCGCCGCCTGAATAAAGCTGGGACGGCGGCTGGACCGTGCATCGCCCAAAAGCGTAAACTGGCTCACCGCCAGAATCTGACCGCCCACATCCAGCAGAGAGCGGTTCATTTTTCCGTTTTCATCTTCAAAGATACGCAGATTGGGCACCTTGGTGGTCATGTACTTGAAGTCATTCTCACCATCGCCTTCTTCCACGCCGATCAGAACCAGAAAACCCTGACCAATTTTGCCAACGATTTCGCCGTCAATCGTCACGCTGGCCTCAGTAACACGCTGAATCACAGCACGCATAAAACTTTTCCTCTCTTGTTACGTCTCCCTGAGGCCGCAAAGCGGCCTCAAACACGGGATTCTTAAGGGGGCTTAGCCCCTTAAGCGGGTTTTCAAAGGGCAGCGCCCTTTGGCAGAGCCCCTGGTTAGCCGTTCGTGCCACGGTATACTTCAATAATATCGCTGCGCTTGTGCAGCTGGGTGATCACACGATCCAGCTGTTCGCGGCTCTTGACCTGAATGACCATGGTGATGATGCAGGTCTTTTTCTTTTCATCGCGCTTGGCAGATACCGCCACAATGGGCACATCCATGTTGCCGATGGCCATGGCCAGCTCGCCGAGGAGGCTGACGTGATCGTATGCAATGATGGTGATGCCTGCATTGAACTCGGACAACTGCTGGCTGGACGCCCAGCTGACCTCCACCATGCGCTCCTGCTCGGAATTGCTGGCATTCACGCAGTCCGCCTTATGTACCGTAACGCCGCGGCCGCGGGTGATGTAACCCATGATCTCGTCGCCAGGCACAGGGTTGCAGCAGCGGGCAAAACGCACCAGCATGCCGCTTTCACCCTTGACATACACGCCGTGAGAGGGCTTGCCCAGCTTTTTCTGGGCCTCCTCCTGCGTTACTTCCTTGACCTGCGGAATTGCGGGCGTTTCGGCTTTGCGCTGTTCTTCAATCAGACGGCTCACCACATAGGCGCTGGCAATGCCGCCGTAGCCGACCGCACCGTAAATATCTTCCATTTCGGCAAAGGCGTAGCGCTTGAGCAGCGGTTCGTAATATTCGGGCTTCACAATGGAGGAGAGCGCAACGCCGCGGCGTTTGGCTTCTTTTTCCACCATATCCTTGCCCTTGACCACGTTTTCGCCGCGCATTTCGCGCTTCATAAACTGACGGATCTTTGCCTTGGCCTGCTGGGTTTTAACGATACGCAGCCAGTCCGCGCCGGGGCCCTTGGAGTTGGGCGAGGTGATAACCTCCACGCGGTCGCCGGTCTGCAGTTCGGTCTCCAGCGGCACGATCCGGCCATTGATCTTGGCGCCCACGCACTGGTTGCCAACGCCGGAGTGAATGCGGTAGGCAAAGTCGATGGGCGTTGCGCCGCGGGGCATGCTGATGATATCGCCCTTGGGCGTAAAGATGAGCACCTCTTCGCTGAAAAGGTCGGTTTTCAGGGAGTCGATGAACTCCTGGCTGTCGCGGGTATCGCTCTGCCAGTCCAGAATCTGGCGCAGCCAATGCAGCTTGGTGTCCAGATCGCCCGCGGTGCTGCTGCCCTCTTTGTACCGCCAGTGTGCCGCCACGCCGAATTCCGCCACGCGGTGCATTTCCCACGTGCGGATCTGGATTTCAAACGGGAAGGGCATTTTGCGGCCGCCGATCACGGTGGTGTGCAGGCTCTGGTACATATTGCCCTTGGGCACGCTGATATAATCCTTGAAACGGCCGGGAATCTGGTTCCACAGCGTATGCACGATGCCCAGCACCGTGTAGCAGTCCTGCACGGTATCCACCAGCACGCGAACAGCGATCAGGTCATAGATCTGGTCGAAGGTTTTGCCCTGACCGTGCATCTTTTTGTAAATGGAATACAAATGCTTGGGACGGCCGTCCATTTCATAATGAATATCCTGCGCATCCAGCTTTTCGGAAAGCTCTGCAATAACCATGCGGATGTTTTCCTCACGCTCGGAACGGCGCAGGCCCACCTTTTGCGCAATATCATGGAAAGCGGGCGGGTCGATATATTTGAAGCTCAGGTCTTCCAGCTCCGACTTGATGGAGTTGATGCCCAGACGGTGCGCCAGCGGGGCATAAATATCCAGCGTTTCGTGTGCAATGGCCTTCTGCCTGTCCGGCGCCTGAAAACGCATGGTGCGCATGTTGTGCAAACGGTCCGCCAGCTTGATGACCACCACGCGGATGTCCTTGGACATGGCCAGGATCATTTTGCGCAGGCTTTCGGCCTTCTGTTCCTCACGGCTGGTAAAATCCAGCTTGTCCAGCTTGGTTACGCCGTCCACCAGCAGGGCGACTTCTTCGCCGAATTCCTCGCGCAGCGTGTCCAGCGTAATCTCGGGGCAGTCCTCCACCGTGTCGTGCAAAAAGCCTGCCGCAATGGTCGTTGCGTCGATCATCAGGTCCGTCAGAATGCTGGCCACCGAAACAGGGTGCATGAAATAAGGCTCGCCGCTTTTGCGCACCTGTCCGCAGTGCGCCTTTTCAGCAAACTCATACGCCTTGCGCACCAGTTCGCATCCCTCCGGATGCGTTTTTTTAACGCGCGCCAGCATTTTTTCCAACGGCATGCATTCGTTGGTGATGTAGGTAAGCATTCATGTCACCTCAAATCGTCATTGAACCTCGATCAGTTTCAAAATGTCATCCATTTGTTGGATGCGATACAATCTTCCGCTTCTGATATTCCTGGGATTTTCAAAAAGCGGCTGATAATCACGAATAAAACGGTTATCAATGGTATCCAGATAGACATAGGTAAAGGCGCCGTTCAGCAGCACCTCCGCCCATTCCTGCGGCGTATACTCGATTGCAGATATTTCAGAACGTGTCATCCGTTTGTTTCTGACCGGCCAGGTCGTCCACATTCCCTGCTGCACAGGGACAGGCGTAAACTGATATGCGCCCAGATAATACTGATATCCATTATCCTTGCTGGCCACAATGTACACGCGGTCCGAAGCGCTGTCAAGTTGCGCGCGAACATTTTCCGGAAGCAATTCGTCCATGCGCGTCTGATAAGAAACCTCATTTTGCCGATGCGCCAATACCGTATTCTGAGCAATCATGAGGGGGCTGACAGCCATCAGCAAGCCAAGCAGCAAATAAACGGGTGCATTTTGGCAGCAGGAACCACCGTTCTGCCGCCAGGCACGCTCAAACGCCAGCAGCGTAATCCCGATATACGGAAGCATCCAACTGGAAAGATACCGCTCCATTGAGATCAGGTTTTCCGCTTCATCCACACGGAATTGAAACAGATACAGGCTCAGCAGCAAACCAATGTAAACCAGCACTTCAGCTGTGAGTACAATAAAGACCCGTCTGCAGCGCAGTTTCATTTGCTGATCCGGGCACCGGTCAATAATCCAGCATTGGCCTGCTGCCATGAGCCCGATCCACATCGCATGGCTTACGCTTACCCAATGGCCTGTATGCCACCAGTCAGCTCTGCACAGCGACTCCAGAAAATTGGCAATCGTGCGATAGCGATAATCAGGGCCATGGCCCAGCAGCAGATCCACCATTTCATCCAGCGCAAAAAATCCTTTGCTCCACACCTCCTGAACATGATGGACATGAAGATAGCCTTTCCAGGATCCGTATCCCAGCCCGCACGAAAGCGTCAGCAGAGCCAGTACTTTCAGAAACGGTCGTTTGCTGTCTTTGCGCCCAAGCCATTCGTGTGCAATGATGATCAGCAGCGTCATCGCCGCCAGCAGCAGACCCGTTTCCTTCACCAAAGTCAGCATACAGAGCGACAGGGAGAGAGTCAGCAGACCGGTTTTGCCGCGCGTACAGAAGAACCATGAATAAAGTACGTACAGCGCAATACAGCCAAGCGCCGTATCCACCTGCAGCGTCCGATAGCACCTGGGATTAACGGTCAGCGGCAAAACAAACAGCAAGATCGTCATTGCCAGCGCGCGTCCCGGTTTCTTCCATTCCTGCTCCCTCATCATTGGCAGCAGGAAACAAAACATCATCATATTCAGCGCGCGCTGCGTATCACCCTCGTTAAATTCCCCGGAAAGCCACGTCCAAAGCCATGAAAACAATGTAGAAGCGGGGGGATAGTCCGTATAGGTGATCGTAGCTTCCCGGACCCCTGAAGGAAGCGCAGCAAAAATCGACATGTTTTTAACGGCAAGTCCCCAATGGGAAAAGTCATCCCACTCGATATACATATAGCCGCGATAGCTGTACCAAAGCCACAAGGCGATCAGAAAAAAAGCTGCGCAGCCAGGAGTCAGAAGGTATTGGCCTATCTCCTGCCGGTTTGCCTTGAACGATCTGTATATCAGCAAAACGCCCGATATACCTGCAAAGATCAGAACAACGTACGCTCCCACCATGAACAGATCAAAAAGAGAAAACAGGTACAACGTAAGAACGATTCCTGCGACTGCAAGGGGCAGCTGTTCTTCCAGCCGTCTGCGCCAAGCAAGCGCTGTACTGCCCGCAAAGGAAAACAGAATAGCAGTCATCAAGAAAGAACTCATTTGTAGGCTGTATCTCCTTCCAATCCGTCTGTTATATATGCTTCACGTAGGTATACAGCGTATCCGTAATGGAAGCGCCGGCGTTCACATACACGCTGAGCACCTTGGTATTGTTGGATACGATGGTGCTGGTCAGACGCTTGCAATCATGGGTGAAGCAGGTATCCAGCGTCTTCTTGTGCAGAAGCGCGCCCAGCCCACGGTCGTTCTGTTCGTCGTACATGCCCATCAGCACGGGATCGACGGTGTTGGCGTCCTTGCGGCAGATCACGAAAAAACCGATCGGGCGGTCGCCCTTGAGCACTTCATAAAGGAATCCGCCTTTTTCGATCAGGCTGCGAAGCCAGTTGGCATAGCGGTTGCCGCCTTTGAGCACGCCGAACGCCGGATCGAGGCTTACGCGGTCGCTGACGAAAATCCCCTTGCGGATGATATCGCAAATACGATCCAGTTCCGCTTTCTCCGTATGGTGAACCACCGTCAGTCCCCGGTCAAAGCGGGCGATGGTTTCCGGCATGTGGTATTCATCGCGGCGGACAGCCACGTGGAATACCTGTTCTACAAAGGTGTAACCCATTTGCGGAATGCCGAAAATCAGCTGCGGACAGTTGGGCGGCGTTTTGACCACAATGTACTCCGCGCCCTCAGCGATGATCCGCTTTTCCTCTTCGGCAAGCATTTCGGGCGTATCCCCTGCATCCAGCAGGATTTCCCATGCATCGGCGCCGATGTTCTCAAGCTCCCAGACGGCGTGAATGGTCTTCAAGGGCTTCGCCCTCCTTTTTGGATTCCGTGCGCGTAACGCTGCGCACCACAAACTGCGGATAACGGTTGATGCTCAGATAAATGCGGCCGATGTATTCGCCGATGACGCCCATAAGCATAATGATCACGCCGCCCAGAAGCAGCATAACGGAAATCGTGCAGGCCCAGCCGGCCTGCATGGACGGGTTGAACAGCTTGCGCAGAATGGTGACCAGCGCAAAGATGAAACCGACAGCCGCCGTCAGCCAGCCCACATAGCTTGCAAAGCGCAAAGGCTTGATGGAAAAGGCGGTAACGCCGTTGATCCACAACGCAATCAGCCTTTTCAGGTTGTAGCCGCTTTCACCTTCCATACGGTCACGGTGATTGATTGCCACATTGCAGTAGCGGCTCACGCTCTGGAACAAAAGGCCGGTCACATACGGGAAAGGATTGGGATACTGCAGAGCCGTATCCACCACAAAGCGCTGACAGGCATAGTAGCTGTTGGCGGTCAGTTCCTTGGGCTGATTGTAGAAATAGTGATTGCAGAAGGTATTGAACCTGCTGCCCAGATTGCGGAACCAGTTCTGATGACGCTCCGGATACTCGGCAAACACCAGATCATAGCCCTCCGCCACCTTGTCAATCAGCTTGAAGCATTCATTGGCCGGGGTCTGGCCGTCGTCATCCAGACAGATCACGATGTCGCCGCGCACATGGTTGAAACCAGCCATCAGCGCGCTGTGCTGGCCAAAGTTGCGGCTGAGATCCACAAAAACGATGGAAGGATATTCCCTGCACAGATCCCGGATCACTTCCGCTACATTGTCCGGGCTGCCGTCGTTGACCAGAATAATCTCGTGATCGTATTCGTCCGCACGGGCGTTCACGGTCTCCGTCAGTTCTTTCACCACAGCGCCGATGGTTTTGGCGGAACGGTAGCAGGGAATCACAAAAGAAAGAAGTTTCTTGGCCATAAGGCACCTCGCAATCAAAGAACAGAAATACGTCTGCTCAGCGTGCGGATCAGATCAAATCCATCCCACGTGAGCGCAAAATCCATGGTGTGACCAACCGGGGCAATGCGGTCAATGCCGCGCAGACCGTTTTCCGTCACAAAGCGGCAAAGCCGGTCTTTCTCCGCACCGATATAGGAAAGCGTCTGATACTTGCGTTTGACCACCGGGGCCAGCGCATCCAGCGCTTTATCGGCATATTCGATGAAGAAGCCGCCTGCACAGCGGTGTTCGTCAATGTCTGCGGTCAGCGCATCCACCTGCACGCGAACGATGGTGTTATCCGGCATGGCATGCACCTTTGCGCCGGACAGGCCTATGGCCGCGCGGTATGCGGCGGTCAGCTTGTCCACAGCCACCACCGGCTCCACCGGATAGCGGGGCTGCACATATGCCTGCACTGCATTCCAGAAACGCCCCTGCGCTGCTTTTACCGTTTCGCCTTCGCCCAGCCAGTAAATCAGCCGGGGAGAGGTACAGGCATTCTGGTCGGTCAGATAGGTATCATTATAGAATCCCTGCGCCGTTTGAGCAAGCTGCTTGTCATCCATGCCCAGAATGGCTTCGGGTGCGATCACAAGCAGACTGTAACGGTCGGGGAAGGTTACCTCTACGCCATGCGGCGGCATGGCGGCAGCGCGCACGCGGCGCACGGTTTCGTCGCCGCCCCAGATGATGCGGGCGTCACACATGGCGGAGTATTCCTCCGTCACATCCTGACGTTCACGGGCATAGATGACCACATTTACATAATCCGCCATGGCGGCATGCTCGCCCTGAAACAGCGCCTCCATCGCGCTGCAGACGATGCGCGTCTGCACAAAATCCTGACTGGACGCCTTGACAATGCAGGCATTGCCGGCAAGCAGCGCGGCAGCCAGAGAATAGGCAAAGTTAATGGGCACATTACTGGGGGCAATGTGGAAGGTGAGGCCGCGTCCAAGGCGGTCATCCACCTGTCCGGCATACGCTGCCCGGAGCGTTTCCAGATTGGCACGGCGGCAGAAAAATGCAAACGTCACCACATCCGGATAGGCTTTGGCCTGTTTGTCCTTGAGAAGCGCAGAGCCCAGATCGCTCAGGAAAGCCATCACAGGCTCGGCAAAGGGCTGCAGCGGACGGGCTTGGGCGCAGTCGCCGCCGCACAAAAGCTGAACATCACTTCTGCTCATAGGTATCGCTGCACCCCCTGACCTCCGCGCGCCTGATGCGCCCAATGATTTCAAAATACTTGCCTTTTCGGCCGCAGGGACAGTCATCCTCGCCAAGGATGCGTCCTTCATCCTCCGTCAGCAGCATATGGCCGGGATAGCTGTGCGGCAAAAGGCTGCTGACCTGAATCAGACCCAGCGCTCCTTTTTCTGCCACACCAAAATCGGACGGACGGCGGATGGTGATATCGGACCATACAGGCGCATGCAGATGGCCGCATTCGCATTCCATGTAGATGGTACCGGTCTGCTCCACCATGCCGTAATAATCGTGCACGCGGGTCAGGCCGCAGGTTTCATGAAGCGCCTGCCTGAACTGTGCGGTGGTGATGTGCTGGTCGGCCAGCTTCTTCCAGCCGCCGCCGTGGATCAGCACGCCGCGGCTCAGATCCGGCCTGTAGCCGCTCTTGCGAAGCTCTGCGCAGAAGTGCTGCCAGATCATAAACGTAAAGCCGAACAGGAAGATATCCTCCCCTTCGTGCTTTTTGAGGAAGGCTTTCAGCCCTTCCACGTCCAGCTGCATGTTTTCATCCAGCGCATAGATCTTATCGCGCCCGAACATGCTGAAGCCCAGAATGCCCGCGCCGCGCGCCGAAAACATGGCGCGGTTTTTGATGATGGCACTGGTATCCAGAATGATCATGGGAAGCCGCTGCTTGCCAAGGAATTCGCCTACGATCCGGCTCAGCACCTTGCTTTGCAGCGTGGACGTTTCACGGTCCAGATAGATGCGGCTCACCTGCTGCCCGGTGGTGCCGGAGGAAGTCATGGTTTTATGCAGTTCCTCATCCGGTACGCTTTTGAGCGAAAATTCCTTGAACAGGCGCACAGGAAGGAAAGGCAGTTCCTCAAAGCGCTGAACGCGATCCACATCCACGCCGCTGGCCGCGAGCATTTTATGATACTCGGGGCAGCGCGCGGCATGATGACGCGTCAGTTCGCACAGTTCGCGGGTCAGAAAGGCATGTTTCTCTTCATGCGCCCATTCATAGGCAGACAGAGCAGGCAGCTCGTTTACATCAAACATTGTACTTCTCCAGTTCGCGATACAGGGTTTTGCCGGAATCGTTCTTGGGAATGGCTTCCAGATGCATGGTGTGGAAACCGCTGGCATTCAGACCGGTCTTTTCGCTCAGGAAGGCGCGCATTTCAGGCAGGCGGCTTTCCACGGTGGAAAAGATCATCATATGGTCGTCGCGGCCCGCGCAGGCGCACTCGCAGTCCGGGAATGCGGCCTTGAGCATGCGCTCGGTCTCATCCAGATTGACGCGGTTGCCGTACATTTTCAGGAAACGTTTTTTGCGGCCAACGATCCTGTAGTAGCCGTCCTCGTCGCGCTGCGCCATATCGCCGGTTTCCAGCACACCTCCGCGCTCGTCGCCCCGCACAAGGTCTGCGCCGCTTTCTGCATAGCCGAGGGTCACGTTATCGCCGTAATAGCGCAGTTCGCCGGTCACATTGCTTTCAGTAATGATCCCGCCGTTCACGTCGATCAGTTCAAATCGTCCGCCGGGAATAGCCACACCCATGCAGCCCACCTTTTCCAGGCTCTTTTCCCAGGGCAGATAGGCCATGCGCGCCGTCGCCTCGCACTGGCCGTACATCACAATAAACTGCTTTCCGTTGTTCTGACACCATTCCACAAACTTCTGGTGAAGTTCCGGCAGCAGTTTGCCGCCGGCTTGCGTCATGGTGCGAAGCGTGGGCAGATCCATACGCAGGAAACGCATGCGATCCAGCATTTCGTAGGTATACGGCACGCCGCCAAAGCTGGTGGCGCCCTCTGCGCGGAAGAACTGCCAGAACTCACGCTGGGCGATGCCCTTGTCGGTGAGCAGAACGGTCGCGCCTACATCCAGATGGCTGTTGATAATGCTCAGGCCATAGGTATAGTTCATGGGCAGCGTGGTGATGGGCTTTTCCGTTTCATCCAGGCGCAGATATTCCACAATGCTGGAGGTATTGGCGCGGATATTGGCATAGCTCTGGCGCACAAACTTGGGACTGCCGGTGGAGCCGCTGGTGGTCAGCAGCAGCGCAAGATCCGGATAAAGCTGTGTCTCAAAGCCAAAGGGCGTTTTAAGCAGGCGATAGCCAAATCGCTCATACACGCTTTCGCAGTCTTCCCAGCCAAAGCCTTCAGGCGCCCACAGAAAAGCCGGATGATACGTTTCATACAGAGCGGCAAACAGCTCATGATCGATGGCGGCATTCAGCAGCGCGGGCACGATGCCGTTTTCAATAAAGGCGGTATAGCCCACCACACTGCCGATGGTGTTCTGGCAAAGGTTGAAAGTCAGGCAGCGTCCGCCTGCCGCTTTGCACAAGGCTTCGCCTTCTGCTTTCAGCTGGCTGTAGGTGAGTGTCTGGCCGTATTCATCTTTCAGGGCGACCGCGTCGCCGAAACGGTCAAATCTCCACATCATACTTGGCCAGGATCTCCTTTCCCTTTTCAAAAGAGCTCAGGTCAATGATATCGTCCATATCCACCATGATGTCAAACGCGTCTTCCAGCGCGGCGATCAGGCTCATGTGACCCACGCTGTCCCACTGGTCGCTCTCGCCGTACTTGAGGGCGGGCACATCCTCCGCAGCAACTTCCAGAGACTCCACGAAGGCGTTGATATACTTTTCCAGATTGGTCATAACAAATCGCTCCTTACAATCCTCTTTTATGAAAGAATTCCGCCGTCCGCACGCCATACCTGACCGGTTACGTACGAGGCCATATCGCTGGCCATGAAGGCCGCCACATTGGCGATCTCCTCCGGCCTTGCCTTGCGCTTCATCAGGATCTTTTCCGTCTGCTCCTGAACCACTTTTTCGCTCAGGCCGCTCACCAGATCGGTATCGGTAAAGCCGGGTGCCAGCGCGTTCACACGGATGCCCACGCTGATCAGCTCGCGCGCCATTTTTTTGGTCGCGGCGATCACTGCGGCCTTGGAAGCGGAGTAGTCCAGACGGCTGTCGCCGTCAATGCCTGCGATCGAAGCGATATTCACCACCGCGCCCTGCCTGTTTCGGGCCATCAGGCGGGTCGCCAGGCGGCTGACTTCGATCATGGCAAAAAAGTTGACGTCGAAAATGCGGTGCATTTCCTGTTCGCTGGTCATCTGGAACATGCGGTCCTCGCCCATGATGCCGGCGTTGTTCACCAGCACATGCAGAGGCTGCTTGTCCGCCATCACCTGCCTGAACGCTTCCTTGATAGCGGCGGTATCCGCCAGTTCGCAGTATACAGGCTTGATCCAGACGCCGTACTTCTGCGCCGTTTCCGCGCAGCGGGCTTCAAAAGCTTCATCCGGCTTACGGGCAAACGCCCATACATTCGCGCCCTCGCGGGCAAACACTTCCACCATTGCCGCGCCGATTCCGCGCGCCGCGCCGGTGATCAGCGCATTCTTTCCCAGCAAAAGCACCGGTTATTCCCCCTCCGCAACAGTCACGCGCTGTTTTTCGTAGTATTCGGCGTACAGGTTCAGCACATATTCAAGGTTATCGCTTTCCAGCGCATCCCCCATAAACGCTTCGGGAATATCCTCCACGGGTTCCAGCACCACTTCCGGCTGGGCAGGATCGTTGAGGGCGGCGTCGCGTTTGCTCATCGCCTCGTCATAGGCCTTTGCATCGCCGTTGAGCAGCGAACGCAGCGCACTCAGGGACGCCATATTCTGCAGACCCTGTTCCGCTTCCTTGTCCGGGCGGTAGCTCAGGCAGCCCACAATCAGCAGCACAATCGCCGCTGCAAGCGCGCCGATACGCAGGCCGTCCTTCCGGCTGGTCCCGATGGCGGCATAAGCCGTGCGGTATTCCTTCTGCCGCGCCAGCCAGCCCATCCAGTACAGCACCAGCGCACAGCTCATGAGCACGAAGGTGTAGAAATAGGTGTTAACGGTGCGTCCGTCGCCCAGATAGTTGCCCGTGTAAATGGTGGGCGCCAGCTGGGCGCAGAACAGGCACACGCTGAGAATGGTGATCCACAGCGGATGGTTGAACCTGAACGCACAGCCATGCAGCGCCTCGCTCAGCTGCCAGGCCACCAGCGCCCAAACCACCAGCAGCGGCAGCGAGAACCAGCTGCCCATGAGCGCAAAGCCAAAATAGAACGACTGCAGGATCGCCACCGGCGCGCTTACGCCGCCCATCAGGGTAGCTGCGCGCACCGTGTTGCCCGGCGCAGCGGCGCTGAAAACAAAGCACGCCGCAAGCAGCAGCAGGCACAAAAGCGAAACGAAGCGATAACGGCGCTTTTTCCAGAATGCCCACGCTGCGATCAGCGCTTCCGCCAGCAGGGCAAACAGCACCGTGCTGTACTTTGCGCCGCCCACGATCACCGTAAGCAGTACCAGAAGCAGGCCGAAGATCAGCCTGGCCCCCTTCTTTTCAGCATGGGCAAAGCGGACCCACACGCCCATGCGCAGAACCATAAACGACCACATCAGCGTATACGCTACGCCGCCGTTGAACCAGAAAAACGCCTCGCTCAGATCCGGCACAAATTGGATCATGACAAACGCCACGGCGCAAAAAGCCATCCAGAACGTGCTCCGGTCGGCCTTGAGCACCCGCACCAGCATTTGCTTCAGGAAGAAATGGAGCGAGCACAAAAAGAACGAAAGCAGGATCAGCGTGGTCAGCCAGTACAGATGCTCGCCGGAAACCGCCGGCTGCAGGGCACTGATAAAGGAAGTGGCGTAGGTGCCTTCCCAGGTCTGACGGATGCCGACCGTGTTTTGGACAGCCGCACGGACGGTTTCCAGCCAGCTCCCGCTGCTGCGCCAAGCATCATGCGTGAGAATGGAGAAACCAAAGTCATCATAGCAGGCATGGTTGTAAAAAGACAGCGCATACAGCGGCAGCAGGCTGAACAGAAGCGCCGCCACGCACAGCCACGCCAGCGTACGGTTGGACAAACGCTGTTTCAGAGGTGCAAGCTTCACTGTACCGCCTCCTCTCCGGCAATGTGGATCTTCTCCTTGCCGTAATACAGGCACAGGGCTTCCCTTGCGTCATACACCGCGTCAGGACGCAGCAGATCCTCCATGAACACGCGCGGCATGGCCGTCAGCGGTTCCAGGGTGATCACGGGCTGGGTTTCATCGTTGAGCAGTTCTTCACGCACAGTCATCTCGCGGTCGTACTGTGCAGATTCCCCTTTGACCATCGAAAGCAGCGCGCTGGGGCCGGACAGGTTCTGCACGCCGTACAGCACATCGCCCGAGCGGCGGAAGGCCAGACTGCCGATGCCGAACAGGCAGACGCTTGCCATCACCAGCGCCGCGAACTGTCTGGGGGCCATGGCGGGCAGCGTGAGCCTGCGCGCGGCCGCACCGGTCAGATAGTACACATAGAGGAACCAGAAAATCACGGCGCTGATGTGATACGTGTTCACAATACGCCCGGCTCCGATGGAGGCAATGGAATACAGCGGCGGTGCAAACTGCGTGCAGTACAGGCACACGCCTGCCGCCAGCACCAGCCACGGATGCTTAAATTCAAACGTGCTTTTTCTGGCCGCGCCGTACATGGCAGGCACAAACGGCTGCGTTACAGCGATCAGCGGCAGGCGGATCGCCTCGCCCAGCTGACCGATGCCAAAATAGAACGACTGCAGCACTGTTTTGACAGCCGAGCTCTGATACTGGATATACCCGGCGCGCACGGAGTTGCCCGGGGCTGCCATGTTATACACAAAGCAGCCTGCCATCAGCAGATACAGCGCAAGGAAATGCAGGCGTTTGGCATTTTTGCGCCAGAACGTCCACGCCAGTCCGGCAACGCCCGCGCAGAGCGCGAACAGACCGCCGCCGTAGCTGCCTCCGCCCAGCACCACAGCCGCCGCAGCCAGCAGAAGCGTCCAGCCATACCCGGCGCCGCCAGCTGTGTACAGACGGATGCACCATGCGGCCGCCAGCATGAGCACCGAATAAATAAACGTGTTGCCAATGCCGCCGTTAAACCAGTAGAAAGCCTCGCCCACATCCGGCATAAACTGGATCATGACCGTCACAGCCAGGCTGGCCAGGCTGATTCTGGCCCATTTCTCCAGCTGCCTGAATGCCGTGCAGAAGAAAATCATTCCGCTCACGACCAGTGCCGTCAGAATGAACCAGTTGCCGATCCAGTACAGCTCCTCCGAGAAAAGGCCGGGCTGCAGATTGCTCAGAATGGTGCCCGTATAGTTTCCCTGCCAGTACTGTCTGGTGTGTCTGGCCGATTCCTGCGCCGCAGAAAGCACCGCCCGCAGGCTTCCGGTCTCCTTCCAGGCGTGATGGACCGTTGCCGAAAAACCGTAATCGTCGTAATAAGGGTGATTGTCAAAGGCAATCACATACAAAGGCAGTGTACTCAGGATCAGAACAAGCACACAAACCGCTGCCAAAGCCCGATGCATCTTTTGAACCGTCAAATCCGGCACGCTCCTTCCGTACAAAAATCAAGATAGGTTTCCAAATATATATTATAACATAGGATCAGAAAAAAAGCCACAGGAACGTCCTTGCAGCGTTGATTTTCGTGTCCGCTTCACACAGCGGGGAAAACCTGTGCTTCATTGACCCCTGTTTCGGACTATGATAAAATAGCAGTGATTTCCAGAACCAAAGGGATGATCTCCTGTATGAACGATGTCAAAAAGCCGGCGCATATCCTGCTGACTGCCCTGGTTTCGCTTTACCTTACGCTTGTTTTTCTGGTTCGCCCCGCTATCAGTACGGCGCTGCTTGCGCAGGATGGCTTTTATCTCATGCCGCCCCTTCTGACGGGCGCCGCCTTTTTTGCGCTCTGTTATGGTCTGCTGCAGCTGGCGTCGCGCCGTGTCAAAACGCTCTTTACACACGCTTCGGAACGGACCTCCCTTTCCCCTGCCCTGTTCCTTGGCGTATCGGCCTGTGTATTCGTATTTTATGTTCTGTATCTGCTGTCTGAGTACCCGGGCGGTTTTTCGCCGGATACGAAGTGGCAGTGGGAGCAGGCGCATACGCTGGCGTTCAACGATCATCACCCGTTTTTTCACACGCTGCTTTTCTGGCTGCTGACCCGCATCTGGGACTCCTACACCTTTCTTTTGCTGGTTCAGATTGCCGCGCTGTCCCTGGGCTTTGGGTATCTGGCCGCTTCCATGCGCGCGTGGGGTTTCCGGCTGCCTTTGATCCTGCCGGTCTGTTTTGCAGGCGCTTTCAGCTTTGCCACGCGTTCCATCGCCTTGTTCTGCTGGAAAGATACCGCCTTGTCCATTTTTTGCCTGTATCTGCTTCCGCATCTGTTCCACATGGTCCTCACCCGGGGTGAATGGCTGCAGAAACCCGGCCACCGGATCGCATTCGGCGTTCTGATCGCCTGCATCACGCTGGTGCGCCACAACGCAGTTCTGTTCACCGCGCCGCTGCTTGTGCTGCTTCCGTTTGCCTTTCCCCGCACGCGGCGCGCAGCGCTCAGGGTGACGGCGCTCGTTGTGGCGCTGGTCATCGGCGTCAAAGGACCGCTGCAAAGCCTTTGCAATGTTGAGTCTGCGCCGAGTACCTATCTGGAAACCACCGGCCTGCCCATGACGATCCTGTGCTCCGCCTACGCTCTTGCGCCGGAAACCATGCCGCAGGACGCCCTTGCGCTGATGCAGACCATCGCGCCTCAGGAGGCATTTGCACAAACCTACCAGTTCGGCGACTACAACTCCGTCAAATGGGCGTTCGACCTGAAACAGGAGCATCTTTCCGCCCTGCCTTTGCCCGAATTCCTTGGCATGACGCTGCGAACGGCAGCTGCCAATCCCATGCTGGCGCTGCGCAGCGTTCTGGAGCTGACAGCCATGGTATGGGATCCCAGCGGCGAGCGGTATGCTCTTTCGGTGCCTCCCTACGGCGAACCGCCTGAATACGTTCCGCTTCCCGGTCAGGTGCAGGTCTTTTTTGAGCAGCTCTTCCAGCTGATCGACGGCGCTTTCAACGGCGTTGTGTATCAGAAGCTTACCTCGCAGCTGGGCATTCTGATGGTGGTACTGCTCCTTGCGCTCTACCTGTCCATTCACCGTTTCCGCGGCTGGACGGCCCTGTGGCTCGCGGTGCCCGTATTGTGCTACAATTTCGGAACCATGCTGCTTCTCTGCGGGCCGGATTTCCGCTTTTTCCATTTCAATGTTCTGATCGTCTGGCCGCTGACGGCGCTGCTTGCAAGCAAACCGGCACAAGCGCAAAGTGAAACTTGCAAATAAACGCAAACCATACTATACTAAGAGTGGCGGAGTATGCCGTTGGCGCATTTTCTGCCATACTGCTTATGATTGACAGGAGTATGCAATGAAAAAAGTTTTGATTATCGGCGCCGGTCCTGCAGGCCTGACCGCCGGCTATGAACTGCTCAAGCAGGGCGGATATGATGTGACCATTTTGGAAAAGAGCCAGGATATCGGCGGTATTTCCAAAACCGTGCGTTATCAGGGCAACCGCATGGACCTGGGCGGTCACCGTTTTTTCAGCAAGGACCAGCGCGTGATGAACTGGTGGCACGAAGTGATGCCCATGCAGGGTGCGCCTGCCTATGACGACAAAAAGCTTGGCCGCGCCGTGCCGCTGACCCAGGGCGGCCCCGATCCGGAAAAAGAGGATCGTGTGATGCTCACCCGCAACCGCGTGAGCCGTATTTACTACAACAAAAAGTTCTTTGATTATCCCATCAGCATGAAGATGGAAACCTTCAAAAACATGGGCTTCGGCACCACCATGCAGGCCGGCTTCAGCTTCCTGCACGCCACGCTGTTCAAGCGGCCCAACGATAATCTGGAGAACTACTACATCAACAGTTTCGGCAAAAAGCTCTACAGCATGTTCTTTGAGGGCTATACCGAAAACCTGTGGGGCCGCCATCCCAGCGAGATCGACGCCAGCTGGGGCAAGCAGCGCACCAAGGAGCTGAATATTTTCAGCATTCTCAAGGACATGCTGTCCAAGATGTTCCTCACCAAGGAGCAGCGCGCCAGGAGCGTACAGACTTCCCTGATTGAAGAGTTCATCTACCCCAAGCTCGGCCCCGGCCAGCTGTGGGAAACCGTGGCGGATGATATTGTCAAGATGGGCGGCCATGTGGTCAAAGGCTGTGAAGTGCTGGGCCTGCGCACCGAAAACGGTCAGGTAAAGGCGCTGCGCTGCCGCGATGAAAACGGCGAGCACGAGATCGAAGCCGATATCTTCTTCTCCTCCATGCCCGTCAAGGATCTGGTAGGCGGCATGAATGACGTGCCCGAAAACGTAGCCAGGATCGCCGCCGGTCTGCCCTACCGCGATTACGTAACCGTTGGCCTGCTGGTGGACAAGCTGAACCTCAAGAACGAAACGCCCCATAAGACGCTTGGCAACATCGTGCCCGACTGCTGGATCTACGTGCACGACAAGTCCGTGCAGATGGGCCGCATGCAGATTTACAACAACTGGTCCCCCTACATGGTGCAGGATCCCGAAAACACCGTGTGGATCGGTCTGGAATACTTCTGCCAGGAAGGCGACGACTTCTGGAACCTGTCCGATGATGAAATGATCAAGCTCGGCGCAGAGGAACTGTGCAAAATGGGCGTGATCAACAGCGTGGATCAGGTCAAGATGAGCCACCGCGAACGCGTGCAGAAGGCCTATCCCGCCTACTTTGACACCTACGACGATATCGGTCAGGTGGTGGATTACCTGAACACCTTCGATAACCTGTACTGCGTGGGCCGCAACGGCCAGCACCGCTACAACAACATGGATCACTCCATGGCCACAGCGTTTGAAGCGGTCAAGAACATCGTCAACGGCGTGAAGGACAAGACCAACATCTGGAACGTGAACACCGAACAGGAATATCACGAAGAGAAAAAGAACTGATTTGCTCAGGGGCAACACCCTGCAAAGGAGGAAGCCCTGTGCTCCGTTTTGTTTCAAGAAATACACGCCCGCTCACTGCGGGCGAAGCCGCCGCGCTGCACCCCTATACCGGGGTGACGGCGCGGCTTTTGCACGCCCGCGGCGTAACGACTGCCGATCAGGCCAATGATTTTTTGTACCCGTCTCTTTCCCAGCTGCACGATCCGATGCTTATGCACGGTATGAAGGAAGCGGTTCAGATTCTGACGCAGGCGCGGGATGAGCAGCTGCCCACGGTCGTTTACGGCGACTACGATGTGGACGGCATCTGCGCCTGTTCGCTGCTCACACTGGCTTTGCGCCGGTTCGGCATTGACGCGCAGCCCCACACGCCGCTCCGCGCCGAGGGCTATGGCCTCAACTGCGACGCCGTGCGCGAGCTTGCCAAAACCTACCGCGTGCTGGTCACGGTCGACCTTGGCATCACCAATCACGAGGAAGTGCGTCTGGCCCAGAGCCTGGGGATGAAGGTGGTCGTGACCGACCATCACGGCCTTGCACTGGAAGCAAGTCCGGCCGATGCGGTGATGAATCCGCTGCTGGGCGACTACCCCTTCCGCAAGCTGTGCGGCACGGGCGTGGCCTTCAAGTTGGCGACAGCGCTGCTTGGCATTGACCAATGCAAAGAATATCTGGATCTGGCTGCGCTGGCCACCGTAGCGGATATCGTGCCGCTGACGGATGAAAACCGCGTGATCGTTTCCCTTGGCCTGAAAGTCATTGCCTCGCGCAAGCGCCCCGGCATGAAAGCGCTGCTTCGCGTGAGCGGTGAGCCGGATCCCATTGATTCCGATACGCTGGGCTACCGCCTCGGGCCGCGCCTGAACGCCGCTGGCCGTTTGGATGACGCCGGCAAGGGCGTTCGCCTCATGATGACGGATGATCCCGCCGAGGCCGATCAGCTCGCCGAGGAACTGGACATTCTCAACACCGAACGCAAGACCACCGAGCAGAACCTGGTCAAAAAAGCGCAGGAAGCCGCTGCCGATCATGATTTTGTGCACAAGCGCGCCCTGATCGTTTGCGGCAAGGACTGGCATGTAGGCGTGATCGGCCTTGCTGCCGGACGGCTCTGCACCCAGTACTACTGCCCCACCTGCGTGCTCAGCGAGCATGACGGCGTGATGCACGGCAGTCTGCGCAGCATTCCCGGTGTGCACATTCACGAATGTCTCAAAACCTGCGATGATCTGCTGCTTCGCTACGGCGGCCACGAGCAGGCTGCCGGCGTAACGCTGGCTTCCGAAAACTACGAAGCCTTCTGCGAACGTTTGCAGGCGGCAGTATCCAAAGCGGAGGAAAGCTGTTTCATTCCTGCGCAGGAATACGACGCCGAGGTTGCGCTCACCGAATGCACCAACGAGCTGCTGGATGAAATCAACCTGATCGCTCCCTTTGGCTGCGGCAACCCCGCGCCTCTGTTTCTGGCGCGCGATCTGTTCCCGGAGGAACGCCGTGCCGTGGGCACGGAGGGTGCGCATCTCAAACTTACTTTCCGCCAGAACCAGCGCATGATGGGCGGCATCGCCTTCGGCATGGGACACATGGCAGCGGATATGCCGGACGGCGTGGATGCGGTTTTCAGCCTGAGCCGCAACACCTTCCGCGGCGCCACCAGCCTGCAGATGGATGTGAAAGCCCTGCAGCCCGTGCAGAAATCCCGCATGGATGCGCTCACCCATCCCGATCCTTCAAAGGATCAGACCGCCGTGCTGAACGCTTTGCTGGATGCTTTTTCCCAGCCGGCAGGAAAAACGGATGCCGATGCCGAAAGTATAACGAATATGGATTGGAATGCGCTGAAACGGGCGCTTCACAGCCGTGAACGCGGGCATCTGCTCATCTCCCGCTCGTCCGCCTCCGCGCTGCGCGCACTGGAAATGGCGGAGATGGATGTGTGCCGCCACACGCCGGAGGATCCGCGCGGCTTTGCCACGCTGCTCACCGCGCCGCTGCTTTCCTTTATCAGCGGCCACTGGACGCATGTGTGGCTCCTGGACGGCGAGCTGCTTCCGCAGGAGGCCGAACGCTGGATCAACCGTTTGCCCGGCGCACAGGTGCATATCCTGCCCCGTACGCCGCAGCTCTGTGATACCGCCGCCGCCATCGACGCAGGCGACGCTGCCTACCGCGTGCTCTACAAGGCCCTGCGCACCGGCGTTCACCGCACGCTGCACGCTTTGGCCGAATCCGTTTCGCTCACCGAAACGCAGTCCCGCGCCGGTCTGCATGCATTCCGTCAGCTCGGGCTGATCGAACTGAGCGAATCCCCCTTCCGCTATACCCTGCTGGCTGCGCAGAAATGCGTGCTGGGCGACAGCCCGGTACTCTCCGCGCTGCGCGGCCTTACCATCAACAGAAAGGAGTGATGCGTATGACCAAACCCAATCTGAAAAGCATGACGCTTCTGCACGGAACGCTGCTTGTGTATTCCGTTGCCAGCGTGTTTGCCAAAGTGGCCGGCCTTCAGATGGGCGCGGGAAGCTGGCTGCCCACCCTGATCTTTCTGGGACTGGAAGTTTTTGCGCTGATGGTATACTCCGTTCTGTGGCAGGTGGTTTTGAAGCGCATGCCGCTCAGCTTTGCCTATACCAACAAGGGCATATGCACCCTCTGGACAGCGCTTTTCGGCGTGATCCTGTTTGGCGAAACCATCACCTTGGGAAAGGCGATCGGCATTCTTGTGGTGCTGATCGGAGTGTTGCTCGTGGTGACGGATCATGAATAGCGGCGTACTGATTTATCTCATCACGCCCCTGCTTTCCGCCGTCAGCCAGCTTATTCTGAAAAAAGCGGCGGACAACCCCAAATTCACCGGCATCCGCGCCTACCTTAACTTTCCCGTTATTTTTGCCTACGGCCTGTTCTTCGGCTGCATGCTGCTCAACGTGGTGGCTCTTCGTACGCTGGATCTGACCGTGGCAAGCGTGCTGGAAGCCTCCAGCTACATTTATGTAATGGTGCTCAGCTTCTTCTTCCTCAGGGAAAAGATTTCTGCCCGCCGCCTGATCGGCAACATGGTGATCATCGTTGGCATCGTTCTGACGCTGACTCTGTAATTTATCCATTCTTCAAGGAGGAATGTTCTCATGGAAACCCCCGCTGCCCAGCCTAAAAAAATTGTCTATTCCGGCATTCAGCCGTCCGGCACCCTGACCATCGGCAACTATATCGGCGCGCTGCGCAACTTCAACCGTTTCCCGGATGATGAATACCAGTGCCTCTACAGCGTGGTGGATATGCATGCCATCACCGTCCGCCAGGATGCTGCCGCCCTGCGCAAGCGCTGCCTGGATCTGGCTGCCATCTACATTGCCGCCGGTCTGGATCCCAAAAAGAACATCATTTACTGCCAGAGCCATGTTTCCGGCCATGCGGAGCTGGCGTGGATTCTGAACTGCTTCACCTACATGGGCGAACTCAACCGTATGACCCAGTTCAAGGACAAGTCCGCCAAGCACGCCGACAACATCAACGCCGGTCTGTTCACCTACCCCGTGCTGATGGCCGCCGACATTCTGCTCTTCAATACCTCCGTGGTTCCGATCGGCGCTGATCAGAAGCAGCATCTGGAGCTGGCCCGCGATATCGCCCAGCGTTTCAACGGCATCTACGGCGATGTGTTCACCGTGCCCGAAGGCAAGTTCGGCAAGGTCGGCACCCGCGTGATGAGCCTGCAGGAGCCCACCCGCAAGATGAGCAAGTCCGATCCCGAGGACACCTACATCGCTCTGCTGGATCCGCCGGATGTCATCCGCCGCAAGATCAAGCGCGCTGTTACCGACAGCGACGCCGAGATCCGCTTTGATCCCGCCAACAAGCCCGGCGTAAGCAACCTGCTGTCCATCATTGCCGCGCTGACCGATACCACCGTGGAAGAAGCCGCTGCCGAACTGGCCGGTCAGGGCTACGGCAAGCTCAAGGAGCGCGTGACCGATGTGGTCATCTCCACTCTCGAACCCCTGCAGGCCGAGCACAAGCGTCTGATGGCTGACAAGGGCTATGTACAAGGCATTCTGGACGAAAACGCCGAAATCGCCAACCACATGGCTACCCGCATGCTGCGCAAAGTACAGCGCAAGGTGGGTTTTGCCGACAGGGGACGTAAGTAATACGGGGGCCTCCGGCGGGCAGGGGCTCCGCCCCTGCACCCCGCAAGGGTTTCACCCTTGACCC
>JAFYQB010000141.1 GCA_017547285.1 Clostridia bacterium
AACATCCAGATGGTTTCCCTTAGCAGACCAGACAGTGGCATCCACAAACCTGTTCAGCAGTTCATGGGAACAATTGAAGAAACCCACCTGCTCCATGTCCGAATATACGGCTATGGCTTCAAAATCCTCCGGGGCAATCTCTATATCCGTTTCCACCAGCACATATTGAAAGCCGAATACCGCAAAGGTGGTCTTGTATTCATTCAGCCCTTCTTTACATATGTATTCTACTTTCTGGAGAGGGGTGGTCTTTTTGCCCATGGAAAGCTGAAAGTTTTCCTGAGTAAATTCACCATCGGCATTCAGCATTTCACCAAACCGAAGCACGATCTTCTGTCCGGCATGAGCCTGTAACCGAAATGCTATATGGCCGGCAATGTTCTGACCGAAATCCAGCACCGTTTTCCCGGAGGGCGTAATGATCTTTCGGGCAGAGAAATACTCATGCTCCATTACAGGAACATTATTGGATGCGCAGGGAATCACGTTATGCTTCGCGACCTTCGCTTTTCCTCCGTAAGAAGGAAGCGCACGGCCGTCCACGATCTCGCCGTCCTTGTTGTCGGCAAAGCGGATCGGGCCGTCATTGCTCCACTCCCATGTGCCATCTGTCACTATGGTCTGCCTGCTTCCGTCTGCATGGGTAATTTCCAGCTGAGCCAGCAGCTTCGTCTGCCTGCCGTACTGATTTTTCAAACCCCATGCACCGCAGGAACCGCGGTACCATCCGTCCGCCAGCTGCACGGTCAGCTGATTTTCGCCAGAAACCAGCAGATCAGTCACGTCGATGGTCTGATACTGGATTCGCTTGCGGTAGTCTGTCAGACCGGGAGCCATGACGAAGGAACCGGCTTTCCGTCCGTTGATTTTCGCCTCGTAAACACCGCAGGCAGTGATATAGAGTCTGGCTTTTTGCACATTCTTCGCATCAAATCGCTTGCGGAAGCAGTCCACCGGATACCGTTTCAGCGGATTGACCGTATAATTTCCGGTAATCCACTTGGCCTTCCACTGCTCTATCCCCGTTTCAAAGGAGGCCTGCGCCCACTCTCCGCAAAGATCGTTTTCGTCCCAAAGGCGCACCTTCCAGAGCACTCTTGTCTTTGGCGGAACAGGTTCGCCGCCCCATTCGCACCGCATTGCGCTGCCTTCTACTTTACCGCTACGCCAAAGATCATTTCCTTGATCGTCTTCAGCAACGATCTCGTATGCGCTTTGGCGAATTCCACCCTCGCAGTTCCAGAACAAACATGGAATCGCGATATCAATGCCAATGGGATTTTTCAGATATTCCGTCCGCAGCCTGATGGGGTTCATGTTATCCCTCCCTGCGCGCTTTGATTTCCGCCTGCTTCCTGCCAATATCCTTTTCCACATTCAGGAAGATCAGTAGCACCGCCAGCGTAATGCCTGTGAATACCTCAAATCCGACAAAGCTGAACGTGATCACATTCTGAACGCTCTGACTCTGCTGAACAGCAACCGTTACACCGTCGATCAATTCCGGTTCCACATACCCGGTGCCGCTGAGCAAACCGTTGAAAATGCCAGTGCACACGCCGATCAGCGCACAGGCGATGATATTGTACACGGACATTGCAATGCCGTCGCAGCGGCTGCGGTTTTTCCATTCCATGTGATCCAGCACATCTGCAAAGAGCGCCATGAACACATATGCGCAGGGCAGACCGCCCACGTTCTTGATGAACTGACCAATGAGCATCATGACCATATTGGTCGGGAACAGCCAGCAGACCGCGCCGCCGATGGCATAGAGGATAAATCCGCCCAGCGTTACATTGCGCTTGCCGAATTTCTTTGCCAGAGGCCATACTGCAAAAATGCCGATACCCATGGGAATACCGCCGATGACAGAAAGCAGCGTCTGAGTGATACCGTCATTATAGGTGCCCAGCACATAATTGCAGAAATACGGAAGAGAGATATTCTTGATGGTGCTGCCCACGGTGTAAATCAGGAAATATACATAGATGATCACCATGTACTTATCACGGAAGATGGTCCTGAGCTGCGTGAAAAACGGAATGGCTTTAACTTGCTCTTCCTGATTTTCCAGCGTAACACGCTCCTTGGTGAAGTAATACTCCATGAGCGTCAGCGGCAGCGCAATCACCGCGAGCAGGCTCATGGTCATGATCCATTTTTCCCTATCCACACCCAGCATCGGCATGATCACCATAGGGAATACCAGCGCCACAAGAATGCCGCTCATCATGATGGTGGCAATCTGATTGAATACAGACAGACCGCCACGGGCAGTGGTGTCTCGGGTGGACAGCGGCACCATCAGATTATGGCTCATGTTAAAAATGGTATATGCAAAGGAATAAAACAGGTTGTAGGATATCATGACCCAGACGACCTGCAGCGTTTCGCTGCCTGTGGGGACAATAAAGAGCAAAATGGCTGTAATCGTCACCAGCGGCGCAGACAGCAGCAGCCACGGACGCGCTTTTCCCTGCGATGTACGAGTGCGGTCAATGACATTGCCCATGATCACGTTGGTGACAGCGTCAATAATCTTGGACACGATCGGAAAGATCACCAGAAATGCGCCGTTCCAGATGCCGCCCAGCTTCAGTACATCCGTATAATACACATTGAGATAGGTCGCAAGCACCGCATTGAGCAGCAATGCGCCTGCCGGTCCAAGCAGATACCCCAGCCATTTTTCTTTCCCTGTCACTTCATCCGATGCGATTCTCGACTTTACAAAGCTCTTATTCCAGAACGTACCTTTCATGTTCTTATCTCCTTCGCAGCTCGTTTCCCCTATAATCCATTATACCAGAGAACACCTTGTGTGTCTTGCGCTTCATTACAGCTTCGCCTGTATAGCGAACGGCCTCCACCGCAGAATTGACAGTGGAGGCGTCTGCCCGGCAGTTTACGCCTTGGGCTTCTTGATTTTGTTCAGCTGAGCATTCATTTTCAGCAGTTCTTCCTTGGTGAAGGTGACATTGCGCATGCCCAACATACCTGTAAAGCGAAGAACCGTAAAGCCGCCGATCATGTTCATCACGCCGCTGTTCATTTCGGGGTTCTTGGTCTTCTTTTTTGCCTTTTTATCTGCGGCCTTCGGCTGATTCTGACGCATCTTCTTAGCCAGCGTCAGGAAAAGCCCGCCGAACCAAAGCTTTCCCCGGAAGGTCTTCATGACGTCGCCGATCTTGTCGTTCAGACTGAAGCGACCTTCGATTTCGGTGATATCAAACCAGTTGAGCACCGCACCCTGTTCGCGCAGGATATAGTCGGGATTCATCTTGTCAACTTTGCGGATGATGCTTTCGTCCCGCAGGTCGCCTGCAACAGCTTCCAGCTTTGTTTCTCCGCTGTTGGGTACGTCGAAATAGAAGAAATGATCTTCGGCTGTTTTCTTGCCAAGGCTTACGCCGTTTGCAAACAGTTCCACCTCGGGCCGGTTGGAATAGACCGTCACTCTGGTCACGTCTTCCACACGGTCCATATACCGCTTGCCGCACAGATGCACCATCGGCTCCGGATTCAGCCATGCCTTGTAGGCATAGAAAGCATCCTTCTTATACTTGCGGTCGATGGTGATCAGACCCTTGTGGTTCTGACCGTTTTCGCCGCCCTCAGCTCTGGCGTCCGCGCCAAAGTCGAACATATTCCAGCAATGCGTCGCCCAGATATACTTGCGGCTGAAGAGCTGGCGAATCAGAGCTTCATGATAAACGGCCTGATATTCCTCGGAATAGTCGCCGCTTTCCGGATTGGAATTGTGCCAATTCAGCGCTTCGCAGCCGTATTCGCTGATGCCGATGGGCGTATTCGGATATTTCGCATGGAATTTGTCAAACCACGAGCCATATTCATCCAGACTTCCGCCATACCAGCCGAAATAATGGTTATAGCTGACAACGTCCGGAATATGCACATATTCCTCATCTATACCGCACATGGAAATGCAGGCAATGACCGTGGAACGGGTCTTGTCCATCCGATGTACCAGTTCGTTCAGCGTGCGATGATTCTGAATCAGATCCGGATCCTTTGCGCCGTCCATGGTGATTTCATTGGAGAGACCCCATACGCAGATACTGGGATGATTATAGCACTGGGTAATCAGTTCCTTCATCTGCTGATGAGTGTTTTCATTGCCTCCGGACATATGCCGGGATATATACGGAATTTCTGCCCAGACAACCATGCCCCGTTCATCGCACAGATCGTAGAAATACTGATCGTGCTGATAGTGGGCAAGGCGGATGGTATTGGCGCCTACCTCACAGATCAGATCCATATCCTCTTTGTGGTGTTCCGGAAGCAGTGCATTGCCGATCCTCCATCGGTCCTGATGACGGGCAACACCGCGCAGGGGGTACTCCCTGCCATTGAGAATAAAGCCCTTTTCAGGATGAATTTCAAAGCTGCGGCAGCCGAAGCGGGCACGCACCTGATCCACCACATTTTCACCGCGGAGAATCGAAGCCTCCGCTGAATACAGATAGGGATCGTTTACGCCGTCCCACAGGTGGGCGTTATCAATTTCAAAGGAAGCCCTTTCCGCGCTTCCGGCACACTCTGCAACCACGCCGCCATCCGCATCAAAGATACGGAAGACAACCTGATCGCCTTCCTGCCTATCCACAATGTAGGTCTGAATCTCCACCTTGGCAGCAGAACCGGACATAACAGGCGTCACATAAATGCCCGGGCAGCCCAGATGCTCCAGCTCAAAATGGGTCTCATCCACCGCAACAATGTCCACTCCGCGGTACAGACCGCCATAAAAGGTAAAATCAGCTGTCTGAGGATATACGGTTTCATTGGCTGAATTGTCCACCAGAATGATCAGACAGTTTTCATTGCGCAGCGTATTGGTGATTTCCACACGCCAGGTGGAATAACCGCCGTCGTGATGGGCAAGACGCTTGCCGTTCATGTACACATCCGCAGAGGAGTTTGCGCCGTGAATCTCCAGAAAGTATTTCGCCGCGGCAGGCAGCTCGCTTTTCAGCAGCTTTCTTGCATAACAGCAGGCGCCGCGGAAATAGTCGTTTCCACCATCCTGTCCGTCTTTTGCATTCCATGTATGAGGCAGATTGATGATCTCACCATGATCCGGCACATGCGCGGGCGCTTCTGCCATTCCTTTGACAAAAGACCATCCGTCATTGATATGCAGAATATTTCTCATTGTGCTCTCCTTCGATAAAAGAGCGCCCACAGGGGACGCTCAGAATGTCGGTTTATTCGCCTCTTTTTGCTTTCAGGGCAGCAGTATTTTCGGCAACCTTCTTTTTGCTCAGCGGATAAATCACAAACAGGCAGACGCCCACCGCCAGATAAAGAAGCATGGGAACGAGCGTTGCAATGTTGTAAATGCCGTTGCGCACAGCTTCGCTCTGACCAGTCAGAGAGCCTTCCACATAGCCGATCCAGCCAAGGCTCCAGCCGCCCAGCGCGCTGGCAATCGCCTGGCCCAGCTTGCGGGAGAAGGAACATACCGCATAGATGGTGCCGTCTTCACGGGTACCGGTGCGTACTTCCTGATCATCGATAACGTCGCTGACAAAAGCCCAGATGATGAGATTGAACAGACCGAATCCCAGCAGACCCACGATGTTGATGATAGTGTACAGCCACATGTTGGTGGTGCGCATCAGGAACAAAGCGCCGAA
>JAFYQB010000142.1 GCA_017547285.1 Clostridia bacterium
AGCTGACGACATGTGCGTCAGCTTCGGAAGCCTTGCGCAGCAAGGCTTTCCTTACACCGTTTGCCGCCCGGCGAGCCGTCAGGCGAGTAGGCAAACGGTGTATTCTTCGGCGGAAAAGATCGCGTCAGCGAGCTTTTCCGACGGCCTGAAACCCGGTTCCCGCAGGAACCGGTTTTTTTGCTTTTATGCTTCGGGCAGGAAGCGCATGGCGCAGCGCAGCACATTGGCCGCGGCGCGCTGCAGTTCGCCAAGGGTGATGCCGCCTTCGCGGAAGGACGTCAGCAGCGTATCATCCGCCTCTTTGGAATCCCAGGACCTGCCGCCGGGCATCAGCACATCCACCTGTGCGCGCACGCGGTAGGCGTTGTTGGTTACGTTTTCAAAATCCGGGTCTGCGCAGTCGCGCATCCACCAGTCGGTCATCACATTGCCCTGATAGCCCCATTCGCCGCGCAGGATGCGGGTGACCAGATCGTAATGATAATGCGCCCAGACGCCGTTGACCTTATTGTAGGAGGTCATCAGGTTGAAGGGCCCGGCCTCCTTTACGCAGATCTCAAAGCCCTTGAGGTAGATCTCGCGCAGGGCGCGCTCGGAAACACGGGAGTCGTTGGTGGTGCGCAGGGTTTCCTGGTTGTTGCAGGCAAAATGCTTGGGGCAGGCGGAACGTCCCTGGGACTGAATGCCGCGTACCATGGCCGCGCCCATTTTGCCGGTAATCAGCGGATCCTCGGAATAGTATTCAAAGTTGCGGCCGCACAGCGGGTCGCGGTGGATGTTCATGCCGGGGCCCAGCAGAACGTGGGTGCCCTTCATGCACATTTCCTTGCCGATCAGCGTGCCCAGCGCCTCCATCAGCGGCAGGTTCCATGTGCTCGCCAGCGCCGTTCCGCAGGGATACAGCGATGCATAGCAGGCCAGACGAATGCCGGACGGGCCGTCCGTGGTAACGACCACCGGCACGCCCCTGGCTTTCAGGGAATCCGTATGGCCCGCAAACACGCCGGCATTGCCCTTGGGGCCCTGCGGGCTGTCCATGCCGCCCTCGCCAAGGCTGAGCGCGTTCAGGTCCTCATCGCTCAGCTGGGCGATGAAATCCTCCAGGCTCACGCGTCCCGCCTTCACATCGGCAAGCATCCAGCCCCTGTCGCCCGTCCGGGCGATGGCTTCGGGCAGCGCATTCAGGATCAGCGTCTTCCGGTCAGTTTGGGAAACCGGCACAGGCTGCCTGACCGGCACGACCGCTCCGTCCTTTTCCGCGGCGCACAGGCGTTCGAAGCCGTTTTCGCCCTCGGGCGCCGCTGCCTGCGAAAGCGTTTCGATCACCAGCGTTTCCGCCGTCCAGCTGCCGCAGCGGCTTGCCGAACGCACATCCGCACCGGCATAGAACACATACTCGCCGGCTTCCAGCACATAGCAGTACGCATGGCCGGTCACGCCGGAATCATCATAGGAGGCCATCAGCCCGACAGGCGCAGTCAGCGTCAGCTGCTGGCTCTCGCCGGGCTTAAGCTCCTGCGTTTTGCCAAAGGCGATCAGGCTGCGGGCCGCCTTGCCCAGTTTGCCCTGCGGCGCGCTCACATACAGCTGCACGACCTGTGCGCCGCTGAAACGGTCACCGGTATTGGTCACGGTAACCTTCGCCTGCACCTCGCCGCCGCACACGCAGACTTCCTGCACCGCCGTGTCAAAGGCGGTGTAGCTCAAACCAAAGCCAAAGGGGAACTGCACCTTTTCAGGGGCAAAGGTTTCAAAGTAGCGGTAGCCGACAAAAAGATCCTCCGCATAGTTGTTGTACGCCGTGCCGCCGAAATGGGCTGCGCTGGGATAATCCTGATACTTCCAGGCGATGCTGTCGGTCAGCCTGCCGCTGGGCGTGACCCTGCCGCTGAGCACATCCGCCAGCGCACGGCCGCTCTCCATGCCGCCCTGCCATGCCAGCACCACAGCTGAAACGCGGTATTCCGCCATCCAGGAAAGATCCATCACGTTGCCCGTATCCACCACAACGATCGTGTCTTCAAAAGCCTCCGTCACCGCCGAAAGCAGCTCGCGCTCCTGCTGCGTAAGTTCGTAGCTGCCGGGCTCCAGCAGGTTTTCACGGTCCTCGCCCGCCGCGCGGCCGATCACGACCAGCGCAGTTTCGCCCGCGCTGCGCGCCTTTGCGATCAGTTCCTCATCCACCGGCATTTCCGGCAGATAGCGGGGCCACTTGCCCCAGGCATATTCCTCCCCGGGCTGCTGTGCGCACCACTGTTCATACACGCTGGCCAGCGTTTCATTCACCGAAACGCCCTCCTCCTGCCGCAGGCCTTCCAGCAGGCTGATCCGGTAGGGCGGGTTGACGTCGCCGCCGGAACCGTAGCCCACGCAAAAATAATCCACCTGTGCACGGCCGAAAACAGCTACCGTTTTTTCCTTCGTCAGGGGCAGAACGCCGTTGTTCTTCAGCAGCACAACGCCCTCCGCGCCCGCGCGGCGGCACAGCTGCGGCAGCCCCGGCTGAACATCCTTCAGGCCGACGGCTTCCATGCCTGTTTTTTGTGAAAGCAGCTTTTCTTCGTTGCGTTCCATGTTTTATGCCTCCGTTTCCGGTTTTGTCATGATCGTTGGTTTCATTGTATCTCAAAACGCCGCAAAACACAAACCATCTTTGGGGAAAACCTTCCGCCAGTTGCGGATTTCGCCTTGAAATTTCCGGCATTTGGGAGTATAGTTAAACTGCTGAAATCGGCGGATACAGCCGGTCAGCGCGAAGAATGAAGGAGGTTTTTCCACATGATCGCCTGGAAGAATACCGATACGCTTGCTTCCTATCAGGAGCTTTTGAACGCCGAGCGCGTGGAGCTGGTTTCCGCCATGAGCGGCGAAAACGGCGCCGAGCGCGTAAAGGCCTACACCGTACCCATGGGCGAGGACATGGATTTCAATTTTGCCGCCCGTCCCGTGAATGACGATATCCTGGCCAAGCTGGCCGCTTTTGCCAAGGAAGCCCAGCTGACCGAAAAGTTTGCCGCCCTCTATAACGGCGAAGTGATCAACACCGGCGAAAAGCGCATGGTTCTGCACCACATGACCCGCGGCCAGCTGGGCAACGCCGTGGTGGCTGACGGCGTGGACAAGCGCGCTTTCTACGTGGAGCAGCAGAAGAAGGCTGCCGAGTTCGCCAACAAGGTGCACGCCGGTGAAATCACCAACGCCGCGGGCGAAAAGTTCACCACCGTTGTGCAGATCGGCATCGGCGGCAGCGACCTGGGCCCCCGCGCCATGTACCTGGCGCTGGAAAACTGGGCCAAGGTGAACGGCACCCTCAAGATGAAGGCGGAGTTCATTTCCAACGTTGACCCCGATGACGCTGCCGGCGTGCTTTCCAAGATCGACGTTGCCCACTCCATCTTCGTACTGGTTTCCAAGAGCGGCACCACGCTGGAAACCCTGACCAACGAATCCTTCGTGAAGGACGCTCTGCAGAAGGCCGGTCTGGACGCCAGCAAGCACATGATCGCCGTGACCAGCGAGACCTCTCCCCTGGCCAAGAGCAGCGATTATCTGGCTGCCTTCTTCATGGATGACTACATCGGCGGCCGTTACTCCTCCACCTCCGCCGTGGGCGGCGCCGTGCTTTCTCTGGCGTTTGGCCCCGAGGTGTTTGCCCAGTTCCTGGCCGGCGCTGCCGAGCAGGATGAGCTGGCCAAGAACGAGGATCTGCTCAAGAACCCCGCTCTGCTGGACGCCATGATCGGCTTCTACGAGCGCAACGCGCTGGGCTATCCCACCACCGCCGTGCTGCCCTACTCCCAGGCCCTGAGTCGCTTCCCGGCCCACCTACAGCAGCTGGATATGGAATCCAACGGTAAGTCCGTCAACCGTTACGGTGAGCCTGTGGATTACGTTACCGGCCCTGTTA
>JAFYQB010000143.1 GCA_017547285.1 Clostridia bacterium
AAGGCTTTCCTTACACCGTTTGCCGCCCGGCGAGCCGTCAGGCGAGTAGGCAAACGGTGCATTCTTCGGCGGAAAAGATCGCCGAAGGCGAGCTTTTTCGACGACCTGAACGCCGCCGGATGCTCCGGCGGCGTGATTGTTTATTCAGCTTTCTGATGCAAAGCCCGGTATACGCGCAGCATGCCGTCCGATACGGCAGCAAGCACAGCAGCTGCAAGCGCAACGCAGGCCCAGGTCATAAACAGCGCATTCAAGCCCATGCTTTCGCGGATGAAACCTGCCATAACGCCAGCCAGCGCACTGCCCACATAGATGAGACTGTCAATGAGACCTGCGCTCATGCCGATCAGCTTTTCACGCTCGTATTCCATAGGAATGAGGCTGGTCAGCAGGGGATTGGCGCCGCTGAGGCAGGCACAGGCCAGACCCATGCACAACGCGCACAGCACAACGCCGGACACGCCTCCCAGACAGGCACAGAACACCGTGCTGATTACCATCATCACCGCTACGATGCGGCGGTTATGCAGGCCCGGAATGTTGCGCAGCGAGTAGCTGAGCACAATGCCCAGCGTGTTGATCAGCGGGATCACAAGGGAGAACGTGGTGCCGGTCGTGGCGTCGCCGCTCACTTCGCCCAGAATGGTAGGCGCCCAGGTAGTGATGCCGTCGCGCACAAAACCATACAGCACGCTTACGATCAGCACAACCACAAAGCCGCTCACCCAGTACATTTTCAGCATGCCGCCCAGGGAATAGCTGGATTCCTTACCGGCGGCTGCAGCAACCGGTTCCGCCTTCACATCGCGCAGCAAACGCGCGGCAATCAGCACCACGGGCACTGCGATCACGGCAGGAACGGCAAAGGAGGCGCGCCAGTTAAACAGGCTGCTCATGTAGCCGCTGATGGCCCATGCGCCCAAATGGCCAATGATGAGCGTAATGGAAACCAGGATATTGGCTTTGGGGCGTTCCTGATGGTTGAAATGCATGGCCACCAGCCGCACCACAGGGGTCCACAGCATGGACTGGAACACGCCGTTGAGCAGGCACAGCACCAGCAGCATTTCAAAGCTGCCGCCGGCCGCCATCAGCACATTGCATACGGCGGAACCCAAAAGGCCGATGTACATGTGGCGCGCAGGATTCAGACGGTCCACCAGCGCGCCGTTCACCATCTGTCCCGCGGCATAGGTGATGGCAAAAGCGCTGGGCAGAATGCCCGCGCGGGTGGCGGAAAGGCTGAGCGCCTCCATCACGCTGCCAAGGGCGGCGGACAGGTTCAGCCGGTTCAGATAGGCCGTGGAGTAGAGCATCATGCAGGCAATGATCACATTGTTCTGCAGTCTGGAAAAGCGGTTTTGCATTCGAAAAGTTCCTTTCCGGCTTGACCTGTACGGTCAAACGGTTTATCATAACGATATATGATTATACTCTCTTTGAGGCAAAACCTCAACAGTAAAAAGGAGCTTTGATATGGCGATCGTCACCATCGTAGGCGCGGGCATGATGGGTTCCGCACTGGCTTTTCCAGCACGCGAAAACGGCCACGAAGTACGCCTGGTAGGCACCCATCTGGACCGTGAGATCATCGAAACCAGCCGCGAAACCAACCGTCATCCCAAATTCAATGCCGATTTTCCTGCAGGCGTACAGTATTATCAGATCGAAGAACTGGAAGACGCCCTTTCCGACTGCGATCTGGTCATCGGCGGCGTATCGAGCTTCGGTGTGGAATGGTTCGGCGACTATGTGCTGCCCCGTATTCCCGAACATACCAAAGTGCTGACTGTGACCAAGGGCCTGATGGACACGGAAGAAGGCCAGCTGTTGCCCTATCCCGCCCTGTGGCAGAAAAAGCTGGATGAACTGGGCAAAACCCTGTCGCTGAACGCCGTAGGCGGTCCCTGCACCAGCTACGAGCTGGTCGCGCATGACCAGACCGAGGTGTGCTTCTGCGGCAGCGATCTGGTTGTGCTGGAAACCATCAAGGCCATCATGCAGACGGACTATTACCACATCAGCCTGTCCACGGATGTGCTGGGCATTGAAAGCGCGGTCGCGCTCAAGAACGGCTACGCGCTGGGCATTGCGCTTACCATCGGCGTCAACCAGAAGAACTTCGGTCTGGACAGCGAGCTGCACTTCAATTCGCAGGCGGCGGTGTTCGGTCAGGCAGCCAAAGAGATGTACAAGCTGCTGCGTTTGCAGGGCGCGCCCGATATGAACAACTTCTTTGTGGGCGTGGGCGATCTGTACGTAACCGTGTACGGCGGACGCACCCGTCTGGTGGGCATTCTGCTGGGCCGCGGGCTGGACATTGACGAAGCCCGGGCCGAGCTCAAGGGCGTGACCCTTGAATCGCTGGTGGTAGCGGTGCGCGTGGCGCGCGCCGTGCGCATCCGCGCTGAAAAAGGCGAACTGGATCTGAAGGATTTCCCGCTGCTGATGCATGTGGATGATATTCTGACCAATCATATGCCTGTGGATATTCCGTGGGAAAAGTTCACGTTCGTTCAGGCGTGATCCAATAACAAATCCCCTCTTCAGCACAGCTGAAGAGGGGATTTCAGACCGGCGAAAAAGCTCCCTGCGGGATCTTTTCCGCCGAAACAGGTTTCTCCTGTTCGCTGCGCTCCCGGTCGGAGAAACCTGCAAGGAAGCCTTGCTGGGCAAGGCTTCCGAAGCTGACGCACATGTCGTCAGCT
>JAFYQB010000144.1 GCA_017547285.1 Clostridia bacterium
ACGACATGTGCGTCAGCTTCGGAAGCCTTGCGCAGCAAGGCTTTCCTTACACCGTTTGCCGCCCGGCGAGCCGTCAGGCGAGTAGGCAAACGGTGCATTCTTCGGCGGAAAAGATCGCCGAAGGCGAGCTTTTTCGACGGTCTGAAACGTCCTGCTGCAACTCGTTTTGCAGCAGGACGTTTTTGATTGGCAGGAAGCATCCGTCTCCTCTGTGTAAAGTGAGCTGTCGCGAAACGACTGCGGGATTGCTTCCAGGTTATTCTACCAGAAATGCTTCGCTGTCATCGAAATCTGTTTGCGGTTCGCAGATCACAATCGCATCCCCCACGGCGCGGCCGTTGTTGTAGGGTGTGGAGATCACGCCGTCCCGGAACCACATGGCGGCGGACTGGCCACCGTCCAGATTATAGGCAGCCTGACAGCCAAGCTCTTCCATAAACCGCGCCGTTTCCGCCAGCGTCATGCCCTCGTTGTCCGCTCTGTCTTCCAGAACGCTGAAGGTGCCGCGTCCGTCGATCTGCACCAGACAATAATGACCGGGCTCATAATAGCCAATGACCGCACGCGGATTCTTGGGGTTGACGTCGCTTTGGGGAAATGAATCAAACGCTTTTCCGTTTTCATCCAGCAGCGCGGGGCCAAAGACGAAGGTCTGCCAGATCAGTCCTTCTTCCATCTGCCGCGCAATCAGCTCATGATCCACAGGCGCATAGCAGGCTGTCATCGTGCCGTCCGTATACAGCACGCATAGGTCGCGCATCTGGTTGCCGCGCGAACGCCATACTTGCCCGTTCGCCGCCAGATAGCCCGCCTTGAGCAGGTGGCTGTTATCGCCGGAAAGGGCCAGCACCGCGCTGTTTTCCCGTGCGAGCGTATCCAGTTTTTCGGAGCTGGCGTTCCATTCGCCGCTGCCAAAGGCGCGGCGCAGGCATTCCGTGCTGCGCACATGGAGATCAGCCACATAGACGTCGGAATCGCACACACGCTGCGCCAAAACGGAAACGGCGATGTTTTCGCTCCGATAGCCGGTTTCCGTCCATTCTGTGCCCTGATAGACAAACTGCTCTTCAAACGGACGGCCCAAATCGGAAAACACCGGTTGCGCACATGCTGCGCCCGTCAGCAGGCACAAAAGCAGCGCTATGAACCATCTTTTCTTCATTTTGAGGTTCTTCCTTTCGGAAAGTCACACTTCTACGATCGGATACACATCGAACGGCTCATCGTGAATATCCATGTACGGCCAGTATTCATGGCAGTTGTCGTCTTTCAGTTTCAGAATCCAGCGACCATTGCGGTATTCCGGTTCAAACCATTCTTCCGGCTTATCCGGGTCAAAATGCACCGTCAGCGGATTGGGCGCGCCCATGGCTGCAAACAGCATGGGGCCGTATTCCACGGCATAGCGCTCCTTGCCCTTGATCTCCTCGCCGCCGGTATAGCGCGTGACTTTGAAACGGAACGGAAAGTCCAGTTCAAACACTGCGCCGCTTTGCACATTCTCATGGACTTTGTAATAGGATTTGCCATCTTCACAGGCCCAGCGCGGCATGCGCAGTTTGAGGGTAAAGGGTCTGGCTGCCTCCAGCACGCGAACCGTCACACGGCCATTGCGCGGCAGACCGCTTTCCACCTCCAGCTTTACGCCGTTCGGAAGCTCGGCAGCGGAGGAGGCGTACAAATCCACATACACCGTATCATCGGTATAGGTGTACAAAAACTGCGGAAGCAAACCGGCCAGACGCGTGCCCAGTGATGCGCAGCACGTGGCGCGGTCCAGATAGCGGAAGTCTTTGGCGCGCTGCAGGAAATTCAGGTAGTGATAGCCCACATCCTTCACCTGCGCGGCAAACAGCACATTGTACAGGGAGTTTTCCATTTCGTCCACATAGTGCGCGTTGTCAGGTTCCAGGCGGTGCATGCGCTGGTTGAGCAGGATCCAGAAATTGGTGGAGCACAGTTCATTATAGTTGTGTTTGGGATCCAGCCAGTTGCAGCCCGGATAATAGGTATCAAATTCGCACATGTTGATGCCGCCGCCCACATGCTGCCATTTGCTTTCATACATGGACAGCGCGGATTTGACGGCCTGCAGATACAGTTCATTGCCTGTAGCGCGGTACAAATCGCAATAACCTTCCAGCGTGGTCAGCAGCGTGGAATGCGGATGGTTGCCCGGATGATCGTAGATGGCGCGGTGGTCTCCTGCGATCACCTGCCTGAGCCACCACGTTTCCTGATAGTGATCAATGGCTACCTGCATGTCCTCCCACCTGCCGTTAGGCGCATCATACATGCGCGTATTGGCCAGAATTCCCTGAAAACCAAGGTTCAGGTCCTTCACATAGGGCAGCACATGGCAATGGTTGAAGTAATCCGCCATATCGCGCGCCAGTTCAAACGCCCGCTGTTCGCCTGCATAACCGGCATCCAAAAGGCCAAAGGTGATCCATGCACGGGTATAGTTTGGATATTCTTTTGTATCAAACTGCTCGCGCGGAATGGGAATAATGAAACCATCATTATCCCGGCATTCATCCATTTCCTGAATCAGCTCGCGGCACATTTCGCGAAGCTGCTCATCCTCCTGCCAGAGCAGCGCGGTACCCGCGCCCATCAAAAATTCGCCTGCCGTCTGGCCTTTCAGATTGTTTTCAAAATGACCGCCGTCCGTACCATAGGGAACGCCCGGCGCGGGCTTGCCCTTATGCACGCGGTACCAGTACAGCATGCGGTCTGTATCAAAACCTTTCAAAAAACGGATGTTGTTTTCAAACACGTCGCGGAAACGGCCTCCGGTCAGCCGAACGCCGCCCATCGGGACTTGCAGCCGGTAGGGAACAGCATATTTGGCCATATTTGATTCCTCCTGTTCTGATCAGCCAACGAATGATTCCTATTTTATCATAATTCATGCTGTATTGACAGCCCTGTTTTTGCGTGCTACACTGCATCCATACAAGCAATTCCACATTTTCACCGAAAGGATGATTCATATGAAAATCACATTCCTTGGTTCCAGTCACGGCGTACCCGAGGCCAACCGCAAGTGCTCCTGCATCATGGTCGAGGTGGGCGAAAACATCTACTTTGTGGATATGGGAACCCCTGTTGTTGACGAAATGCGCACCCGCGGCAAAAGCATGGATGCTGTCAAGGGCGTTTTCATCACCCACGTACACGGCGACCACACCGATGGTCTGATCCAGTTTGTGGATCTGATCACCTGGTATTTCAAGACCCCCAATCCCGTCATTGTCGTGCCGGATCTCAAAATGGAACAGGCCATCAACAGCTGGCTGGATATCACCCTCAACGGTAAGCATTCCTCTCTTGAATACCGCCAGATCGTGCAGGGCGTTGTATATGACGACGGCGTGCTGAAGGTATCCGCCATTCCCACCCAGCACTGTCCCGGTTCCCACGCCTATGTGCTGGAAGCTGAGGGCAAGACCGTGCTGTGCACCGGCGACCTTGCCAATCCCGGCCGCGATTTCCCCTATGTGGACAAGGAACTGGATCTGATGATCTGCGAATCCGCTCATTTCCCCACCACGGATTATCTGCCCGTTCTGGAAAAGCAAAAGGCCCGGACCATCTGCGTTACCCACTATTCTCCCAAGCGCATGGAAAGCCTGTATCACTTCCAGCAGCAGATGAAAGACCGCGAACAGCCCATGCTGATTGCTACGGACGGTCTGGAACTGAACGTGTAAGAAGGAGGCCTTTGCCATGCATGTCAATCTTCCCCCGCTTGGCTGGAACACCTGGAATACCTTCGGCGCAAACATCAACGAACAGCTGATTCTGGAATCGGCGGATGCGATGGTGGAAAGCGGTTTGCGTGATGCAGGCTACAACTATCTGGTGATTGACGATATCTGGCACCTCAAGGAGCGCGATGCGGAAGGCCGCATGGTGCCCGATCCCGAGAAGTTCCCCCACGGCATGAAGTATGTAGCCGACTATGTGCATTCCAGGGGGCTCAAGTTCGGCATGTACTCCTGCGCCGGCTATCTGACCTGCGCCGGCTATCCCGCCAGCTATGATTATGAATGGCTGGACGCCCGTACCTTCGCCGAATGGGGCGTGGACTTCCTCAAGTACGATTTCTGCTTTCATCCCATGACGGTTCGCCCGGATACGCTGTACAAGCGCATGGCGCTGGCGCTGGCCAACTGCGGCCGCGATATTCTGCTCAGCGCCTGCTCCTGGGGTTCGGAAAACACCAAGCAGTGGATCAAGGAAACCGGCGCGGGCATGTGGCGCTCCACCGGCGATATCAACGACTCCTGGGAATCCATCAAGCTGCTTGCCCAGAGCCAGCTCAAGGTACAGGAGTACAACGGCAAAGGCTGCTTCAACGATATGGACATGCTGGTGGTTGGCATGAACGGCCGCGGCAACGTGGGTTTCAAGGGCTGCACCACCGAGGAATACCGCACGCACTTCTCTCTGTGGGCGCTGCTCAACTCCCCGCTGATGATCGGCTGCGATATCCGCGACATGGACGAAGATACCAGGAGCATCCTGCTCAACCGCAACGTCATCGCCATCAATCAGGATGCGCTCGGCAGCCAGCCTTTCTTTGCCAATAACTTCATCTGGCAGGCCAACGAAAACCGCAACTCCTTCTCCGAGCCGCACTTCAAGGATTATCCGCTGGATACGCCCATCATTGCCAAGTATCTGGATAACGGCGATATTGCGCTGGGCTACTTCAACTTTACGGACGCCGAGGCCAACCGCTGGCAGCTGACCCTGACCGCCGATAACCTCGGTCTGCCCCTCAACTGCGGCAAGACCTTTGAAGCTGTGGATCTGTGGACGGGCGAAACGCTGCGCGCATCCAACGGTACGCTGGAGATTGACAAGCTTGCACCGCACGCCTGCCGCCTGTTCCGCGTAAAGATCGTGGACAAGTAACATGGCCAAGTGTATGCAATGCGGGCGCGAATTGACCGGAGATGAAATCGGCCTGCACAAAAAGATGATCAACCGCGGCGCGACGGAGTTTCTGTGCATCACCTGTCTGGCGGGTTTCTACCATTGCGAGGAAAGCCTGCTGGAAAAGAAGATCGAACAGTTCCGCGAACAGGGATGCATGCTGTTTGCCCCCAAAGCGCCTTAAAAAGCACAAAATCACCCCCTCTGCATTCAAATGTGCAGAGGGGGTGACTGTTTATTCTGCATCCGGCTGCTGACCATTGTGCGCCAGCCATTTGCATTCGGTGATTTCCATGTTTGTAAAAGTCGCCTTGAAGGAGGAATCTTCCGGGCTGCAGGCATAAATGCCAAAGCGGATGGTTCCGCCGCCGTGGAACATGTGGCAAACCCGCATTTGGCGAAACGTTTTGCCGTCATCAGAACATTCGATGCAGTAATCATCCTCGCGGCGGCTGAAACGGTACCACATGGCATGGATATCTGCCGGAATTTCCGTGGTCGCCCAGTCGGAATAGCCGTTGTTGGTTACCACGCTGCCCAGATGCTGGAACCGGTCGTTTTCATATTCGATGGAGGCCTTCAGCCAGTTTTCGGAATCCAGATACATGACAATGCCGCACTGATCAAACCGGCGCTTGCTTTCAAACGCCGTACGGACCACAAAGGAGAAAAAACGCTCCTGCGTTTCCATCTGAAAAACGGGCGCGTTATCATTTCGGAAATGATAATACGTTCTCTGCCACAGATCGGTATGCGGTTTGGTGATGATCTCCACCTGATTTTCTGCAATGACGAAATCCGCAGGTTCCCTTGTCCATTTCCAATCCTGCATGGAAAAGTTCATCCAATCACCTCAGCAATGGAAGAATGCCGCGGCAGAAAACAGCCGCGGCAAATGTTTGCAATCAAGCTTCCAGCACGTTTTCCAGCTCCGCATAGTCAAGGCCAAGGCTCTCGGCTACATTGCGGTTGGTGCAGTGATGGTTGTAAATGTTCACGCCGTTGGCAAGACCGGCATCCATACGAACGGCGGCTTCCAGACCGTGATCAGCCATCAGCATGCCGTAGCGGAAGGTGGTGTTGCTGAGCGCAACGGTGGAAGTATACGGCACAGCGCCGGGCATGTTGCCAACGCAGTAGTGCACAATGCCTTCCTCGATGAAAACGGGGTTGTCGTGCGTGGTGGTATGGGAGGATTCGCAGCAGCCGCCCTGGTCGATGGCGATATCCACGATCACAGCGCCCTTCTTCATCAGCTTCAGGTGCTCGCGGCGTACCAGCTTCGGGGTGGAGCCGCCGGGGATCAGCACGGAGCCGATCACCAGATCAGCCTCGGCCAGACACTTGCGGATGTTGGCCTCGGTGGAGTACAGGGTGGTCACGGATGCGCCGAACACGTCCTCCAGATAGGAAAGACGGTTGAGGTTCACATCCAGCAGGGTAACCTGCGCGTCCATGCCCACGGCAGCTTTGGCGGCATAGGTACCGGCCACGCCGCCGCCGATGATGGCGATCTTGCCGCGCTCCACGCCGGGCACGCCGCCCAGCAGCAGGCCGCGTCCGCCGAAGCTGCGTTCCAGATACTTGGCGCCTTCCTGAATGCTCAGTCGGCCGGCCACCTGGCTCATGGGGCGCAGGCAGGGCAGATTGCCCTCCTTGTCGGTGATGGTTTCGTATGCCACAGCCTTTACGCCGCGCTTGATGAGCGCCTCCGCCAGCTGCGGGTTGGGGGCAAGGTGCAGATAGGTGAACAGGATCTGGCCCTCGCGCAGCAGATTGTACTCGCAGGGTTCGGGCTCCTTGACCTTCACGATCATTTCGCACTTTTCATACACTTCGGCGGCGGTGTCCAGCACCACAGCGCCTACAGCGCGGTAAGCTTCATCGGTGAAGCCTGCGCCCTCACCGGCGCGGGACTCTACATATACCTGATGGCCGTGCGCCACAAAAGAAAGAATGTTATCCGGCGTAAGACCCACGCGATATTCGTGGTTCTTGAGTTCTTTGGTCGTTCCGATGATCACTTGCGATCACTCCTCCAAAAAAATAGGTTTTCATTATAAAGGAAAACGGAACTTTCTGTCAATCAGCGAAGGCAGGGAGTGCATAAAAAAGCCAGCGTTCTTTGGAAACGCTGGCTCTGTATTTGATTACCTGGTTACGCTTTCGTGATTTCCTCCACCACAGGCACGGTGCGGATACCGGCGGGCACCAGACGGTAGCTGTCCGACCAGAAGTACGCCTGAGAGCGCCACTTGTCGGGCGCGCTTCGGTCGCGCTTGGTATCAGCGTAGTGCAGGGGACCGAAGGCGTTTTCACGGGTGTTGAGCAGCACGAAATCCAGCTGATGCTGACCCGCTTCCACGTTTTCGATATTCAGCACATAGGGCGGATAGAGGATATGACCGGCGGGCTTGCCGTCCAGATCCACGCGCACCATCGCGCCGCTGTAGTGAGGAACCGTTACGCGCAGGCTGCCGCCGCTGGTTTCCACAGGCACCTGATAGGTGATGTTGCCGGTGTAGTGCGGCAGGCGCTGGCGGGTGATATCATCAAAACCGATCTGCCTGGCCTTGGGTACGATGGTACGGCGGCTGCCGCAGATATCCACGCCAAAGTCGCCCAGCAGATAGCACCATTCCACATTGGTGCGGCGGCCAAAGGGCAGCGTGACTTCGATCACGTTTTCACCGGGGATAAGGGCAGGCAGAGCGACCGTGCCGATGCACTTATCCACAAACCAGCCGTCAGGCTTTTCCTGTACAGGCTGACCGTTGACAACGATCCTGGCTGCTTCCGCATCTTCCAGCGCAAGCTTTGCGCCCGCAGCAGGAATCTCGCTGTATACGCGGAAGCGCAGATGCACCTCATGGGCGGCCGCTTCCTCCTGCACCACCCACGGCTGGGCGACCGCGCCGCGGCGGCTGGGCCAGTCAAGTGCGGCGCGCAGCACATTATCGGCGCGCAGCAGTTCCTGCGCGGGCTGGTAGTCGCCGTCATCCAGCGCAAACTCCGCCTTGTCCAGCAGAATCACGTTGGGCTCATCCAGCTGATAGTTCACCACTTCCGGCACGGGCAGTTCGCGCACGGTTTCCGCCTTTTTGTCAGCAACCACGGGCATCATGCAGTCCGCGCTGAAGCGCAGAAGCAGGCTATCGTACTCGTACAGCTGCGTATCGATGATGGTCTTGCCGCCGCGAACGGTAGCATTCATCGGGCGGATCTCACCGGTCTGGGTATCGTACAATTCTACAGAGAAGTTGCCCTGCATGGTCAGGCGGATCTTCTGCAGGCGCACAGCATCCTTGCAGATCGGCTCCTGAGCATGGGCCACGAACAGCCACAGGCCGTCCGCATCCTGACGAAGCTGGTGGATCAGGTTGGTGGTGCGGCTGCCGTCATCGTTGCGGATTTCGAGCAGACGCACGTCTTCCAGCGCGTTCATCAGTTCTTCCTGATCAAAGGCGCAGCGCTGGGCGTTGGCCCACAGCACGCGGGCGCGGGGGCTGGGCGCGGCGTCCACCAGATCGGGCGCATTGCCCATGAACACCAGCTTGCCGCCGGCGGCCAGGAAGCCTTCCAGACGTTCCAGCGTGGTGGAACGCAGGGTTTCGCAGCCGGGCACTACGATCACGTCGTAGGCCATCTCGCCCACCTTGAGGGGCGCAGAACCGGCTTCGCACTGTTCGGGCAGCAGGGATTCGCTGATAAAGTCAAAGTCAATGGAGCCCTTGAGCAGCCAGTCGGTCAGGTTCTGGAACTGGGTATCCAGCTGGTTGCGGATGCCGTAGGTCTGGTCGGCAGGGCCCCAGTGCAGCCAATAGCTTTCCACGGGGTGGATCACGCCGACGCGCACCAGCGGACGGCCGCGGGTAAGGGCGGTGTTCACGCGGGCAAAGTGATCCTCCACCACATGGTAATCCTTCCACCACGGGGACTGATAGTTCATGGAAGCGGGATAGTCGCGCTTGGCTTCGCCCTTCATGCTCACCCAGCTCAGGTGATGCACGCGCACCGTCACGCCCAGAGCAGCCTGCCAGTCGCCGTGCAGCTTGTGGCCGCGCATGTCAAACGCCCAGCCGGTTACGCCGTACAGTTCGCTCATCATACCGGGACGGCCGTACTGGTGCACGGCGGACTGCGCCTGCTTGGCGGTGGTCAGTTCAAACTTGGCGCCCAGCATATCGATGCCCGGCAGCTGGAAGCCGCGGTAGGAGCGCATGGTCTCACCCAGCGCGGCGGTCTGGCTGCGCAGGGTGGGCTCTTCCATCATGTGGCCGGTCAGCATCAGGTTGTGATCCTGGCACCACTTGCCGCACTGGTCGGCAAAGGCCTGGGCAAAACGCTCGGCAATATGGTCGTGATAGTGGTAGCGGATCAGGGAACGCTCGTTGTCCGGCAGCTCCCAGAACAGCTCCGGCAGGTGGGCTACGATATCTTCGCCGTAGGCGGCAGTGAAGGTATCCGGCACATCATCCGACCAGGGCAGCATCACATCGCGGTCCTCCTGCGCAAAGGCAAGGGTCTGCTTGTGGCTGAACTGCGGTTCATCCGTAAAGATAGCGGGTACCACGCCGCCAAAGTCCTCGCCGCAGGTTTCCAGATAGCGCTCATAGGTAACTTCGATGAAGCGCTGAATGGTTTCCTTGTCGAGGGTGTTCGCATAGGTCTGGTTGTTGTACCAGGGGTTGCAGGGGTCGGTTTCCACATAGGCATACCACTTGCGGCCCTCGGCGGGGTCTTCGGGCTTGATGAGTCTGGCGGACTTCAGGCAGTCCTTTTCATCCAGCACCACGTCGTAGCAGCCCAGCAGGTAGCCGTTGTTGCTGCGGCCGCTGCGGCCGGAGGAATGGGTGATCTCCTCCTCCGCTCCGCTTTCCCCATAGGGATGCATGGTAAACAGCAGGTGGCGGGCGCGATACTTGACATCCCTGGTCACAATGCCGCCTGCCGCGCCGCTGGGCCAGCGGTCTTCATCGTACAGCCAGGCCAGCATCTTTTCATCGCGGCACTTATCCACGCAGGCTTTGATGAGCGCCATATGCTCATCGCTCAAATAAGGC
The DNA here is from genome assembly GCA_017547285.1 of Clostridia bacterium. Classification (GTDB taxonomy): domain Bacteria; phylum Bacillota; class Clostridia; order Christensenellales; family Aristaeellaceae; genus Limiplasma. The sequence continues at coordinate 10,011 of JAFYQB010000144.1, forward strand.
GTGGCCATGCCGGTGCGCACGTGCATATGTGCGCCGCCCAGACCCATTTCCTTCAAAACTTCCAGCTGCCAGAGCAGCTCATCCTTCTTCAGCTCACAGTTCCATGCCCAGAACGGCGTGCCGCGGTATTCGCTGCCGGGATTCTGGAACAGTTCCTTGCTCAAAACCGGATCATTTTTCCTTGGGTACAGCATCTTTTCATTAGCCTCCCTGTTCAAATTGAAAAACCGGATCATAATATGATGATTCCACTGGTATTATACATCATTTTTGTCTGATTTCCTGTAAAGAACAAAAGTTTTTACTTGTTTTTTATACGTTCCCATGCCATAATGCAACTATAGTCCAATCACCGACCAAAAGGAGCATATTGATGGATACCTACAAGAATGCTGTACGTGTTGCGGCGCATCGCGGCAACTCCAAATACTATCCGGAGAACACCCTTATTGGCTTCCAGTCTGCGCTTCAGCTGCCGGTGGATCAGCTGGAAATTGACCTGCACATGTGCAAGGACGGCCACATCGTGATGATGCACGATCACACCGTGGACCGCACCACCAACGGCACGGGCCGCGTGCGCGATCTGACCCTCGAGGAGCTCAAAGCGCTGGATGCCGGCAGCTGGAAGGGCGAGCAGTTTGCAGGCACGCAAATTCCCACCTTCATCGAGTTCCTTGAAATGCTCAAGGATTACCCGGAGATGACGGTGAACGTGGAGCTCAAGGATTATCCCCGCGAAGATCCCGAGTGGGCGCGCATTTCGGCGGACAAGTCCATCGCGCTGATTGAAGAATACGGCATTGCTGACCGCATCTGGATCAACTGCTGGAGCGGCGAGCTTCTGGAATACATTGATGAAAAATACAATCACCGCTACCGCCTGCACGGCTACTTCCCCTATGAGCTGATGCACGGAGAATGGTCGCGCGATCCGCTCAGCTATATGCACTGCCTGTGCCTGTTTGGCCACAAGCTGCCCCACCCCGTGCGCCCCAAGGCCGACTTTGACTTTGTAGCCGCAGCTGATGTGGAACCGTGGTGCTACTTTCCCGGCGATGAAGAAGAATATTACGACGGCGCAATCGCCAACGGCGTGAAGCTGCTTACCTGCAATGATCCAAAGAAGGCGCTGGATTATCTGCGCAGGCGCGGGCTGCACGAGTAAGGCATTCTGCAAGCAGACGGACAACCTTGAATTTGTGGAGGGGATCCTGTATGTGGTTTGTATTTGCACTACTGTCTGCAATATTTGCTGCACTTACCTCTATACTGGCAAAGGTAGGCATAGATGGCGTAAACTCAAATCTTGCAACAGCAATCAGAACTGTAGTGGTTGTAGTTATGGCATGGGGCATGGTATTCCTAACGAATGCACAAAGTGGTATTGCAGAAATCAATAGAAAGAGCTGGTTATTTCTTATCTTGTCCGGACTGGCGACAGGCGTTTCGTGGCTTTGCTATTATAAAGCTTTGCAGGTAGGAGAAGCATCAAAAGTTGTTCCTATCGATAAACTAAGCGTTGTTATTACTTTGGTATTGGCTTTCGTCTTTCTGCATGAAGAGTTTACTGCCAAATCGTTAATAGGATGTATACTTATTGTGATTGGAACATTAGTAATGGTTTTATAAATTCCAATTTTCCACTCCGCCTTCACAACAGGGCTTCCTTGATTCAAGGGAGCCTTTTTTCAATGGCAATCCCTCATTTCTTGCCGCCCATTGCAATTTGCATATTCCCTTCCGGCCCAAATATGGTATAATAAATCATCAGTTAAAATTTCATCCAAGGAGGGTCCCATATATGTATCAGTTCCCCATTGGCGTTATGCTGGAATCTTTCCGTCTGCCTACCGATGAAGCGCTGGACTGCGCCCAGAAGCTGGGTGTACAGGGCATTCAGGTGTATGCCACCCGCGGCGAGCGCGCGCCCGAAAACATGACCGCTGAAAAGCGCCGTGAGTTCCTCAAGAAGGTAAAGGATCGCGGTCTGGTAATCTCCGCCCTGTGCGGCGACCTGGGTCATGGCTTCGGCAAGGCCGAAATGAACCCTGAGCTGGTTGAAAAATCCAAGCGCATTCTGGATCTGGCCAAGGATCTGGAAACCGACGTGGTCACCACCCACATCGGCGTTGTTCCCTCTGATCCCGCCCATCCCCGCTTTGCCGTGATGCAGGATGCCTGCGGCCAGCTGGCTCAGTATGCCGACAGCCTGAAGGCCCATTTTGCCATCGAGACGGGCCCCGAAACCTCCGCCGTGCTCAAGGGCTTCCTGGATGGTCTGCATTCCACCGGCGTAGGCGTCAACCTGGACCCCGCCAACCTGGTCATGGTGACCGGCGATGATCCCGCCGGCGCTGTGCACAACCTGAAGGAATACATCGTTCACACCCATGCCAAGGACGGCCGCAAGCTGTTTGACAAGAACCCCGAAATCATCTACGGCATCGTGCCCGATGACGCCATCGTGGTGGACGCTGCTTTCGAAGAACTGCCTCTGGGTCAGGGCGATGTTCCCTTCGCCCGTTATCTGGCTGCGCTGGAAGAGATCGGCTACAAGGGCTTCCTGACCATCGAGCGTGAAGTGGGCGGCAATCCCTACGGCGACATCGAACTGGCCGTGAACTTCCTGAAGGATCACCTGCGCTAAGCCTCCGTGAAAGGAGAAAACCGATATGGATAAAATCAGAATTGGCGTGATCGGTACAGGCGGCATTTCCCGCGAGCATCTGAAAGCCTATCAGAAGAATCCGCATGTGGAAATCTATGCCCTGTGCGATATCAACCCCGAAGTTCTGGCCCGGCGTGCTGCCGAATTTGGGGTGGAGCGTACCTTTACCAACTGCGAGGATATGCTCAAGCTGCCCGAGATTGACGCGGTCAGCGTATGCACCTGGAACGCGGCCCACGCGCCCTGCACCATCGCCGCGCTGAACGCCGGCAAGCATGTGCTGTGCGAGAAGCCCATGGCCATGAATACGCAGGAAGCGCTGGCCATGAAGGAAGCCGCCGAACGCAACGGCAAGCTGCTGATGATCGGCTTTGTGCGCCGCTACGGCAACGACTGCGCCATCCTCAAGGATCTGATTGAGGATGACCGTTTCGGTGAGATTTACTACACCAAGGCCACCTATCTGCGCCGCAACGGCAACCCCGGCGGCTGGTTTGGCGATAAGTCCCGCTCCGGCGGCGGCCCGCTGATCGACCTTGGCGTGCATGTCATCGATCTGGCCCGCTATCTGCTGGGCTGTCCCAAGCCCGTATCCGTATATGGCGCGACCTTCCGCAAGCTGGGCAACCGTCCTGACGTGAAGGGCGGCAAGGCTTACCTTGCTTCCCGCGCCAGTGATACCGACATCTGCGATGTAGAGGATCTGGCCACTGCGCTGATCCGTTTTGATAACGGTGCGGTCATCTCTGTGGAAGCCAGCTTCTCGCTGAACATTCTCAAGCCGGTAGGCAACATCGAGCTGTTCGGCACCAAGGCCGGCGCAAAGATCGACCCGGAACTGGAAATGTACAGCGAAATGAGCGGTTACATGACCAACATCACGCTCGACACGCCCACCGCGCTCAGCTTTGACGGTCTGTTTGCCCGTGAGATTGACCACTTTGTGGATTGCGTGCGCAACGGTCTGCCCTGCCGCTCCCCCGCCGAAGACGGCATCACCCTGATGCGGATTCTGGATGCCATTTACGAATCTGCTGAAACCGGTCACGAAGTCATCATCAAGGAGGATTGATTCCCATGAAAATCGGCGTTTCCAGCTACAGCTACAATCATCATATGAAGGCCACCGGCGCGGACTACTTTGAGGTAGCCCGTCTGGCCAAGGAACACGGCTTTGACGCTGTTGAATTCCTGGATATCGTAAAGCGTCCCGGCGACGAGGACGAAATCGAAACCGCCAAGGCACTGCGCCGCTACTGCGAAGAGATCGGCATTGAGATCGCTGCCTACACCATCGGCGCGGATCTGCTCAACGGCCGCGGCGTTCCCGCCGAGGAAGAGCCCGCCCGTCTGAAGCACTGCGTGGACATCTGCAAGGCGCTGGGCGCTCCCGTGATGCGTCACGACGTGGCCTGGGGTCTGCCCGAGGGCATGACCTGGGAAGAAGGCATCGAAGTGCTGATCCCCCGCATCCGCGAGGTTACCGAGTACGCCGCCACCCAGGGCGTGCGCACCTGCACCGAGAACCACGGCTTCATCTATCAGGATTCCTACCGTGTAAAGATGATCATTGACGGCGTGAACAACCCCAACTACGGCTGGCTGGTGGATATCGGCAACTTCATTTGCGCCGATGAGGACAACCTGAGCGCCGTGAAGGTCGCCGCTCCCTATGCTTTCCACGTGCATGCCAAGGACTTCCTGCGCAAGCCCGCTGACGCAGTCGCGCCCGGCGCCGGCTGGTTCAAGACCCGCGGCGGCAATCATGTGCGCGGCACCGTCGTCGGCCACGGCGTTGTGCCTGTCAAGGAATGCCTCGACGTCATCCGCGAGAGCGGCTATCAGGGCACCGTATCCCTCGAGTTTGAAGGCATGGAAGAAAACTTCCCCGCCGTCAAGGCCGGTCTGGACTACCTGCGCCGCGTGACGGAGTAAGGGACGACGGAGGGCGCCTCCGGCGGGCCGGAGAAGGCTCCGCCTTCCCCGGCACCCCAACCGCCCAAGGGCTCTGCCCTTGGGAATCCCGCCTAAGGGGCTAAGCCCCTTAGGAATCCCGTGGGCCGCCTGCGCTTTGCGCAGGCGGGAAAGAATCGCATATCATATAGCTGCCGCTTCCAAACCATCTGGAAGCGGCATTTTTTCTTTACTTTTCGCTTGCAATGTAGTTGAAAATGGACTCCAACTAAGATTGACAACTTTTGAATATTGGCATATACTGAATTCACTTATATACATATGATTTCCTAGTAAAGCACTCAGCAATTATGGAGGAATATCAATGATAGCATCAAAACATTCAAGATGTAATCGAATAACAATGGTATTATTTTTCTTCATATTAATCTTCGGCTTGACAGCATGTTCCGCCACTCCTGTAGAATTACAATTAGAAATAGATCAAATTGAAACGAAATACGAAACAGAAAGAGTCGCTGAATTAACTGATTTATTTTCAGAAAGCAGCTATTCTGATGATTTTTTTAATCTTGTTCTTTCAGTTGCTGTTGATATGGAAAAAGAGGACTCCGCATTAGGCTATTATATAGGAAAACTAACAGAAAACGTCAGCATAATCGTTTGTATGGATGATGAATATGACTCCTGGTCATTTAAGGAACAGTATGATTTTGCCTATGGATTGTACTCTGAAATTGTTCCTACATATAAAACTAATCGCAGGGATTACAGCTTTTTTGATTACTACTTCAAAGAAAATTCTGCCAATTACGATAAAGCGTATGACCTAGAGTATTGCACTTACGATAGCTATGATTCAGATTTGTCTTTTTGCGTCCAAACAACAAATAATAAGTATTACTGTTCTAATATATTTGGCGGAGAATACTTTTGCATCAATGAGAAAGAGTATTACAGTTCTATTTTTGACAAAGCATATGGAACTTACACCTCCTACACTTGTTCGGTCTGCGCCAAGGAAGGTGTTCATGTGTACGAAAGTTTTACAGGCCAAACTGAGTATTACTGCAAACAGCATTATGAAGAACTGATGGATATGCTAGAGGCTTTTGGACTATAATAAAAAAGGATATCTTGGCTGAAATGAAATAGTGATGGTAGACACTTTTTTCTGTGTCTACCATCACTATTTCATTCTACTATTTCACTCTACGCGCTTTTTTCTTCTCATTCTTTCTTTACATTGACAGTCCATCCCCCGACTGTTATACTAAAACAGTTGAAAATATTGACTCCCCATCATAGAAATGGAGGACTTACTCATGAATCTGACTCGTTACGCGGACGTGTTTCTTGGCAACGGCGCCATTGAACTGCCCGAACCCAGGGGCGTAGCCGGTACCTGGCATATGATCAAGGGCAAGGCTGGCAACACCACCCCCGCCGCCGCCATTCCCTTTGGCAAAATCACTGCCTGCGCTTACACCGGCGGTTACTCCTCCGGCTACGGCCATGTAGGCACCAACTACGGCGATCAGCCCCGCCAGATCATGGAGCCCGGCACCATCCGTGGTTTCTCTCATATCCATCATTCCGGCGTAGGCTATATCGACAGCTTCTACAACTACGCTGTGACCGCTCCCTCTTTTGAGGCCGATCCCGAAGCTGCTTTTACCCCTGATATGATGCAGGATGAAACTGCCCATCCCGGCTACTACGCCGTTACCATGCGTGACCGCGCTGTGCGCAACGAGATGACCGTGACCCGTGATGCAGCGCATCACCGCTACACCTTCCCCAAGGAAGGCGGCAAGCTGGTCATCGACTTTACCAACGACGGTCTGTTGGAAGAAAAGACCCGCCGTCCTGCCCGCGATCTGAAGCTGCGCGTTGCGGCTGAAGACACCGTGGAGTGCGAAGTCATTCTGGCTGGCGTGCAGCTGTACTTTGTTGCCCACTGCCCCGGCGCCAAGGCCACTCTGTGGGACAAGGGCTGCGTATTTGAAGCTCTGCCCGGCAAGGAAGTGCGCCTGAGTCTGGGCGTATCCTCCCGCTCCATCGAAATCGCCTCCAAAGCCATCGCCGAAGCCAAGCTGGACTTTGACGCCATGGTAAAGGAAGCCGAGGAAAAGTGGGAAAAGGCGTTCAGCGCCATCGAAGTGGAAGCCGCTGATGAGCGCGATCTTCGCATCTTCTACTCCAACTTCTATCACACGCTGGTCAAGCCCGCTGACTGGAGCGGCGAAAGCTTCCTGTATCAGGACGAAGACGCTTTCGTAATCGATCTGGCTACCCTGTGGGATCAGTACAAGACCCAGACGCCCCTGCTGTTCACCCTCTATCCCGAAATCAGCGACAAGCTGGTGAAGACCATTCTGGCCTTCTGCCGCGCTGAGGGCCGCATGCCCCATGCGCTGCTTCTGGACATCCGCGAGGCTGGCAGCGAGGACCGTCAGGCCAAGATGCTGGCCGAACACGTGCTGGTGGATGCGCTCTACCGCGGCGTGCCCATCAACCTGCCCGAAGCCATGAAGCAGCTGCGCCTGGACATCATGCCCGAGGCCCGCTTTGCCGATTACAAGGCCGAAGGCCGCTGCAAGGACATCGCCCACACCATCGACGTGGCCGACGGCATGAACGCCGCACGCGCGCTGGCTGAGGCTGCAGGCGATCAGGAACTGGCTGACTTCTGCAAATCCTACATGAACAAGTGGACCGCCGCCTTCGACCGCGAGACCGGCCTGCTGGATCCCAACTCCCGCTATTACGAGGGCAGCTACTGGAACTACTCCTTCCGCCTGATGCACGACATGCCCACCCGTGTGGAGATCGCCGGCGGCAAGGAGGCCTATGCAAAGCTTTTGGACCGTTTCTTCGGCTTCACCCATGCCGAGGATGTGAGCGGCCGTTTTGAGGGTTTCAACAACGAAACCGACATGGAGACTCCCTACGCCTACTACTATGCCGACCGCCACGACCGCGTCTGTCAGGTTGTCAGCGATGGTCTGGAATCCGTATTCTCCGAGGGCAAGGGCGGCATGCCCGGCAACAACGACTCCGGCGGACTGTCCTCCCTGTACATGTGGAACGCCATGGGTATCTTCCCCGTCAGCGGTCAGGATATGATGATGATCGGTTCTCCCCGCCTGCTGAAGAGCGTGATCCACATGGGCAACGGCAAGGACTTCGTCATCCGCCGCGAGGGCAAGGGCATCTACGTACAGCAGGCTGTGCTGAACGGCCGCAAGCTGGATAGGATGAGCTTTGCCGTGTCCGAAATGATGCAGGGCGGCGAGCTGGTGCTGACCATGAGCGAAGAAGTTTGTGTTGACTAACCCTTCCAATCCATGATATAAATACCACCGTTGAGGGAGTAGCGAGCGCAGAAATGCGTAGCAAGTCAACATACTGGCCCACAAAGCCTGGCTTGCTTTCAATTGCGAGACTCATGCAAAAGCAGTGAAGCTGTGCATGGAGTCTGCCCTTACGCAAGTTTGAACAGACGTCCGGGTATGGTTTCACACCATACCCGGACTTATATTTTGGAGGAATGTACCATGGAACTCGGATTCAGCTTCTTTTTTACCAATATCATGCTGGGCGTAGGTCTGGCGATGGATGCATTTTCTGTTTCGCTGGCCAACGGCCTCAACGAGCCCTGCATGAAGCGCCCCAAGATGGCGGGCATTGCGGGCATCTTCGCCGTTTTTCAGGGCCTGATGCCCATGATCGGCTGGATCTGCGTTCACACCATCGTGCAGTATTTCCACGCCTTTGAGAAGCTGATCCCGTGGATCGCGCTGGCGCTTTTGTGCTGGATCGGCGGCAAGATGCTGTGGGATTCCATCAAGGGCGAAGAAACCACCTGCGAGGAGCGCGCCGTGGGTCTGAAGCTGCTGATGGTGCAGGGCGTGGCCACCTCCATCGACGCCCTGTCCGTGGGCTTTACCATTGCCGAGTACAACTTTGCCAGCGCCCTGCTGGCCGTGCTGCTGATTGCCGTGGTTACCTTCGGCATCTGCTACGCGGGTCTGGCCATCGGCCGCAAAGCCGGCACCAGGCTGGCTGGTAAGGCCGGCATCCTTGGCGGCGTGATCCTGATCCTCATCGGCATTGAAATTTTTGTGACTGGTATTTTCTGATCCGCATCCATCCAAAAAAAGCTTGCAGTCTGCCAATGGCATTCTGCAAGCTTTTTTGTTTTCACAGCCCGGTAAGCATTACTTAGCGATCTTCAGCTGCATCATGCTGTGGGCCCTGGCACGGAAAGTGACCTTGTTGCCTTCATCAAATGCCACGCCGGTAAATTCTTCGTTCAGATTGGTCTTCGTGGCAAGGGAAGGCGCAAACGGAAGCGTAATGGTAACGTCTTCATCCACTCCATCGGCTTCATACAGACGGATGAGCAGATTGCCTTCCGGATTCAGCTGCACGCTGGTCAGCACGCAGTGCTCTGCGTCCAGTTTCAGCAGTGAAGAACAGGCGGGCAGCCTGCCGGGATGGGCGGCGGTGGGTACGCCCGTCATGGGACGGGTGAGGCGCTCGGCCATCTGTTTGAGCGGCACGTGGCGGCTTTCCGCAATGCCTACATACAGGTTGATGGCATGGACGCCGCGTTCGGGATAGGGGTCGGGATGTTCTGCGGTGTTGATGAGCGTGGCCGTCAGCACATTTTCAGACAGGCGGAAGCCATATTTGCAGTCCGTAATCAGGGCCGCGGTGGGCTTTTCGCTTACGGCGCAGACGCCCGTCAGCGCAGGAACATCCATTTCCTGCGCTTTGCGCTGCGCCCAGCCTGCGGGTACGTCGCAAAGCACGGCATCGGAAGCGTTTTTCAGCGGCAGCCGGTAGGTGAGCAGAGGCAGCCACGGCTGGGCTTTGCCGCTCTCGTTCCAGTCCACCTTCATGGCGTAATGGAGCGCATCCGCTCCCTCGTCCAGCGAAATGGTCGTGGTCACGGTCGAGTGCATGACCTGCTGCTCAAAGGTGACGCTCTGGCGCACCCTGCCATGGCTGACGGTCACCTTGGTGGTGCCGTTCACGGGCTGAATGTCCAGATAACGGCCAATGCGCCACGCCGTCATACCGCCGTTTTCGCTGCGCACCAGGTGCAGCCCCGCAGGCGCGGAAAGCAGTTCCTCGCCGTTTTGCCTGTTAACGAGGGAGTGCATCATACCGCTGCCGGTATCAAAGGTTGCTTTGAGGCGTTCATTTTCCAGAACCACTTTGCCTTTGGGCAATTCCTCGCGCTCGTCCTTCAGCAGCAGGGCTTCATAGATTTCAATGGGCTTTTCACGAACCGCACACACCGCATAGCCCATGGAAGGCACGGGCAGTTTGACCAGCACGCGCACATAGTAGTGATCCCAATACCACACCGGTTCTGCATCCAGCCGTTCCAGCGGGAGGGAATCGCCGTTTTGATCCACCGCCTCCAGCCGATCCAGATCGCCCGCGTAGTCCCACAGGGTCAGCTCTACCGTTTCATTTCTTTCAAAAGCTGCGGGATTAAACACCGTATAAATACGGGTTTTACCCATACCGCGTTCAGGGTTGGGCACTCCGGCGTAGCTGGCAATGCCGTAGCCTGCGCCGGCGCCCACAGACCGTGCCATGCGTTCGATGCCGTCATCGCAGGGGAACATGGAGGTATCCACCTGCCGGGAAAGGGCTTCATAGGCTCGGACCTGCGCGCTCTGCGCGTGGGCGATGGAATCCGCCAGACGGCCCATGGCATGCTCGCGGCTTTCCTGTACGCAGGAGCCGGTCAGAATATCGTGGAAGTGCGTGAACAGCACGCCCTGCCACGCTTTTTCGTAGTTTTTGGAAGGATAGGGCGTTCCCAGCGTACAATGCGCCAATGCGCTCATGCGCTCAGAATCCAGCAGTGCGGCTTCGGCGCGGCGGTTGGCCAGCTTGATGCGGCTCTGCGTGGTGTAGCAGCCGGTGAAGATGGCATTCAGTTCATGATCGATGACGGGCGTCCTTTCGCGCACGGTTTCCGCAATGGCAAAGAACTCGTGCAGGGTGCCAAAGCGCATGGTCGGGAAGACCGGCCAGTCCTTCATTTCCATAAAGCATTCCAGATCGCGGCGGGTAGGACCGCCGCCGTGATTGCCCACGCCGTATACGATCAAGCCGGTCTTGAGGCCGTAGCGGCGTTCCATTTCAAAAAGGCCGGTGGCGTTCTCGGGGTTGACGCCGCGGTTGTACCAGTAGGGTTCTTTGTACACCAGCACCTCGCTGCCGGAGGGCGCACGGTAACGGTACAGGGTCAAATCATCCTGCAAACCGCGGCAGTGATAGTAGTACGGCACGCTGCCGAAGTTATTGATCTCCGGCACAAAACGGCTGTGGCCGAAGGTATCCGGCGAAAAGTCCACCTTCACCTGATTGGTGGGAATGCCCCATACCTCGTTCAGATACTTGCGCGTAAGGCCGATATGGCGGATGAGCGATTCGGTATCCGGCATGTTTTTGTCCGTCTCCACCCAAGCGCTGGCAGTCACTTCCCAGCGTCCTTCGCGGATTCGCTGCTGGATTTCCTTCATCATGTCAGGATCAAATTCCTCCACGATCTTGTACACGGAGGCCTGCGACTGGCTGAAGGTAAAGCCCGGGAATTCGTTCATCAGGTTCAGGATGGTGCGGAAAGTGGACAGCGTGACAGCCACAGTCTCCTGCCAGCCCCACATCCAGTTCATGTCAATGTGCGCATGGGAGGCATAGATGAGGGAATAGGCTTTGGCTGCGTCCTTCATGGGAAGCAGCATCTTTTCGGCTTCCTCGCAGACGGTTTTGGGCAGCGTGCCCTGATTCTCCATCACATTTTCCAGATAGGTCAGGGTTTGCTTCACTTCCATCTGATATGCGTTTTGCAGCCTGTCATTCAGCAGCAGCGCAAAGTTCAGCTGGCTCAGAATGCGGTTGATGGGCGCGGGCATGGGCGTAACGCCTGCCATCTCGCCCGGCGTGGGGCGCATGGTAAATTCAAAGTTCCGCTTTTCGCGGTTGCCGCCCACCTTGGTTTTCAAATTCAGAAAACGTTGAAAAAGATTCATATGCTCCTCCTTGAAAGGGGAATGTATCGGGTTTTACTGCTGATTGCATTGTACCCCATTCCCATCGGAATGTACATATGGAAAACGAAAAAACACAAAGGCAGCGGTCAGCAGGAGCGCTATGCCGGAAACGATCATGATCGCCTGCAAAGGCAAGCTGTCCGCCATGGGGCCGAACAGCGCCATGCCGAGGGGATAGCAGCTGGCGTAGAGAGCGCTCATCAGGCCGAAAACGCGTCCCTGTACGGAGGGTTCTGTGGATTTTTGCAGCAGCGTGGTGATGGTGGTTTGTACAGCCGTCAGAGCAACGCCGTACACAGCCATGCAAACCAGATAGGGAATCAACGAACGGCATAAGCCCATCAACGCCGTCATCAGACCAAACAGCGCAAGCCCTGCACTCAGCATATGCCTGCGGTTTTGGAATCCGCCCCACAGGGTCATGAGCATGCCGCCGGTCATCATGCCGCCAAAGCCAACCAGCTCCACCGCCGTCAGATACCAGTAGGTATCGCCAAAGACGCGGCTGACCAGCAGCCCTGCCAGATAGCCAGCCGGAACCGACCAGAACAGAAACAGTCCATAAACCGCCAGCGGTGCGCCTACGGCCTTATTCCTGCACGCATACCGGATGCCAGCAGCGATCTCTTTCCTGACAGGGGCATTTTCCTGCCGGATTGGCTGATGAAGAAGACGGACACAGCAGAACAGTCCCACGCCTGCCGCTGCCGTCAGAATATCAACCAGCAGTGCCGAACGGAGCGAAGCCGTGGTCAGAATCACCGCGGCAGCAGCCGGAGCAGCGAATTGCACCACGGATTGCATGGTGGCGTTGATGCCGTTGTAACGCATCAGCTCTTCCTGCGGGACCAGCTGCGGAATCACAGCGCTGACAGCTGGCGTCTGAATACCTGCGCCTGCAGAACGAAGGAGGGACATGCCCAGCAGTGCTGTCAGCATCACGGGTTGCGCCGTGATGCGCGGCATGAGGAGCAGCATTCCCAGCGTGACCAGCGCAATCAGCGTATCCGCGCCTATGATCAGCCATTTCCGGTTCCAGCGATCCGCCCATACCCCGCCGATAAATGAAACGAAAAACTGCGGAAGATAGGAACATATGGAAAAGGCGGCTACCCATGCGCCGCTTTCTGTTTGTAAAGTTACATACCACACAATGGCCATTTGAACAATTTGGGAGCCAAACAGCGTGATACACTGACTGATAAAGAACAGGATGGTTTGTTTTTGCCATTGGTTTTGAGTTTTCATTTATCCTTTATCTCCTTCTTTGAGCGAATCGGCAGCACAAACCGCTGAGTGGGATAACCGAACTCCACCAGCAGTTCTCTTTCGGCAAAGCCAAGCTGCCTGAGCATTTCACGATAACCCGTATCTGCCTTGTCACCCTGGCGGTAAGTCGTCATGCAGATTTCCTGATCGGGAAGGAAGCGTTCCAGAAGCACATCCAAAAACAACTTTTGCAGGCTGTGCCGGCGATATTGCGGATGAATACCCAGAAAATCAATGCATCCGGCATTTGCAGAAAAAGCCATGGCACCCACCAGCAGCTTTCCATCGCGCAAAACAAGTGCCTGGTTGTTGTCAATACATCGTGTGATCGCATGCTGATACTCTGTTTCATCCAGCGCCGGATAGCCGTCGATAACCAGCCGCATCAGCTTCATCCAATCCGGAAGATCGGCTCTTTCAGCTGGATGGATATCCGCCTTTGTAAAGCTTTTGGCAGCCGCATGACGGCTCAGCCGAAACCGCAGCTGCAATGGGTAGAACACCCTTTTTTCCCGGTATTCCGCAGGCGGCAGCTTGTACATGGCCTTAAAAGCGGATGAAAAGGCCTGCTGACTCTCATACCCGCAGATGAACGCAATCTCAATCACCGGTTTTTCCGAAAACACCAGCAGCTTGGCGGCTTCGGTCAACTGCCTGCGCTGCACGTAGTCGTGAATGGTGAGGCCGGTTGTAGCGGTAAACAGACGGTGCAGATGATATTTGGAATAATGAACCGCCTCTGCGATTGTATCCAGTTCCAGTTTGCTGTCCAGATGGCTTTCGATGTATTCGATCACCGTTTCCATGCTGACAGCCGTTTTGTTTTCCATAGCCCGTCCTCCTTTTCCTGAATGATTTTAGCAAAAGAAGGACGGGCTGTTTTCATGATTATTGCTGTTTTTTGACCGCCTTCAATTCAATGTAACCGCGGGTCCCCTTGGGTTCCAGCTGAACGCGCGGATTGGCGTCATCCCACTGATAGCTGATAATGGAAGGATCGTATTTTCCTATGGCGTGCCATACGGCCTGAATGGCCTGACCATAGTCCTCCTCGCGGAAGGGTTCACCCTGAAACTGCAGATATTCCGCTTCGGGAAGGGTGATCACATCAAAGCCTTCCGGGATCACGCCCGCGTAATCCACCGGTACTTCCACGCCCTGAACATAAACGGATGTGTTGGGCTTACGGTAAATGTCCGGCAGCCACAGGCATACCGGCTCGCCGCACAGCGAATCCATGCTGGAAAGCATCCCCCACACATCGCAGCCAACCTCCGCGCAGTAATCAAAGTATTCCTCTGCCTTGACCCCTCGCTTGATGATCACTTTGCGTTCGGGCTTGCGGATCAGCTGCACAAAAATGCTCTGTACGTTTTCCATGTGTTTTGTCTCCCTTCTCATGTGTTTGAATTTGACGCCATAGGGAATGAACAGCGTGATGGGGCGTGGATTCCGTACATATTCCGCCGGATTGCACCCGAATTCCTTATGGAAGGCGCGCGTATAGCCGTCCACACTGCCAAAGCCCAGCTCAAACGCCACATCCATGATGCGATCCTTTCCGTTTTTCAGCCGGATAGCAGACCGGCTCAGCCGGAGCCGCCGGATGTAATCCGCTACAGATAAACCCGTATGCTCCCGGAAAATTCTGTAGGAATACCACGGCGAAAACAAAGAAACCCTCGAAAGATCAGCCAGCGTAATGCCCTCATCCAGATGTTTTTCGATGTATTCCTGCATGCGCTGCACCGCCAGAACATGCTCGTCCATGCCGTTCACCTCCTTGCTTCATCATCCTACCACAACAGAGAAAGTTTTCTCTCGACCATTCTTGCCATTCAAAAAGCCTCCGAAAAAAATCGGAGGCTCATACTGCTGCGTCCACCTTGCGGCCGCAACGCGGCCTCAAACCCGGGATTCTACAGGGACAGTGTCCCTTTAGCGGGGTGCAGGGGCAGAGCCCCTGCATCGTCACTCCCCGTTACCCTCCCACGCAAAGCGCGGGCCGGAGTAGCCGTCTTTTTCCACGTGCTCGTTCCACATGGCGGCGGGGCGCACCCACACGCCGCCCTCGCCGTAGAGGGCGCGGTAAACCACCATGGGTTCAAGGGTTTCAGAATGTCTGGCTACATAGAGCAGCTCGTAGCGGTTGCCCTTGAAATGCCGGTAGATACCGGGTTTGAGCTCCATCAGGCGCGCTCCTTCTTCCACTGCACAAAGTCATCGTAGCTGCCTTCGTAATCCAGCACGCCGCCCTTATCCAGCGGGAACTCGATGATGCGATTGGCCACTTCATCAATGAACTGGTGGTCGTGCACGGAGAAGAACAGGTTGCCGGGATAGGCCTGCAGACCGTTGGACAGGGCGGTAATGCTTTCCAGATCCAGATGGTCGGTGGGCTGATCCAGCAGCAGAGCGTTGGCCTTGGAGAGCATCAGGCGGCTGAGCATGCAGCGCACCTTTTCGCCGCCGGAGAGCACCTTGGCGGGCTTGTACACGTCGTCGCCGCTGAAGAGCATGCGGCCCAGGAAGCCGCGCAGGTAGGTTTCGGTGGTATCGAAGGAGAACTGGGCCAGCCACTCGATCAGGTTGCCCTCAAAGCCGTCGAAGAAGCGGGTGTTATCCTTGGGGAAATAGCTCTGGGTAATGGTAACGCCCCACTTGAAGTTGCCTTCGTCGGGGTTCATCTCGCCCACCAGAATGCGCATCAGCGCGGTGATGCCGGCTTCGTTATCGCCCACGAAAGCGATCTTGTCGCCCTTCTTGACGGTGAAGGAAACATTGTCCAGTACCTTTACGCCGTCCACGGTCTTGCTCAGGCCGTCCACGGTCAGAATGTCCTTGCCGGCCTCGCGTTCGGGCTCAAAGCCAACGAAGGGATACTTACGGCTGGAAGCGGGAATCTGCTCCAGCTGCAGGCTGTCCAGCACCTTCTTGCGGCTGGTGGCCTGACGGGACTTGGACTTGTTGGCGGCAAAGCGGCGGATGAACTCCTGCAGATCGCGGATCTTTTCTTCGCGCTTCTTGTTCTGGTTGCGCATGAGGGTCTGCATCATGGCAGAGGTTTCATACCAGAAGTCGTAGTTACCGGCGTACATGCGGCAGGCCTGATGGTCCACGTCCACGATGTTGGTACAAACAGCGTTCAGGAAGTGACGGTCATGGCTGACCACGATGACGATCGCGTTGCAGTCTACCAGGAAGTCTTCCAGCCAGACGGTGGATTCCACATCCAGACCGTTGGTCGGCTCGTCCAGCAGGATGATGGAAGGATGGCCGAAAAGGGCCTGCGCCAGCAGCACCTTCAGCTTCTGGCGGCCGTCCAGGCTTTCCATCATGTCATAGTGCATTTCGGTGGGGATGCCGATGCCGTTGAGCAGCTGCGCGGCTTCGGTTTCCGCGTCCCAGCCGCCCAGTTCGGCGAATTCGCCTTCCAGCTCGGCGGCGCGCTCGCCGTCCTCATCACTGAAGTCCTCCTTGGCATACAGGGCGTCCTTTTCCTGCATGATATCGTAGAGGCGCTTGTTGCCCATGATGACCGTATCCATCACGGAATAGGCGTCGTACTTGAAGTGGTTCTGCTCCAGCACGCTCATGCGGTCGTCCTTTTTCATGGTCACGGTGCCGGTGGTGGGCGGCAGTTCGCCGCTGATGATGCGCAGCAGCGTAGATTTGCCGGCGCCGTTGGCGCCGATGATGCCGTAGCAGTGGTCGGGCTGGAAGATCAGGTCAACGTGCTTGTAAAGCAGGTCGCCGGCAAACTGAAGGCTGATGTCGTTAAGCTGAAGCATGATGGTTCTCCTTTAACGTGTGTAGTGGGGGGATTACGTGGGCCTCCGGCGGGCAGGGGCTTCGCCCCTGCACCCCTGATTGACCGCGTTCCACGCGGTCAAGGGTTGAATTTTGTGTTTGGGGCTGCATCGAAGACCGCCTGAGGTC
>JAFYQB010000145.1 GCA_017547285.1 Clostridia bacterium
AGGAGCTGCAGGCTTGGCAGCAGGCTGAACCTGGGCAGCAGGAGCAGCGGGCTTGGCAGCGGGCTGAGCCTGGACAGCGGGAGCAGCGGGCTTGGCAGCAGTCTGGGCCTGAACAGCAGGAGCAGCGGGCTTGGCAGCAGTCTGGGCCTGAACAGCAGGAGCAGCGGGCTTGGCAGCAGGCTGAACCTGGGCGGCAGGCTTGGCAGCAGGCTGCGCGGGCTTAACGGGAGCAGCCTCCTTGGCGGCGGGCCTGGCTTCCGTCACGGGAGCGTTCTTCTTTTCTTCGGCCTTAGGCGCTTCTTTCGCCATGGACTTGGTTTCTTCTGTCTTCTTCACGGGGGTCTCCTCCGCCTTTACGGGTTCCGGCTTTTTTTCTTCCTTTGCAGCGGGCTGAGCCTGCGCAGGCTTGGGCTGTTCGATGGGCTTTGCCTGTTCAACGGGCTTCTTTTCCTCCGCCTTGGGGGCTGCCGGTTTATCCTCTTTGGTTTCCACCTTGGGCGCCTTTGCAGGCTCGTCTGTATCGGGCATGGTGTATGCTTTGGTGTGCTGGCTGATCAGCCGCTGCTGCTCGGCCTGCTTTTCATCAGCCTTGCGCTGCTCTTCCTCACGGAGAAATTTGGCTTCAAGCTTACGGGCGGCCTGAGTCAGATCATCCGCATTCTTGCGCATGGATGATACGCTGCTGAGCGTATCCGCTGCCCCCTTGAGCAAATCCCTGGTGGCATCCTTGAGTTTTACTTTGGTCATTGTACCGCTTGCACCCCCGCATATTCTGCAAAATGTAATGTATGGGTTGGCTGGGTTACAGCCCGGGTTGGTCTTTGAGAAGATTGAGCAGCTTCTGTGCCATGCCGTCCATTTTCAGGGCGGCCATCATGCGGCCTTTTTTGCCGATGGCACGGCCCAGTTCTCCTTCTGAAATTTCATAAAGGGGAACATTGTGGCTGTGGCAGGCGTCGGTAATACGTTTGCGCGTATTGTCGGAAACGCCTGCATCCATCAGCACCAGCGCTGCTTCTTCCTGACGGGCCAGTTCCACACAGGCTTCCTGACCGCTTATAATGCGGCCGGCACGCATGCACAGGCCTAAAAACTGGATGACCTGATTTTCGATCTGTTCGTTCATGCGTTTTTCTCCTGCTGGTTCAAAAGCTCGTTCATGGTCTGGGTCAGCTGTTCGTTTACCTCGGGAGAGAGTTTTACCTCCAGCTGGCGGTCCAGCTGGCCCTGCTTGAGGGCTCTGCGCAGGCATTCGGCGTTAAAGCAACAATATGCGCCGCGGCCCGGTTTCTTGCCAGTGGTATCCAGACTTACCTGACCCTCGGGAGACCGCACCGCGCGCAGAAGCTCCTTCTTGGGCTTCATCTCGCGGCAGCCGACGCACATGCGCATGGGAATCTTTTTCGGCTTCAGCGGCACGATCGCCACTCCTTCCTTTGTTTGAATTGATTAGAGGGTATCATCCTCGTCGTCGGATTCTTCCAGCTCCAGGTTGCGCAGTTCCGGCAGACCGGACTCCTGCAGCTCCTCCAGAGAGGCGGGCTGGTAATCCATGGCCTGGAAGCCCATGGGCTCCTCAACCAGGGGCATATCCATGGGCAGGTCGAACATTTCGGCGGCCTGACTCTGGCTCTTGATATCGATGCGCCAGCCGGTCAGCTTGGCGGCCAGTCGGGCGTTCTGGCCTTCCTTGCCGATGGCCAGGCTCAGCTGGTTATCCGGCACGACCACGCGGCAGGCCTTCTCGTTCTCAGCCACAAACACGCTCAGCACGTGGGCGGGGTTGAGGGCGTTGGCAATGAACTCGGCGGGGTCGGGAGACCACTTGATGATATCGATCTTCTCATTCTTCAGCTCGTTCACCACGCGCTCCACGCGGTTGCCGCGGGGACCTACGCAGGCGCCTACGGGATCGATGGCGGCCTCGGTGGAATGTACGGCCATCTTGGTGCGGCTGCCGGCCTCGCGGGCAATGGACTTGACCTGCACAACGCCGGCGGCGATTTCGGGCACTTCCATCTCGAACAGGCGCTTTACCAGACCGGGATGGATGCGGCTGACACGAACCTGCGGGCCGCGCAGCATTTCACGGCCGGTGCGGTTCACTTCCAGCACGTAGACCTTGATATGGTCGTCCAGATGGTAATCCTCGCCGGGCATAAAGTCGGAAGGCTCCAGAATGCCTTCGGTGCGGCCCAGCTCCACCATCACGCCCTTGGGCTCGATGCGCTGAACGATGGCGGTGAGGATCTCATTCTCCTTTTCGGAGTACTCATCATAGATCTTGCCCTGCTCAGCTTCGCGGATGCGCTGCATAATGACCTGCTTGGCGGTCTGGGCAGCGGTGCGCAGGAAGCCGCTGGGGGTTACGTCGATCTCGGCGATGTCGCCCATGCGGTAATCGCTGCGATACTTGAGGGCGTCCGCCAGCAGAATCTGGTTGGCGTTGTCCTCCACTTCCTCCACGATGGTTTTGCGGGCGAACACGTGCGCAATGCCGGTCTTGCGGTCCAGGTTCACGCTCAGGTTGGTAGGAGCGCTTTCCTCGCGGGAGACGTTCTTTTTAAAAGCAGCCTTCAGCGCTTCTTCGATAGCGTTGAAGAGAAGTTCTTCGCTGATGTCCTTTTCGTTGGCGAGCGCCTTGATGGCCAGAATCAGTTCGGCCTGACCGCTCTGCTGGGTCTTCTTGGTGGTTCTCATGTTCGTTTCCCTGCTTTCTTATTCTTCGTCGAGCACAACGTCTGCAAAGTCTTCTTCTTCCAGATCGACCATGGGCTTGATGATAGCCACGGCCTTGCGTTCAAAGGTAATGACCTGCTCTTCCGCATCGGTGATGGCAACGGTGGCGTCATCCATGGCGGTCAGCGCACCCTGGTACAGCTTGGAGCCGTTGACAGGCGCAAAGAGTTTGACCTCCACCATATCGCCCTTGTGACGCTCAAAATCGCGCATGTTCTTGATGGGACGGTCCACGCCGGGGCTGGAGACCTCCATAATATCGTAGTCCACGTCCTCAAACAGCGGCTGCACCTGCTTGTGGAAGCGTTCGCAGTCATCCAGCGTGATGCCGCCGTCCTTATCCACATACAGGCACAGGCACTTGCCGCGGCTTTCCTTCTGGAGGGTTACTTCCACCAGTTCCAGACCCAGCTCTTCAGCAACCTTCTGCGCCAGCTTTTCCACCATCTGTACGGAATTCATTCGGGCGCCCTGTGCGCCGTGGTTCTTTGCCATTACCTGATTTCTCCTGTTTTATGAATATTGCGGGAAAAAAGCAATCAAAAAGAGCGGAAAACTACCGTCACTCCAATCTGCACGCATCGCTCTGCTTCAACAGCAAAGACCAGCTCCGGCGCATAAAGCCGGCGCTGTGCACAGCAGCTGGACTGACGATACCCACTCTTTACGAAAAACCCTTCTTTCCACATTGGGTCGAAAATGTACACTGAAACCGCCTGCATATGCAGGCACAACACAGTATACCACAACATTTGAGGAAATACAAGCATTTTGGGCATGCAAAGGAAAATCTTGCTTCTTTCTTTACAGCCTGCGGCGGATGTGATACACTTTTTTCACTTCTTGATAAAGACGGGAATGATGAAGGATGACCCTGTGCAATCTGTGTCCCCGCCGCTGCAATGCGGTGCGCACGCCTGAAACGGGAGAGGGCTTCTGCCAGATGGGTACGCTGCCCGTAGTGGCGCGCGCAGCGCGGCATATGTGGGAAGAACCCTGCATCAGCGGCACAAGGGGCAGCGGAACGGTGTTTTTCAGCGGCTGCACGCTGGGCTGCGTGTTCTGCCAGAACGAGCGCATCAGCCATCACCCGCTTGGACAGGCCATGAACGCCATGCAGCTGTGCGAGCTGTTTGCGCGCGTGGAGGCGCTGGGCGTACACAACCTGAACCTGGTCACGCCTTCCCATTTTGCGCCGGAGATCTTCAAGGCGCTCAAGCTGCGCAGAATGCAGATCCCTGTTGTGTGGAACACCAGCGGCTATGAAAACGTGGAGGTCATTGAGGCTTCGCGCGGACTGGTGAATATCTTTCTGCCGGATCTGAAATACGCCTCTGAAAAGACTGCCGGCCAGCTGGCCAACGCGCCGGATTATTTTCCCGTAGCTATGAAAGCCATCCGCGCTATGTGCGATGTGACCGGCGTGCCGCAGTACGATGATGACGGCATCATGCAGAAGGGCACCATTGTGCGCCACCTGATTCTGCCTTTGCGCACGGGGGAGAGCATTCAGATTCTGGATGCGATTGCCAGCGAACTGCCCGCAGGTACGCCTGTGAGTCTGATGCGTCAGTACACGCCCATGAACGATGTGAAGATCGCCGGTCTTGACCGACGCCTCACCAGCCGCGAATACATCAAGGTTCGCGATCACATGTTTGACTTGGGACTGGACGGTTATCTGCAGCAGAAAGAGTCCGCAGACAGCGCGTACACGCCTGCTTTTATGGATGAAGAAAGCGTGGCGCTGTTCCCCGAAAAATGATTCTGCAAAAAAATCATATTTTTTTGAAAAACAGGGTTGACAATCTGCGAATATGGAGTATAATAACTTTCGCTGGTTGAAACAACCGCGTGCACCATTAGCTCAGTTGGTAGAGCACCTGACTCTTAATCAGGGTGTCCAGGGTTCGAGTCCCTGATGGTGTACCAAAACCGCTTGTCAAATGGCAAGCGGTTTTTTGTTTTTTCTTTTCATTTTTCTCTTGATTTGCTATAATCAACATCAAGCTATTTTCCAAGGAGGAAAAGAAAATGAAAAACGGATGGATCAAATTTCTTTCTCTGGTAATGGGTTTGCTGCTGGTGTTCCCTGCCTGTGCCGAAACCACGGCTAACGTTGCGGATATTGCCAAATACGGCAATCTGATTCTGGATCAGACCGGTGAGGAACTGTTTGCGACTGGACTGGAATACGGCGATCTGCTGACGGTCACCATTCTGGGTCAGGAATGGGAAGTGCCGCTGGGCAGCAACTACAGCGACGTGGATACTGGTCTGCCTGTCGTGCGCGCCGCTTCAAATGAAGAGGCTGTGGTGATCGCCATCAACATGGGCGATATGGCCACCACTGCCGGTATTGCTGTTAAAACCAAAATCGAGGAAGACCCCGGCTATCGCTGGGATTATCTTGTGGAACAGCCTGTGCAGGTAAGCATCGCCCTCAATCAGGAGGACGGCTACCGCGAGCAGTGGCTGATACACCAGCTGGCACGCACCAACGAGCGCGCCGATTACGCGCACCTGAGCGATGAAGCCTTTGCCAATTTCCGCGTAGTGGATACCACCGGCATGGGGGAGAACAAGCTGTACCGCTCCTCTTCTCCCATCAATCCCGAAATCGGCCGTAATGTTTATGCGGATGAAGCAGCCAGGGCTGCCGCTATCAAAACCGTTGTGAATCTGGCTGATGCTTCCAATACGTATGAAGGAACGGAAAACGCGTATTACGCCTCTTGTCAGACCGTGTACCTGAACCTCGGTGTGGATTTTGCTGCTCCCGCCTTCAAGGAAGGCCTGGCGGAGGGCCTGCGCTTTATGATTGCGGGCGAGGCTCCCTATCTGGTGCACTGCAACGAGGGCAAGGACCGCGCGGGCTTCACCAGCGCGCTGCTGGAATGCCTGATGGGTGCTTCTGCCGAGGAAGTAGTAGCCGATTATATGGAAACCTACGTCAACTACTATGGTCTTGAAAAAGACACTGAAAAGTATAATGCGGTTGTGAACAGCAACATCGTCAAGGCGCTTGCGGTTGCTTTTGACGTGGAGGATCTCTACGCCGCTGATCTGGCCGCAGAGGCTGAAGCGTTTGTGGTGGAAGAACTGGGACTGTCTCAGAACGAAGTAGATGCGCTTAAGGCGAAGCTGGGAAAATAAAGATTCGGAGTATTGAAGGAAAACAGGACTGCCGCAGAGCGTAAAGCGGCAGTCCTGTTTGAGTTAAAAGGGGATTCCTAAGAAACACCCTGGCTCCCTTGCGTAAAGGGAGCTGTCGCAGAGCGACTGAGGGAGTGTTCCCGTTGGATGCAGATGCGCTTAATAGAGGCGGCATGTGTTTGTTTGGCAATGTAATTAGAAATCAATTTCGTATTCAAAGAATCTGCGTGATTCATTTCGTACTTCGTTGGCAACTGTTGTGTTACCGGAAATTTTCATTGCTTTGAGAGCAGCATCAATTTTGATTGCATCCTTTTCTTTTATGCCGGATGAGTTACTTAGGTTAAGTGTAAATTTTTGATGGGTAAGGGGAGAGTTCTTGTCCATTCGAAGAGTGATTAAAGTCTGAATACTGCTTTCGCGCTGCAAATAACGAAGGTGGGGCTGGGTGGGCGCATGACCGGGGCATTCCATTTCCGCAGCTACTTCAACAGCGGACAGTGCCGAGGTGGAAAGATTGTGCTCTGCATCCCCTGTAGCGCGAACAGCATTTGCTTTAATTTTGACAGTGGATCCAGAAAAAGTACTTTTTTGTTCTTTGTAAGTTACACGGAAATGTTTGGCTCCCAAATCCTGAGCGATTTTTTGAAGTTCATTGATTCGTTCAACCTTAAGATATCCAAAATACTCATCAAGTGCAATGTACCTGTCTCGATCACTTGGATCAACATAGTACAGCTCACAATCGGCATCGGGATAAAATGTCAGTCCGAAATGGTCAACCTTATCTCTGAAAATATGGATGATTTTCAGATCTTTTTGTTCGGAAATAAAGCCGATTGAACCTTTGCATACATCGCTCAAAGCATGCTTTTTATCGATATCTGCAACGCGAATAAGCTTGGATAGCAGAAAGTCAGCATTATCTAAATCTTCAACAAAGATAGGTTGGAGCATTCTGCGTTCTAACTCGCGACTTCTCTCTTCAGCATTACTTTTCACAGCGGCAGCGGTTGTTTTAGCAGCGGCTCCAATTGCCTCTGCAATGGCAGAAACGTCTTTCATGTCAAAGGAACCATCATCATTTTGGTCGGTAGCCTGAACAAAAGTTTTCTTTGCTTTTCCCCACAAAGCAGAGGCGTTTTTACCGGCTTCTGCCGCAAGCATTCCTAAATCAATCTTTTTCTTATCATCCATAAAGCTACTCCCTTCGATGTGCAGTCATCATACAGAATGTAAATTACGCGAAGAAAGTTGTGTTTTTGAAAAAACTGTTTTTTCCATCTTATCACAGTCGTCATGTATCCGCAACCGGTGTGCAAAAATGAAACAAGATATTCGAAAATCATGGATTTCCCTCTTGCCATTTCCCCATAAACCAGTTACAATAATCCAGTACGCCGAAGGAGAATCCTTCCGTTCAGTCATCCTCCAGAAAGCATGTCCCATGGCTGCAAGGCATGCGTTTGGCTGCGGTTGCGTCCCGCCTCCCGAGTACGCAGGGGAAAAGCATTTGTAACCCTGCCGGATGCTCCCGTTACAGAGCGCGCAAGGATATTCCGGATCGGAATATCGAAGCAAGGTGGTACCGCGAAGAAGTTCAGCTTCGCCCCTGCAAATGGGGCGAAGCTTTTTACTTTCTGCAACAGATCCAAAGGAGAGAAAACGCATGAAACTCAAGAATCTTGTATCCAAGCGTTATAAGGAAACGCCCGCCGATTGCCAGATCGCCAGCCAGGCGCTCATGATGCGCGGCGGCTACATCAAGCCCGTTGGCAACGGTATCTTCACCCTGTTCCCGGTAACCAAGCGTATTACCGGCAAGATCGAAAAGATCATCCGCGAAGAGATGAACCGCATCGACGGTCAGGAGCTGCTGTTCCCCGTGGCCATGCCCGCTACCCTGTGGCAGGAGTCCGGCCGTTTTGAGGCCATTGGCAGCGAGCTGCTGCGCTTCAAGGACCGTTCCGGCGCGGATATGGTGCTGGGCATGACCCACGAGGAAGCTTCCGTGCATTTTGTGCGCGATGTGGCCGACAGCTATACCCAGTATCCTTTCATGATCTACCAGATCCAGACCAAGTTCCGCGATGAACCCCGCTGCCGCGGCGGTCTGATCCGTGTGCGTGAGTTCACCATGAAGGACGCCTATTCCTTCCACACTTCTCAGGAGGAGTTGGAGCGCTATTATCAGATCTGCTATGACGCCTACAACCGCATCTTTGCCCGCGCCGGTGTGCCTGAGGTTGTGGCTGTTGCCAGCGACAGCGGCATGATGGGCGGCAAGGTTTCTCACGAATACATGCTGCTGACCGCCGTGGGCGAGGATACCATCGTGCTGTGCCACGACTGCGACTACCGCGCTAACATGGAGGCTGCTCCCTGCATCGTGACCAACGAAGCCGGCGAGATCGCCGAACTGACCAAGGTATCCACCCCCGGTGTGAAGACCATCGAGGATCTGTGCGCCTTCCTGAACGTGCGCGCCGACCGTACCTGCAAGGCCGTTGTGTATCAGGAGAACCTGACCGACAAGTATGTGGTCGCCTTCCTGCGCGGCGATCTGGACATCAACGAAACCAAACTTCGCAACTACATCAAGGCTGAGATCCATCCCGCCGAGCTGACCGAAGAAAGCCCCCTGTGCGCCGGTTTCATCGGCCCCAAGGGCATCAGCAGCGAAGTGCGCGTCGTATTTGACGCCTCCCTCAAGGGAATCGAATCCCTGGTCTGCGGCGCCAACGAGACCGACGCCCATATGACCGGCCTGAACATCGCCCGCGATATCGGCGAAGTGGAGTATGTGGATGTGGCCAAGGCCTACGACGGCGGCATCTGCCCCGTGTGCGGCAAGCCCAGCGTGTATACCTCCCGCGGCATCGAGGTGGGCAACATCTTCCAGCTTGGCACCAAGTACACCGAGAGCATGGGTATGACCTATGTGGATCAGGACGGCAGCCTCAAGAACCCCATCATGGGCTGCTACGGCATCGGCGTGGGCCGTCTGGCCGCCTCCGTGTGTGAAGCGCACCGCGATGACTACGGCCCCATCTGGCCCATTTCCATCGCTCCCTGGCATGTGCACCTGTGCAGCATGCGCCCCGATAACGAGGAAGTGGCCGCCATGTCCCAGAAGATTTATGATGAACTGACCGCCAAGGGCGTGGAAGTCATCTGGGACGACCGTCCCGTGAGCGCTGGCGTTATGTTCGCCGACGCGGACCTGATCGGCGTACCCGTTCGCGTGATCGTAAGCCCCAAGGGCCTCAAGAACGGCACCATTGAAGTTTCCACCCGCGACAAGTCCATGCAGGACCGCAAGCCCGTGGAAGAAGCTGTCGAGTTCGTGTACAACTACGTTGTGGATGAACTGGCCAAGCTGGAGTGCAGACTGTAATTCAACCCATATACAGGAACCCCTCTGCGTTTTCCGCAGAGGGGTTCTTTTGCTTTATAGAATGGCGGATAGGTTGTGCTCTGCGCTTTCATACGCCCTGTACTCATGCGGAATCCCCATCTTTTCCAGATGCAGCCGTAGAATTTCGTTATCGCAGTACAGCACATCCTTGGCGCCAATGTGCAGGGAAATCTGCATTTTGCGCATAGCATCCGCCTGTTGCGCAACCAGCTTCAGAATGTTCTTTTCAACAGGCGCATCTGCGTTCAACAGATCATGATAAAATTCCGCTGCTTTTTCGGTAGGTGCGCCCACAGTGCGGAAATCCTTATAGTAGAAATAATGATGATACGTTCCAGCGAAAGCCGTTACGCTGGAAAACAGTTCCGGGTGTTTGATACCATACACCATCGCTGCGCCGCCGCCCATGGAAAAGCCGGAAATACCGCGCCCTTCGCGGCTGGTTTGTGTTCTGTACTGACTGTCGATCAGCGGGATCAGCTCCTGAATGAGCATGTCTTCCACCGGCAGATTTTCACGGTCTTCAATGACTGGAGAGCTGTTGGGAAACACGGTGATGGCATTTCGAGCGCAGCAGACGGGATACATGGTATGGATTTCGGAGGATTCATTGCCCGTCCAGCCATGCAAATGATAGAACACTGGATAGCGTTCCGCGCCGTTCTCATAGCCATCCGGCAGATAAATGTTGTACCCCAGCTCGTGTCCGTACAGTTCACAAAAGAAAGTGTGGTGCTGCATGTTCCCGGGCAGGACAGCCGGAGTATTGATATATTCCATCCCAATCACTCTTTTCGTGCTTTTTTCAAAGTATAGTCCGCAGAAAGCAGGAAGTCAACCAAAAGACTTGCTCTCAACTATATTTTGAGATACAATATCCCGTAGACACAAACCGCCTTTCGCGGCTTTAATAAGGAGGATATTTGTTTATGAGCACCCTTTTGCGCAAGGACGTTCCCGCATCCTGCAAGTGGGATCCCAGCCACATTTACGCCACGCAGGAAGACTGGGAAAAGGATTTTGAGTGGATCAAGGAACAGACCGGCAAGCTGGCCGCTATGGCAGGTACGTTTGCTCAGGGCCGCGAGCAGGTTCTGGCTGCGCTCAACCTGTATGCCGAAGCAGGCGAGCATATCAGCCGTCTGTACACCTATGCCAGCACCAACCTGAACAGCGATAACGGCGATGCTTTCTATCAGGGCCTGGGCGCACGCGCCATGAGCCTGTATTCCCAGTTCGCCGCCGCGGCTGCTTTTATCAGCCCTGAGCTGCTCACGCTGGATTCCGAAACCCTGAACGCCTACATCGCCGATCCCGCCTTCGGCGATTACGACGCCATGCTCAAGGATCTGGAGCGCATGCGTCCCCACACCCTGTCCACCGAAATGGAGACCGTACTGGCCAGTGCGCAGGAGGCGCTCGGCAGCGCGGGCAACATCTATGATATGTTCACCAGCGTGGATATGAAGCTGGGCAAGGTAAAGAACGAAGAGGGCAAGATGGTGGATCTGAGCCATGCCCTGTACGGCTCTCTGCTGGAAAGCCCCAACCGCAATGTGCGCAAGGCTGCTTATGAGCGCATGATGAAGGCCTACGGCGCTTACGGCTCCACCTTTGCCGCCAGCTATGCCGGCAACGTAAAGGCTGATGTTTTCAACGCCCGTACCCGCGGTTACCAGAGTGCACGTCAGGCCGCGCTGTATCCGGATGACATTCCCGAAAGCGTCTACGATAACCTGCTTTCCGCCATCCATGATGCGCTGCCCATTCTGCATGCTTACTGCGCCCTGCGCCAGAAGGCCTTCGACATCCCCACAGTGCATATGTACGACCTGTACGCCCCCATGCAGAAGGGCTTTGACGGCAAGGTAAGCTATGACGAAGCCTACGAACTGCTGCTGGAAGGCATTGCGCCTCTGGGTCAGGACTATGTGGATATCGTTCGCGCCGCCAAGGATCAGAACTGGATCGACGTGTACGAGACCCCCAACAAGACCACCGGCGCTTACTCCAACGGCGCGGCTTACGGCGTGCATCCCTATGTGCTGCTCAACTTCCGTCCCGAGCTGGACGGCATGCTGACCCTTGCCCATGAAATGGGCCATGCCATGCACAGCTACTTCTCCAACCACAACCAGCCCTTTGCCAAGTCCGACTACACCATTTTTGTGGCGGAGGTTGCCTCCACCTGCAACGAGATCCTGTGCATCCATACCCTGCGCAAGAAGTACGCAGGCAACAAGGCTGCCCAGATGGCGCTGATCGGCCGCATGCTGGAAGGTTTCCGCACCACGGTGTTCCGTCAGGCCATGTTTGCCGAGTTTGAAATGAAGGCGCACGCCATGGAAGAAGCCGGCCAGCCGCTGACCTGCGAATCCCTGAGCGCCATGTACTACGACCTGAACAAGACCTACTACGGCGGCGGCTGCCGCGTGGACAAGGTGGTTGAGAACGAGTGGATGCGCATCCCGCACTTCTACAACGCCTTCTATGTTTACAAGTACGCCACCGGCTTCTGCGCAGCCGTTGCGCTGGCCAACAAGATTCTGAACGAGGGGGAGGAGGCCGTTGCTGCCTACCGCAAGTTCCTCACGCTGGGCGGCAGCATGTCTCCCATCGAATCCCTCAAGGTAGCGGGCATTGATATGTCCAGCCCCGAACCCGTCATTTCCGCGCTCGACACCTTTGCAGAACTGCTGGCTGAGTTCAGCGAGCTGATGGATTAACGGAGGGAGGCCTCCGGCGGGCAAGGAGAGGCGCTGCCTCTCCTTGCATCCTCACTTCCTAAGGGCTTCGCCCTTAGGAAGCCCTTTTCTTGCCCATGGAATGGGCAAGAGCGTGCAAAGCAAATTTCTATATCAAAAGAAGCATGACTGTAAAACGACGGTCATGCTTCTTTGTTTTGGAAAACGCGCCAAACCACGGGATTCTTAAGGTCGAAGCCCTTAAGCCGGGTGCAGGGGCGGAGCCCCTGCCTGCCGGAGGCACCCCCGCATCACCTAAAACGCTTCATCAGCGCGTGCAGGTGTTTGGTCAGCTTGTGCTGCTGGGCGGCACTGCGGCTGGCCATGCGCTCTGCCAGCTCGTTCAGCTTTTCGACGGCGGTTAGCAGCTGTCCGTAGGCGTTGGAACGGTCGATATCCACCTGCGCAGAGGAAGCGGCGGCATTGGATTTGGATGCAGGCGGTGCGGACTTGGGCGCTGCGTCCATGGCAGCGGCTTCTTTCCTGGGTTTCTTGAGGCGCACCTGATTGCCATCTGCGAGCTTCTGGAGCGCAGGCGTGATCTGCCAGCTTTCGCCGTTGTAAGGTGCATTGGCGGAAATGCCCTTTTCATTGATCAGGCGATCGGCAAAAACAGCCGCTACTTCATCATCGCCGTGAACGACGAATACGTGCCTGGGCTGCGGATCAAATGTGGAAATCCACTTGAGCAGGCCGTTGTTATCAGCGTGCCCGCTTTTGCCAGCCAGCTACTCAATGTGCGCGGCCACCTGAATGGTTTCGCCGAAAAGCTTGACCTTCTTTGCGCCGTCCACCAGACTGCGCCCAAGAGTGCCAACGGACTGATAGCCCACGAACAGCACGGTGCTTTCCGGCCGCCACAAATTGTGCTTCAGATGATGACGGATGCGTCCGGCGTCGCACATGCCGCTGGCAGAGATGATGACTTTGGGCGTAGGATCATCATTGATCAGTTTGCTTTCATCCGCCGTTCTGGCAATGCGCAGACCGTCAAACTGAATGGGGTTTACGCCGGCTTTGATCAGCGCCATGGTTTCTTCATCGGCGCATTCGAGTGTGTTTTCGTTGAGTACATTGGTAGCCTCGATGCCCATGGGGCTGTCCACATACACCGGGAAACCATCGTGACCTTTCACAAGGCCTTTCTGCTTGATCTCCCGGATGAAGTAGAGCATCTCCTGCGTGCGGCCTACGGCAAAGCTGGGGATGACCACATTGCCGCCGCGATCAAAGGTTTCCTGCAGGGTTTTGGTCAGTGAACCTACGTAATCCGGCTGTTCCGCGCCGTGGCTGCGGTCGCCGTAGGTGGATTCCATCACCACGTAATCCGCGCGCTGCATGTACTGCGGATCACGCAGAAGGGGTTGACGGAGGTTGCCGATATCGCCGGAAAAGACGATCACGGTTTCCTGGCCGTCCTCATTTGCGGTGACTTCGATGGAAGCTGAACCCATTAGGTGGCCCACGTCTACCATGCGGATGGTCACGCCGGGAAAGATCTCCCGGCTTTCTTTGTAGGCAAGCGAACGGAACAGCGCATGGGTGGCCAGCGCATCCGCCTGCGTATAGAGCGGCTCCACGGGCGGCAGACCTTTGCGCTGATTCTTGCGGGTTTTCCATTCCGCGTCGCTTTCCTGAATGTGCGCGGAGTCCTGCAGCATGATTTTGCACAGGTCGCTGGTGGTTTCCGTAGCGTAGACGGGGCCTCGGAAACCGTTTTTGTACAACAGCGGCAGATAACCGGTGTGGTCGATGTGGGCATGAGTGACCAGCACGCAGTCGATCTGGCTTTCCATGATGGGCAGAGGCGTGTTGGCAAACAGATCCACGCCCTGTTCCATACCGTAATCCACCATGATGTTTTTGCCGCAGGCTTCCAAAAGGAAACGGCTGCCGGCTACTTCGCGGGCTGCGCCAAGAAAGGTAAGTTTCATAAGGAATCCTCCTTTACAGCTTTTGGAGCAGCGCAGGCAGCTGACGCTGAATATCACGCGCGGCCTGCTCGTAGGCGGTATCATCGCCGCCGTAGGGATCGCTCACGGGCGGATCGCCAAAGAAAATCATGGGCGTTTGGCACTGCGGATACATCATGCGCAGCTGCAGAACATGGTTCTTCGTAAGCCCTACGATCAGGTCGCAGCTTTCCAGAAGCACGCCGGTCACCGCGCGGGATTTGTGATCTGCAAGCGAAAGCCCTCGCCGCTGCACGGCCCGCTGTGCGCCCAAAGAAGCAGGCGCGCCGCTCAGGGCGTAGGTTCCGGCGGAAAGAACCTGGATATCGTTTTGGTGCTGATCAGCCAGCAGGGCGCGAAGCATGCACTCCGCCATGGGGCTGCGGCAGGTGTTGCCGGTGCAGACAAAAAGAATGCGTTTCAAAATGCTCACTCCATTTCTGCTGTTATTCTACCACAAAAAGCGGCAATATGCCAACCTGACAGGCGAACACAATTCAAGCGTAGGACTGTGCTTGCCAAAAAACGGAGGATACATTACAATAGAAGCAATGATCGGCATGATCGGATGATAAGGAGGAACTTACGATGCAATACCGCAAATTTGGCAATACCGGCGTGGAAATTTCCACCCTTGGTTTTGGCTGCATGAGACTCAAGGAAATCGAACAGCCCGACGGTACTTTTGTGGTGGATCAGGAGCATGCAAACGCCATGCTGCGCCGTGCCTACGAACTGGGCGTGAACTACTTTGACAGCGCCTATTACTACTGCCACAGCCACAGCGAAGCCGCTGTAGGTCAGGCCGTGAAGCCCTTCCGCGACAAGATCTATCTGTCCACCAAGTGCCCCATGGGCGAAGTGAAGTCCGTTGAGGATTACCGCGCCCATCTGGAAGAAAGCCTGCGCCGTCTGGATACGGATTATGTGGATTTCTATCATTTCTGGTCCATCAACCAGAAAGTGTTTGATGAAGTGATCGTGCCCCTCGGCCTGCTGGACGAAGCCAGGAAGCTGAAGGAAGAGGGCAAGATCCGCCACATTTCCTTCTCCTTCCACGATACCCCCGAAGCCCTGAAGCACATCATTGACAACGCGCCCGAGATGGAAACCATGCTGGTGCAGTACAACCTGCTGGACCGCGCCAACGAGGAAATGATCCAGTACGCCGCCAGCAAGGGCCTGGGCGTTGTGATCATGGGACCCGTGGGCGGCGGCCGTCTGGCTGCTCCCACCGAACTGGTGCAGAAGCTGGGCGGCGGCAACCAGAACACCTACGAGCTGGCCCTGCGCTTTGTGCTGGGCAACCCCGGCGTATGCTGTGCCCTGAGCGGCATGACCAGCGTGGAAATGGTGGAAAACAACGCTGCCGTGGCCTCTTTGGAAAATCCCATGACCGAGAAGGAATGGCGCGAAGTGGGCGAGAGCATTGAGAACCTCAAGAAGTTCTCCGAGCTCTACTGCACCGGCTGCGGCTACTGCCAGCCCTGCCCCAAGGGCATCAACATCCCCAAGATCTTCCAGGCCTACACCTACCACAACGTATACGGTCTGCATGAACTGGCCAAGAAGACCTATGACAACTACCTGACCAACGAAAAGAACCCCGGCGTAGCTCCCGACGCCTGCGTAAATTGCGGCTACTGCGAAAAGAAGTGCCCGCAGCACCTGCAGGTACGCGAACTGCTCAAGAAGGTGGACGGCGTGCTGAAGAGCTTATAAGAGGGGACGGAGGCAGGGGCGCTGCCCCTGCACCCTGCCAAAGGGCTTTGCCCTTTGGAAACCCGTGTTTTGAGGCCGCTTCGGCGGCCTCAAAGTGTTTTACGGAGGTATGTGATGTTCAGTTACAGTATTTGCGGCATTGATTGTACGGCTTGCAGGTTTGCGGCGGAAAAGGGCTGCAGGGGTTGTCAGGCGGTACAGGGCAAGGTGTTCTGGGGCGAGTGCGAACTGTACCGGTGCAATGCGGAAAAGCAGCAGGCGCATTGCGGCAAATGTGCGCAGTTTCCCTGTGCAAAGCTGCAGGAATGGGCCAGCAGCGAAAACCCTGAACGGATTGAGAATCTGCAGAAACTTGGATAAAGGATGAACTTCGCTCATAAGGCGGTTGCAGGCACAGCAGTTTGATCTGCTGTGCCTGTTCTTGTGTATTCAATGAAATGATGATAGAATACAGTCAGTTAAACAAACTTGAATAGGGCGAAGAGATTAACCGATTGAATTTGTGGAGGAATGAATATGATTGCTGTTAATGAGATATACATGAAAAGGTGTTATGAGTTAGCAATAAGTGCAGGTAAAAAAGGCTTTGATACGTTTGGCGCAGTGTTGGTTTGTGACGGTAAAATACTGGAAGAAGCTGAGAATACGGCGGATTTTGAGAAAAAGGTTTTTGGGCATGCAGAGTTTAATCTTGTGCACAAATGCGCAAATAAATATACAGATGACATTTTGGAAAAATCTGTCGTTTACACCAGTTGTTCGCCATGCGAAAGATGTCTTGCAGCAATAGCTTCACTTGGAGTGCATCAGGTTATATGTGGAGTCTCATACAAAGAATTCTGCAAATTGCTTCCGTTTGATTATCAGGCAGTAGACAGAGAAGGTTTGCTTAAGCAACTTGGAATAGATATGACGCTGACAGAATCCGTACTTGAAGATGAGGGCATGCATGTTTTTGAATGGTGGGGCGGTGAATATCGTCCGCTGGAAGAACTTATCGCAGAAATGGATGAGGTAAAGCAGAATAACAAATAGACAAATTTTATAAAAGCCAAAATGCATCTTGCATTTTGGCTTTTATTGCGTGTCTTGTTTATGCTTCCGGCTTCAGCACAAAACGGGTTCCCTTTTCGGTTTCCTGATACGGTACAAAACCCGCGGACTGAAAGCATTTACAGGAGGCTGCATTGTAATGGTAGATTTGATCCACATACAGCCTGTCGTAGCCCAAATCCCGTCCGCGCTGAACCAGCGCAGTAACAACCTTGCGTCCCGCTCCCTTGCCGCGGTAAGCCGGATCGCCGATGACAATCGGCATATCCTCCTGCCAGAAAGTCACATCGCCAATGGGACGGTAACAGCCGTTTTCCAACGCTTCAATCCAGTACAGCTCGCCCTGTTCGTTCAGATAACGGTACATGCGGCCGAGCTTTTCAGCGTCATAAGGCGTGCGAACGCCATCTACCATCCAGACCACTTCCGGATTCTGATACCATTCCAGCGCGAAATCGTGAACACCGTCATACTTGCGCAAACGGATGGTTTCATCCACCTGAATCAGTTCCGGCTGTTCAATTCCCTGAATTGGCATATCAGTCCTCCTGATCCGCATCAATCGTGCGGAAGCCGGCGGCTCGGCTCAGGCGGTTCATGATGGCAAGGCCCAGCCCTTCGGCAGGCAGCACTTCGCTGAACATGAGGTCGGTGCCCGCTTCATCCAGCTCACGCAGCACGGCAAACAGCTTGTGGCTGACCGTTTCGGGATCAGCCAGACAGCCGATGGACAGCACATCCATACCTTCGTAAGCGGAAAGATGCTCGTCAAAGGCCAGAATGCAGGCGGTTTTGCCATCGGCCAGCGCGGCGCGGTACAGATCTTTGCATACACGCTGCACGTTCTCTGCTTTGCCCTTGACCATGGTCAGCAGGCCGCCGGGCGCGTAATGCTGGTACATCATACCCGGAGAAAGCGCCTTCTCGCCAGCCTGCAGGGGGCGCAGAACACTGTCCGCCACGCGTACTTCAGGCAGCACTTCAAGCAGCATTTCCGGCGTGATTCCGCCGGGACGCAGCACGGTGGGGATATCGCCCGCAAGGGTGATGACCGTGCTTTCCAGCCCCACCTGGCTTTCGCCGCCATCCAGAATGATGGGCAGCTTGCCGTTCATGTCATGATAGACATGCTGGGCGGTGGTGGGGGAGGGCTTGCCGGAGGTGTTGGCACTGGGCGCCGCCACAGGCAGGCCGCTTTCGCGCAGAAGCGCAAGCGCAACGGGATGCGCGGGAATGCGCACGGCTACCGTTTCAAGATTGGCGGTTACCACATCCGGCACAACGGGCTTTCGCGGCATAATGATGGTCAGTGGACCAGGACAGAAACGCGCAGCCAGCGCACGGGCAGTATCGCTGATGTGGCACAGCGGTTCGGCGTCTTCCAGAGAGGCCACATGCACAATCAGCGGATTATCCGCCGGACGGCCTTTGGCGGCAAAAATTTTGCGAACAGCGGCTTCATCCAGCGCGTGTGCGCCGAGGCCGTACACCGTTTCGGTGGGAATGCCTACCAGCTCGCCGAAACGCAGCGCAGCTGCTGCTTCACGGATGGCTTCGGGCGTGGGTTTCAGAACTTTCGTTTCCATTTTATACACCTTGCTTTGTAGGTAGGGGGCTACCCCTCAGTCACCTTCGGTGACAGCTCCCCTCTGCGGAGGTGAGCCAAGACGTTCATGCAGCCCTTGGGCGCATGAAATGCGCCCAAACCACGGGATTCTTAAGGGCAAAGCCCTTAAGCGGGATTCCAAAGGGCAGAGCCCTTTGGCCGGCGGAGCCACCCCGTTATAACTCCTTCAGTTTCTCAGCCTGTTCAGCCATGGCGAGGGCGTCGATGATTTCGTCGAGGTCGCCGTCGAGGATGGCGTCGATCTGGTAGAGGGTGAGACCGATGCGGTGATCGGTCACACGGCCCTGCGGGAAGTTGTAGGTGCGGATGCGTTCGGAACGGTCGCCGGTGCCGATCTGGCCGCGGCGGTTGGCGGCGTAGGCGCTGTCCTGCTCCTCGCGGTACTTGTCGTAGAGACGGGACTTGAGGATGCGCATGCACATTTCGCGGTTCTGGATCTGACTGCGCTCGTTCTGACACTGAACAACGATGCCCGTGGGCAGATGGGTGATGCGCACGGCGGAGTCCGTGCGGTTAACGTGCTGTCCGCCTGCGCCGCCGGCGCGGTAGGTGTCAATGCGCAGATCCCTGGGATCGATGGTCACATCCACGTCTTCCACCTCGGGCAGAACGGCCACAGTGCAGGTGGAGGTGTGAATGCGTCCGCCGGCTTCGGTGGTGGGCACGCGCTGCACGCGGTGTACGCCGCTTTCATACTTCATGCGGCTGAACGCGCCTGTGCCGATCAGGCGGAAAACAGCTTCCTTTACGCCGCCGAGCTCGGTCATATTGTAGCTCACCGGCTCCACGCGGAAGCGGTGACGTTCTGCATAGCGGGTGTACATGCGCAGAAGCCGCTCGCCGAACAGCGCGGCTTCATCGCCGCCCGCACCTTGACGGATTTCCACAACCACGTTGCGGTCAGCGTCCGGATCCTTGGGCAGAAGCAGGATCTTGAGTTCACCTTCCTGACGGGCTTTGCTTTCCGTCAGCTCTTCCAGCTCCATTTCGGCCAGCTCTGCCATTTCGGGATGAGAGAGCATTTCTTTGGCTTCCTCAATGTCGCTGAGGGTTTTCTGGTAGGTGCGCCAGGCTTGCACCGCAGGCTCAAGGGCAGCGTGTTCCTTGAGCAGCTTTTGCCAAAGCGCCTGATCGGCAATAATCTCCGGTTGACTGACCGTTACGCTCAGCTCTTCGTAGCGGCCGACCATCCACTCAAATTTATCAAACATGATTGTCACTCCTGCGGCGCGCGCTCACAATGCGCTCCACGCCATAAAGGTCGTTGATGATCTGAACATCGCACAGCCCGGCGTTTTCAAACAGCGCGGCCACGTCCTGCGCTTCGCCGATGCCCACCTCCACAGCAATCAGACCGGCAGGGGAAAGGCGCATGGGCGCGCCCTGGGCAATGCGGCGGTAAAAATCCAGTCCATCTGCGCCGCCGTCCAGCGCCATGCGCGGCTCCTGCATTACTTCGTGCTGCAGGGTATTGCAGTCCAGCGTGGGAATGTAAGGCGGATTGGACAGGATCAGGTCAAACGTTTCGTTTTGAACAGGTTCCCACAGATCACCCTGTACAAAGCGTACGTCTGCATGATTCAGCCGGGCGTTGGCGGACGCCACTTCCAGCGCGTCTGTGCTGAGATCGGCGGCGGTTACAGCCGCATGCGGACACTCGTGCTTGAGGGTCACGGCAATCGCGCCGCTGCCGGTGCACAGGTCCAGTGCACGGGGATTCGTCAGCCTGCGCAGGTGGGAAATGCCCCACTCGCACAGCGTTTCCGTCTCCTGACGGGGAATGAGCACGCGGCTGTCCACCTGAAAGGGCAGACCGTAAAAGTACTGCGTGCCCAGCAAATACTGCAGCGGTTCCCTCCGGGTGCGCGAAAGCAGGAGCGACGAAAAACGCTGCTCCTGCTCTTTGGTAAGTGCTGTTGCGCCCTGCATGAGCATGCTCATGCGGTCAAGGCCGGTCAGGTGGCACAGAATCAGCTCCGCGTCAATGCGGGGATCCGGCACGCCTGCCTTTTCAAAGGCCTCGGCGGCCTGCAAAATGGCTTGCTTGATGGTCATTCGTTTTCAGCGGTCTCTTCAACCGTTTCAGGCACATAGTTGGGATCGGTCACACGATAATCGCGGATGATGGTGTAGCCCTCGCTGGTCTTAGGGCAGCCCTCGGGCAGGCCGTAGAGCGCCACATTCATGGAGACGATGGCCACTTCCAGCAGTTCCTTGGTAGGCTCCTTGGTGGTCAGGCGCTGCATCTGCATGCCGGGC
The DNA here is from genome assembly GCA_017547285.1 of Clostridia bacterium. Taxonomy (GTDB): domain Bacteria; phylum Bacillota; class Clostridia; order Christensenellales; family Aristaeellaceae; genus Limiplasma. Next base: position 20,671 of record JAFYQB010000145.1, read on the forward strand.
CAGCGCAGGATATTCACCAGCTTGCCGCTGGAATGGGCAAGACCCTTGAGGACCTCGTAGCTGATGCCGGCCACGAAGGGCAAAAGCAGCAGACGGCTGCCCAGACGCAGGAAGTAGTTGGTGCCCTGATAGCCCACCAGCGTGAACAGCACAATGGAAATGACGAACACGATCAGCAGGAAGCTGGTGCCGCAGCGGGGGTGCAGGGTGGTAAACTGCTGCGCGTTTTCGGGGGTGAGGGGCAGGTCGTTCTCGTTGCAGTACACGGTCTTGTGCTCTGCGCCGTGATACTCAAAGGTGCGGCGCACATCCGGCACGGTGGAACAGAACAGGATATAGGCCACCAGAATGCAAATGCGAACGATGCCGCTGAGCAGGTTAATGAGCCAGTTCATGGCGGGATCGGGCATGAGCGCCTTCAGGCCGCGGGCGACCAGTTCCGGGATCACAAAGAACAGACCGACAGATAACAGCACCGCCAGCACGATGGCCGTACCCATCACAATTTTGTCAATGCCCTTGCCCAGCTTTTTGGCCAGCCACTTTTCAAACCTGGTGGGTTCTTCGTCAAGGAGGCCCAGCATATCGGTGGAATCCTGCAGGGTGGACATGCCCATGGAAAGCATGCTCACAAAATTCACCACGCCGCGCACAATGGGCCAGCCCATCCACTTGTGCTTCTGGTCGGGGGAAACGTACGTGCTGCGCTTGGTTACAATGTCGCCGTTAGGGCGGCGCACGGAAATGGCGATGGCGTCCGGCGCTTTCATCATCACGCCTTCCATAACAGCCTGACCGCCGATATCCGGGCGGCGGCATGCGGTGGTTTCGTTCTTGCTCATGGAGATTGCTTCCTTTCTTCTGTGTTCAAAAAACACACAGATATACAAATACCATTCTTTCGACAATCTATATACACTTTCCTGCCGGAAATGAAACCATGCAAATCAAAAAGAGCGCCGAAATGGCGCTCTTTTGAATGGCTTATTCCATGTTGAAACGCTTCTTGAAGCGGTCAACGCGTCCGCCGGTATCGACCAGCTTCTGCTTGCCGGTGAAGAAGGGGTGGCACTTGGAGCAAATTTCAACCTTCAGCTCGCCCTTCACGGAACCCGTCTCAAACGTCTCACCGCATACGCAACGGACGATGGACTTGCCATACTTGGGATGGATCTTTTCTTTCACGCACTTTCACCTCTTTTGCGCATGCTGTGGGTTCATCTAAAACCGCACGAAAGATTATAGCACAGTCATGTTGGTTTGGCAAGGGTTTTTTTGATGTTTCGTTATATTCTGTTGGCAAGATGAAAAGTGAAATGTACAAATCAGTACACGGTTTTTTGAACACTAACAGAGGAAGGAAGAAAACGCCTGTATATGGAAATTCAATTTGAAGAAAAAAAGTCCGATGAACGGAAATGAAATATAAAGGCGGCTTACTGATAATGAAAAAATGGTTTTGCAATCTGAAGCTTCAATGGAAGTTTTTTGTGATCTTGCTTTCCTCTTTGCTATTGGTGTTTGCGGGCGCGCTGACCACCGCGCGCATGACCGAGCAGGCGTATACCGACGCTTTGTACCAGCGCACCATGCAGATGCTCATGCTGTTTGGTCAGAGCGTGCAGCGCGAGCTGGACGATGTGGCGGATGTTTCCTTTTCCATTCTGGCGGATAACGTATTGCAGGAAAAACTGTCTGAATCCATCCGCAATCAGGATAACAACCTGGCGCGGCTTGAAACCAGGGAGGAAATCAGCAAGCGACTGACCAACATTTCCTCCTTCCGGAGCGATATTACCTCTCTGCGGCTGAAGGCCTATGATAAAACGTTTTTCACCAGCACGCTGACCGGCATCGCTGTGCCGACTGAGTTGTTTGACCGCTATATTCAGGACATTCAGGCGGCGCGAGGGCGTCCCATCTGGGTGCCGGATGAAATCGCGCCAGGTTCGCTGTTTTTGTTCCGCGATGTGCGCGAGGTGAAGGACCTTACCCTTAACACCATCGCTACGCTTGGCATGCGCGTGAGCATGGACCGCATTGTGGAAACCTGTGCGCAGCCGCTGGCGCAGATGAACATGCCGCTTTTGTGCGCCATTGACTTCAAGGGTTCGCGCGTATATGCGGCGGATGAATGTTTGCTGAACCTGACCGCCGATGAAGAGTCCTACTCCCTGCGTGAACTGGACGGCGAAATCTATTTCTGCGCAGTACACACGCCTGCAGGGTCGCAGTGGACGTACACCGCCGCACTGCCCTATGGCGAAATTCTGCAATCGCTTCGCAGCGCGTCCTCGGCAGCGGCGGGCATTGCGGCGGTTGCGCTGGTGCTTGCGCTTTTGCTCGCTTCGCTGCTTATCGCCTCCATCGTGCGGCATTTCAAGCGGCTGATTTTCAAGTACGAGCTGTTTGCCAGGGGCGAAACACTGCCCGTCAACGAGCTTGCTTTTTATCACGACCGCAGGGACGAAATCGGCGAGCTGCATCGTCAGTTTGACCGGATGGCGGCGGAGCATCAGCGCATGGTGGATGAAATTTACGTGAAACAGCAGCTGCTTTTGGAAGCGCGCCTGCGTCAGCTTCGCGCTCAGATCCGGCCTCACTTCCTGTATAATACGCTGGAATCCATCTCCTGCCTTGCCCAGCAGTGCGATGACGAACGCATCGCCACCATGTCGGTTGCGCTGGGGCGCATGCTTCGCGCTTCGCTCAACGACAAGCGCGATATCATCCACCTGCGGGAGGATATCGCCATTGCCGAGGAATACCTGAACATTCAGCGCATCCGCTACAGGGATCAGCTGGTGGCGGAGTTCCGGGTGGAGGAGGAATATCTGGACTGCCTGCTGCCTGCCATGACCCTGCAGCCGCTGGTGGAAAACGCGGTGTGCCATGGCGCAGAGGAAATGCTGGATGTGTGCGAAATCGGCATCTATGCAAAACGCGTGGGGCAGTACGTGGACATTATTGTGGAGGACAACGGCCCCGGCATGGACGAAGCCATTCTGGAAAAGCTGGCCAGCGGAGAAATGAAGGCCGACGGGCTGGGCATTGGCATGAACAACATCCACCAGCGCTTGAAGCTGGCGTTCAAGGATGAAAACTGCGGTCTGCGCGTGCAGCGCGTGGACGGCAAAACGCAGGTGATTGTACGTATTCTTGCGGAGGTGAAAACGAATGATTAAGCTTTTGCTGGTAGATGACGAGAGCATCATCCGCGAAACCATTGGAGCCATGCTGCCGCTGAACGATCTGGGCATGCGCCTGACTGGCTCGTGCCGAAATGCTTTCGACGCGCTCAACTCCATGGAAAACGACATGCCGGATATTCTGGTCACGGATATCAAAATGCCGGGCATGGACGGGCTGGAACTGATCGAGCGTGCGCTGATGCTGAACCCGAAGCTGGAATGCATTGTGCTTTCCGGCTATGACGAGTTCACCTTTGCCAAACGCGCCATCAGCCTTGGAGTGCGCGAATACCTGCTCAAACCTTTTTATAAGGAAGAATTGATTCAAACCCTGGAAAAACTGTGCCGGAAGATTCGCCAGTCCCGCCGCCAGCGGGACGGCCGCATTCCTGAACTGGCCGAAAAGCTGTTTGCGCTGCAGCCGGAAGACAACGTGCAGGCCATCACTGCCCGCCAGGTACAGGAGGTAACGCTTGCCAGCGGCTGTGAGGACGTGCTGCGCGAGGCCTACACCTATCTGATCGCTCACCAGGAATCCCAGCCGCTTCGCGCTTTTACCGCCCTTCGCCGCACCTACGCCAGCGAGACAGAGCTGCTGGAAAACGTGGCGCAGGGCCTGACAGCCATGCTGGCAAGCCACGGCCAGTACCGCGCCTTTGTGAATACCATGTGCCAGTATATCGACGAGCATTATATGGATGACAACCTGTCTTTGCAGTATCTGGCAGATAACGTGATCCACATGCGCGCGGATTATATCGGCCGTGAGTTTACCAAGGATACCGGCATGAAGATCAGCGATTATCTGTGCCGTGTGCGCATGGAACGCGCCAAAACACTTTTGAGCGACGACGCCAGCGAAACCCACATCTATGAAATTGCAGAACAGATTGGCCTTGGACATAACCCGCAGTATTTCAGCAGGCTGTTCCGCAAGTACACAGGCATGACGCCCAAGGAATTTATCACAAACAATAAAAAGTGAACAAACAACACGGGAATTTGTCTTTCATGGTTTCTTTTTGGCTGTTACAATCAAATTAACCAAAAATTATAGGAGGTGCGTTCGTAATGAAGCGCATTCTGGCTGCTATCCTGTCTCTGGTTCTGCTCCTCGGCTGCGTAAGCTTTGCTTCCGCCGAAGAAACCACCATCCGCATGCTGTGGTGGGGCTCTCAGACCCGTCACGATGTGACTGTGGCTGCTGTTAACAAGTTCATGGAAAAGTATCCCGACATCAAGGTTGAAGTGGAATACTCCGACTGGGGCGGCTACTGGTCCAAGCTGGCTACGCAGGTTGCCGGCGGCACCGAGCCCGACGTGATCGCCATGGACTATGCCTACCTGGCTCAGTATGCCGGCAATGGCGTTCTGGCTGACCTGACTCCCTACTACGAGAGCGGCGCCATCGACATTTCCGATGCTGCAGCTTCCATGATCGACTCCGGTAAAATCAATGACATCCCTTATGCCATCCCCACCGGTTCCAACGCCTTCGTGTGGATGTACCGCCCCGATGTGGTGGAAGCCGCTGGCCTGACCATGCCTGAGAAGATGACTCAGGAAGAAATGATCGAAATGAACAAGATCGTTTACGAAAAGACCGGCCGCACCAACCACGCCCATACTGGTCTGGACAACGTTCGCAACACCGCCCGTAACTTCGGCGGCAACCTGTACAACGATGAAGGCACCGCTCTGGGCTTCACCGATCCTCAGCTGCTTGTTCGCATCTGGGAAAACTACAACAAGGGCCTGGAAGAAGGCTGGCAGCTGCCCGTTGGTGAAGGCACCGCCGCTACCTCTTTCGACGACCTGGTAGCCGACTACTGGATGGGCGCTCACTGGACCAACGAGCTGGCTGCTTACGAATCCGGCAACGGCTGCGAACTGAAGATGCTGCCCTGGACCGACTGGTCTGATGCTCAGCAGCCCGCCACCTACTTCAAGCCCTCCATGTTCTGGTCCATCACCGAACGCAGCGAGAAGAAGGATGCCGCCGCTGTGCTGATCAACTTCTTCGAGAACGATCCCGACTGCTTCGATATCATCGGTCTGGACCGCGCTATGCCCATCTCCAGCAAGATCCGCGCTCACCTGGCTCCCAACCTGGACGAGAACAGCCAGGAAATCGCCGCCATGCTGGATTATCTGGCTCTGGAAGGCAACTCCTCTCCCATCATGAAGCCTGACATCGCTGCTCACGCCGACATCAACACCCTGTGGGGCGAGTACAACGAGCAGGTTCAGTACGGCCTGGTGGATGACCTGACCGCTCATGCTCAGGCTTTCATCGATGAAGCCAACGACATTATCACCAAGTCTCTGAGCAAGTAATCACTGCTTATTGAGCGAAACAGGAGGCCGCCGCGTTCGGCGGCCTCCATTTCATACCTCCCCCTAAAAGGAGTGACGATTCCTATGAAAAAGCTGAGCGAGATCATGGACCGTGAAAAAGTGGCGGGTTACGTATTCGTCATGCCCTTTATCATCGGTCTGTTTGTGTTTACGGTCATTCCGTTCTTTACCTCGCTTTATCTGGCGTTTACGGATTACAACGTGCTTTCCGAGCCCAACTGGATCGGCTTTGACAACTTCAAGCGCATGTTCTTTGAGGACAAGCACTTCTGGAATTCCTTCTGGATCACCTTCCGTTTTGCACTCATTCAGGTGCCGATCAAGCTGTGCTTCTCTCTGGGTGTTGCGCTGATTCTGGCTCGTGCCACCAAAGCGACCGGCGTCTACCGCGCTGCTTTCTACATTCCTTCCCTCATGGGCGGCAGCGTGGCTGTTGCGCTCACCTGGAAGCAGCTGTTTGCTTTCAAGGGGCCCATCAATGCTGTCATTACGGCTTTTGGCGGTAAAGCCGTCAAGTTCATGAACAATCCCAAGATCACGCTCTATGTGCTGATCGGTCTGGGCATCTGGCAGTTCGGTTCCAGCATGCTCATCTTCCTGGCGGCCATCAAGAATGTGCCCGCCAGCTATCATGAGGCTGCCATCGTGGACGGTGCGGGCCCTGTGACCCGTTTCTTCAAGATCGTTCTGCCCATGATTACGCCCATCTTCTTCTTCAACCTTATCAACCAGACCATCGGCGCGTTCCAGGCGTTCAACTCCAGCTACCTCATTACCGGCGGCGGACCGTTGAATTCCACGCTGTACTACGCAGTGCATTTGTATAACCGTGCCTTTACCAACTACGAAATGGGCTACGGCAGCGCCATGGCGTGGTTCATGCTGCTGGTGATCGGCGCCTTCACGGCTTTGATCTTCCGCTCCTCCAGCGCGTGGGTCTACTACGAATCGGAAGGGAAGTGATCGTATGACAGCTACTACTGCAAAGGTCAAAAAATACCGCAGCATGCGCAGAGCCAAGATCCGTTCTACGATCATCTACCATGTTCTGGTTACCATGATGAGCTTCCTGATGCTCTACCCGCTGTTCTGGATGGTATCCTCTTCCTTCAAGCCCAACACGGAAATCTTTGTGAACGTGACCAGCCTGATTCCCATCGACTTCACGATGGAAAACTACGTCACCGGCTGGAAGGGTTTTGCGGAACTTAGCTTTGGCGTGTTCTTCAAAAACTCCATTCTGGTTGCAGTGATTGCGACCATCGGTTCCACCTTCAGCGCTGCGGTGTGCGCGTTCGGCTTTGCCCGCCTGCGTTTCCCGGGCCGCAACATCTGGTTTGTAGCCATGATCATCACCATGATGCTGCCCGGCCAGGTCATGATGATTCCCCGCTTTGTGCTGTTCAACGAGATGGGCTGGGTAGGTACCTTCCTGCCCCTGACGGTTCCGGCCTTCTTTGGCGGTGCGTTTGATATCTTCCTGGTCATGCAGTTCATCCGCGGTATTCCGCGCGATATGGACGAAGCCGCCCGCATCGACGGCTGCAGCTGGTACGGCATCTTCTTCTACATTATCATTCCCATGATCGTGCCCGCGCTGGTCACCGTTGCCGTGCTTACCTTCATTGGCAGCTGGGGCGACTTTATGGGTTCCCTGCTGTACCTGAACAAGCCCAAGTATTACACCTCCGCATATGCCCTCAAGCTGTTCGCGGACGCTGCCTTCACCGACTACGGCGCAACGTTTGCCATGTCCACGCTGTCCCTGATCCCCATCCTGACCATCTTCTTCTTCTTCCAGAAGAACCTGGTGGAAGGCATCAGCATTCAGGGCCTGAAAGGCTAAAGCTGTTTGCTTCTCTCGCGCAAAAGAAGCAGGAATTTCATCCGCCTCACATGAGGCGGATGTTTTTTTGGAAATGAACGCCCGCATGTGCGGGTTGTGCTTGCACATTGCGCGTATAAGTGTTACAATAAAAGGTGGATAGTTATATAGATTTTTTCTCAGGAAGCAAGGGGAGTTTGCATGAGCGAAATTACCAACCTCATTGCCGAAGGCCGGGCCAAGCGTTTGTATGCCACGGAAAACGAAGATGAAGCGGTGGTCTATTACCGCGATGAAACAGTGGCATTTCACGGCCTCAAGCGCGGCCGCATCATCGGCAAGGGCGAGATCAACAATCTGATCTGTGAATATATGTTTACGCTGCTGACCGAAAAGGGCGTGCCCAATCATTTCATCCGCCGCGTGGATAACCGCTGCTCGCTGGTGAAGCGGGTGGAGATCATTCCCTTTACTGTGACTGTGCGCAACATTGCCGCCGGCAGCCTTGCGCGCCGTATCGGCCTGCCGGACGGTACCCGTCTGCGCAATCCGGTGATTGAATTTAACCTGAAAAACGAAGAGCTGGAGGATTCTCTGCTCAACGTGACCCATATCACCGCACTGAATCTTGCAACCACTGCGGAAGTCAGGCAAATTGAAATGATGAGCCGCCGCGTGAACGAGATCCTGTCCGAGTGCATGAGCGGCATCGGCATTGAGCTGATCGACTTTAAGGTGGAATTTGGCCGCTACAAGGGCGAGATTCTGCTGGCGGATGAGGTGTCCCCCGATACCTGCCGTTTCTGGGACGCCAACACCCATGAACCGCTGGATCTGGATCGTTTCCGTCACGATCTGGGTGATGTGGAAGAGGCCTACCGCGAGGTGCTGCACCGCCTGACCGGCAACGTGCTGCGCAGCAATGAGGAGGAAGCATAAATGTCCACTGCGTTTACTGGTAAAACGCTCATGATTACCGGCGGCACCGGTTCTTTTGGCGAAGCCGTTCTCAAGCGTTTTCTGGATACCGATATCGGCGAGATCCGCATTTTCAGCCGCGATGAAAAAAAGCAGGATGATATGCGCCACCGCTATCAGAATGACAAGATCAAGTATTACATCGGCGATGTGCGCGACCTTTCCAGTGTAAAGAACGCCATTCACGGCGTGGATTACCTGTTCCATGCCGCCGCGCTCAAACAGGTGCCCAGCTGTGAGTTTTTCCCCATTGAAGCGGTAAAGACCAATGTGCTTGGTACCGATAATGTGCTGACCGCCTGTATTGACGAAGGCGTGAAGAAGGTCATCTGCCTGTCCACCGACAAGGCGGCTTACCCGGTCAATGCCATGGGTACCAGCAAGGCCATGATGGAAAAGGTGTTTGTGGCCAAGAGCCGCACTATTCCGGCGGATCATACGCTCATCTGCGGTACGCGCTACGGTAACGTGATGTGTTCCCGCGGTTCAGTGATCCCGCTGTTCATCGATCAGATCAGAGCCGGCAAGGAGCTGACTGTGACTGAGCCGGAAATGACCCGCTTTATCATGAGCCTGGAAGAGGCTGTGGAGCTGGTGCTCTTCGCCTTTGAGAACGCCCGTACCGGCGATATTCTGGTCAAGAAAGCCCCGGCCTGCACCATCGGCGTGCTGGCGCAGGCGGTGAAGGAGCTGTTCCATGCGGATAATCCTGTGCGTGTGATCGGTATTCGCCACGGTGAAAAAATGTATGAAACGCTGCTGACCAACGAGGAATGCGCTCACGCCATCGATATGGGCGATTTCTACCGTGTTCCCTCCGATACCCGCGACCTGAACTACGACAAGTATTTTGTGGAAGGCAATCAGGAACGCAACCGGCTGACGGAGTTCAATTCCAATAATACTGCTCTTCTGACGGTGGAAGAGGTCAAGCAGAAGCTGCTCACCCTCTCCTACATTCAGGAGGAACTTGCCAAATGGCCCAACGCCTGATCCGGCTGACTGAGCCGCAAAAAGCGGCCGGCCTGTTTGAAGGATGGCAGGAAACGCTCATCTGGTCCGCACTGGAAGGCGTGATGGGCTGCATCTGGGCAATATCCGAACAGCCCAAAGCGGCGCTCTGCCAGACGGGGGATTTCCTGTTTCTGGCCGACAGTGCGGATGAACCGCAAACGCGTCTGCTGCTGGAGTGCTGGAAAAGGGAAAAAGGTGTTTTTGAAATCATAACGCCCTGCGATCATTCGTGCGGTGCAATGATTGAGGAAATCTTTGGTGCGGAAGCCAAAGCGGGCAAACGCTGCGCCTTTCATAAAGGCGGCGAAGCCTTTGATCCCGAAGCGATTAACAGAATGGTGCAGTGCGCGCCGGATGGGGTTGCTATAGCGCCGTTTGACCGTGCGCTGTACCATCAGGCGCTGGAACAGCCGTGGTCAAGGGATTTTGTGTCCCAGTTCCGCGACGCGGATGACTTTTTGAAACGTGGCCTGGGTTTTGCCGCCGTCTGCGGCGGTGAAATGGTAGGCGGTGCATCCTCCTACACCTGCTATTCCAAAGGCATTGAAATTCAGGTGGAAACCAGAAGCGACTGGCAGCGCAGGGGCATTGCATCCGCCTGCTGCGCCGCGCTGATTCTGGAATGCCTGAAACGCGGGCTGTATCCCAGCTGGGACGCGGCCAATCCGGTTTCTGCGGCGCTGGCCAAAAAGCTTGGCTACCGCGAAGCCGGACTGTACCCCGTATGGTACAGGTCACACGAGTGAATCTGCGAAGGAGAACCAGTTTATGCGACTGAGCAAACGGATTCCGACCGCGATGGAAACCAACAGCATCACCGAAGGCGTGATCTGGAAGAACATGCTCATGTTCTTTGTTCCGATTCTGTTGGGCACCTTCTTCCAGCAGATGTACAACACGGCGGATGCCATTATCGTTGGCAAGTTCGTGGGTACGCAGGGCCTGGCGGCGGTTGGCGGTACCAGCGGCACCATGATCAACCTGATTGTTGGTTTCTTTGTGGGCCTGTCCTCCGGCGCGACGGTCATCCTGTCGCAGTATTTCGGCGGCGGACGCACCAAAGAAATCGGTCAGACCGTTCATACGGCCATTGCCATGGCCATAGCGGCGGGCCTGCTTATTATGCTGATCGGTTATACCATGTCGCCCACGCTGCTTCGCTGGATGGGTACGCCCGAGGATGTGCTGCCGAATGCACTTACCTACATTCGCATTTACTTTGCGGGCATGATCCCTTCGCTGATCTATAACATTGGCAGCGGCCTTTTGCGCGCAGTGGGTGATTCCCGCCGTCCGCTGCTGTTCCTGATCGCGGCCTGCATGACCAACATCGTGCTGGACGTGCTGCTTGTGGCCGGTTTTGAAATGGGCGTAGCCGGCGCTGCACTGGCCACCATTCTCAGTCAGCTGGTGAGCGCGGTGCTGGTGATTTATGCGCTGACCGGTACACACAATGCCTACCGGCTGGAAATTCGCAAAATCCGTTTCCATCTGCCGATTCTGAAGGAGATCATCAAAATCGGTCTGCCGGGCGGTTTGCAGTCCGTGATGTATTCCACCTCCAACATGATCATTCAGGCCGGCATCAACGGTCTGGGTACAAGCGTTATGGCCGCCTACACTGCCTATGGCAAGCTGGACAGCTTTTTCTGGACGGTCATCAGCGCATTCGGCGTGGCGGTGACCACCTTTGTGGGCCAGAACTTCGGTGCACAGAATTACGACCGAGTCAAGAAGAGCGTGACTACCTGTCTGGCGATGGCCGCAGGAGCGACTGTCTTCCTGAGCGCCATGCTGCTCACCTTTGGCGAAAACCTCTACCATCTGTTCAGCGATGATGCGGTGGTGATCGGTTACGGCATGCAGATGCTCCGCCAGCTGGCGCCGGTTTATATTCTGTACATCGGTATCGAGGTTTTCTCCGGCTCGCTGCGCGGCGTGGGCGATTCGCTGGTGGCTACGGTCATCACCCTTGGCGGTGTGTGCGTACTGCGCCTGATCTGGCTGCTGGTGATTGTGCCTATGAATACTACTTTGCAGATGATTCTGCTCAGCTATCCGATCACGTGGTCCATCACCTCGGCTATGTTCATTACCTATTATCTGAAGGGCGGCTGGCTCCAGCGCGCCATCCGCAGAGCCGGTTTGCAGGAAGCGGCTCAATAAAGAAAGGAACGAAGCACCATGAAATGCATTATCTCCGGTTACGGCGCGCATCTGGAAACCTCGCTTGCGATGTTTACGGATCATAGAGGTATCCCTCTGTGGACGGAAGGCATCGAGTCTCCCAGCTTTATCGCGACGGGTGACGGCTATCTGTTTGCCATTACCGAAAACCGGTATTATGCCGCTATCTATGCTTATCGCAAGGATGGGCTGAGCTACCGCCTGACTGACCGCCGCAGCCTTGAAGGCCGCGAACTGTGTCATTTGGTATATTCCGAAAAGAACAAGCTCCTCATCGGCTCCTGTTATGGCAGCGGCCATGTGATTTGCGCTTCCTTCGATCCGGAAACCGGCTTGTTTGGCGATACCCATTCCATTGCGCAGGAGGGTGAAAAGGAAAGCCGTCAGCACTGCATCGTGCTGAATAAGGCGCAGGATCTGGCCTACACCGTCAACCTTGGTCTGGATCAGATCATCATCTACAGCATTGCGGACGGCGAACTGATCGAAAAGCAGCGTATTTCCGTCAAAGCCGAAAGCGGCCCGCGCCATGCACGTCTGTCTGCGGATGAAAAGCTGCTGTATGTGATTACCGAGTATTCCAACGAAATTTTCGTGTATGATACGCAGGACTGGACGCTTAAGCAAGCCGTTTCCACACTGCCGGAAAGCTATTTTGGCTCCAGTCATTGCTCCACGCTGTGCATTGCGCCGGATAACCGCTACCTGTATGCTGCCAACCGTTACGCCGATACCATTTCGGTCATGGAAATTGCGGAGGATGGCCTGCTCACCCTCAAAACCACTTTTGACTGCGGCGGTAACAGCCCGCGCCACATGGAGCTTACGCCCGATGGTCGTGACCTGGTCATCTGCTGTCAGGACTCCGACTGGGTCGTGTTCAAGCGGCTCAATAAAGAAACCGGTCTGCCCAGCAGCACCGTTCGCGAGCTGCCCGTACTGGCTCCTGCCTGCGTGGCGTTTGTGCCGTAAGCAGGAGGAGACGGGGCGCACCGGAGTGCCTGGGCTTCACGCTTGAGACTCACGTGTTCTGACTGCGCTTTGCGCAGCCAGGAGGGAGAGCAATCGTTGACTATATATGAAAAGGCTGGAGTTTTCTCCAGCCTTTTTGCTATTCATATGTTACAGTTGAATCATTCTGGTTTCCAGAGGTTTGAGTGTTACGTGCTTTTCGCCTTCGTCGGTGTAGAGGGTCGCAGCGGTTTCCGCCTCGACGTTGTTCAATGCAACCAGCATGCGGTCTGCCGGATAGTAGGCGGTTTCAACCAGCGCATTGTCGGAAAGCCACGCGCTGTCTGCGGGCAGGCCGCAAACATACAGCAGTGTTTCCAGCAGCATGCGGGTGCTGGCAGGATTGACATTGAAATGGCTCATGTAAACACCCTTGCCCTTGCCAAAATCGTGCACGGTCATCTGCGGGATTCCGTTCTTTTCGCACAGCACGCGGGCAGCGCCATCCGTCAGGTAGAGGTGGGGGAGATGGCCGAGGCTGGCTTCGTCTGCGGTAATGGGCAGCGAATGATCAAGTTCGTAAGCCCAGCGTCCGTGACAGACACGGGAACCGTCATCCTCATCAATGCCCAGCACATGGGACATACGGAACAAATGATCATAGCCCGGCACGGCGGAAGGCTCGCCCACGCCGATGAACGCGCCGCCTTCGTACACGAATCGGGTCAGTTCGCTCACAAGATCCGCGCACTTCCATGCATCGCCGCCGCTCCAGGCGTCGCCCATGCGGCCCGCGTTGATGACGACATTGAAATCCTTGAGCGCGCCGTTCTTTACATCCTCAAAGCTGATGAACTGCACATCCACCGGCAGGCCGGAAAGCGCTTCGTTGATGTGGATGAGCGCATGCTTATCGGTTTCATGGAAATGGCCGGAAAGCGTCCAGGAGCGCAGCTTGCCCCAGGTATGAAGAACCGCCACGCGAATAGGCAGCACATAGGGCGCGCCGTTTTTGTGCAGTTGCTTGATCAGGCGGAATTCATCCGCCATATCGGCAATGGTGTCGTTAAAGGCCGGAAAGTCCAGCGTCAGGTGCAGATAGCCGCCCAGACCGATGCGGTCCACCGGCTCGCGCAGCAGCGCACGGCGTACACTGCGCCAGTAGCGCAGCGCGTCCTTATCGGGTTCGCCGCCTTCGGAGAAGGTGGGCGCGCCGCCCAGACCGACGGGGAACAGATAGGGGTGAAAGCGCAGCTCATGCGCAGGCACCTGAGCAAAGGCGCACAGACGGCATTCGAAGCCGCTGAACACGCACTTGATCAGGCCGTCGAAGCCAATGGACTGGAAACGTTCGCCGCAGGGCTCCATGCCGACCCAGCTGTCATCGTAGAAGACATAGGCCTGTTTGCCGTGCCTGTGGATGATTTCCACCAATGCTTTGGCCTTTTCCGCCACGAATGCCTGGATGAAATCCATGTAATCCTTCTTGGCCTGCGTGGGCGGCATGTGTGTGACCTGATGTTTGCCGGCGTTCACAAAATCCTCGGCAGTCAGGGCGTAGCCGTACTGCTTTTCGAATGCGTCCAGCGCGGCAGGGCTAACGGTAAAATCATAGCTGGCCCAGTCGGTAAACAGGTGGCGGTTGCGAAGGTCGCTGCCCCAGATCCAAACAAAGTTGTAGAACAAACTGGTCAGGCGCACCACATTGGTCTGCGGATTTTGAGTACACCAGTCATCCAGCCACTTCTGCAGGTATTCCCATGCGGCAGGATGGCGGGGATCCAGCTGACGCAGATGTTCGCTCTTCCAGCTGTTGGTGGTGTGGTTGTACATGTTGATCTCTTCCCAGATGCGCCAGCACAGGAAAGAGGCCGTGTACTGATGCCACGGTGTACAGCCGCTGACGGTGATCACACCGTTCGCATAGCGCCAGGCTTCCCGGGGTACTTCGGTGTTGGTGGTGCGGTCATATACCTGATAGTAGCGCAGCGCGTCGTGCGTATCGTTCAGCTCGAACTGCTCGTTGAAATAGCCGTCCATCAGCGGAATATCAACGTTTTCGCCTGCGGCGATCACCGGCTTTGAAATCAGAAAAGTCTGCTGCTGACTGTCGGGATGCTCCGCTGCAAAAGCGTTGTGCTGGCGGATGATACAGATGGTGGAATAAATGCGGTATCCGGCTTCCACAATTTCATCGGAGAGTTTGGTGCCGTCGGAGTCGCGGATTACATCCGCACCCCATTTTCGGGCCAGTTCCAGCGTCAGCTGTTCATAACCGGCTTCGCCGGGAAGGGTGAAATCGCCCTTGCCAAGATTGCTCATACGCAAGCCTCCTTACAGTGCGCCGTCGCCCTGACAGCCGTTGCTTTCGACTACGGCGCTCAGGAACGCCAGCGCCAGACCCTGACCCCAGCCCTGCGTCCATGCGCGGGGAATGTTGCGGTAGCCCTCGCGGTCCTTCATCACGGCGGTGCCGCCGGAAACGTTGAGCACGCGGCCTTCGGGTGTAATACTGTTCAGAATGCCTTCTACGGATTTGTTGATGTACTTGATATGCAGGGGATTGCCGCGCAGCACCATGGAAGCGGCGATGCCGGCGGAAGCGGACACTTCCTCGTAGCTTTCGGGATCATCCAGCAGCGTACGCCACAGGCCGTTTTCGGTTTGCAGCAGCTTGAGTGCAGCCAGCTGCTCGGATACGGACCCGGAAACGTGCATGTACTTGGGATAGAGATAGCACTCGGGCAGCACGCGTCCTACCTGACTCATAGTGTAAGCGGCCCAGGCATTGGCGCGGCCCCAGTAGAAGCCGGACATGTGTCCCTTTTCAATGTTGTTGTAGCCGTGGTACCACAGGCCGGTCTGCTTGTTCTGCAGGTATTCGATGTGCCAGTAGTACTGGTTGAGCGCGTCATCGATCAGTTCGGCGTCGTTCCACGCAACGCCTGCGCGCAGCATGAAGAACGCCGCCATGAACAGCGTATCCGCCCAGCACTGCTCCGGGAAATCGTTCTTGGCGGAGACGGTATGCTGCAAAACGCTGTCGCCAAAGCGCAGAGCGGTGCTGCGCAGATATTCGATCTTGCTTTCGGCGATCTTTTTGTACTTTTCGTCGCCGGTCACTTCGTGCAGAGTGAGCATGGCATGACCCATGGAGCAGGTGTTCACCGTCCAGTTGGGCAGACCCAGCTCGATGTATTCATCTACACGCGCTTTCATCAGGTCCAGATATTCCTGCCTGCCGGTGGCGCGGTAGGCCTCGCAGATGCCAAAGTAGGCCACGCCGCAGGGCCAGTCCCAGGTCATATCCATGTTCATGGTCTGACGAACCACTGCATCGATTGCAGAAAGGATACGTTCTTTATCAAAAGTAATGGCAGCCATCATATTCCTCCTGTTAATTGTCGAAATGGTTACCTGTATTATAGCAGATTTTGCGGTGGATTCAATCTGCAGACATGAAAAAGAACCGGCCTGTCGGCCGGTTCTTTTCAAGGAAATTACTTGTTGATTTCAAAAGAAGCGAAGATGGCTTCCGCTTCGGCCAGCATGGCTTCCTCACTGGGCAGCTCTTCCAGAGCGCCTTCCACGGAACCCAGAGAAACCAGCACGCAGGAATCCTTCACGCTATCCACGTAGCAGGTCATGGTAGCGATGAACACATCAGGATTCTCTTCGCTATCAAGGCCCTGGGCGTAGTAGTAGTGCACCTCGTGGCCGCCAATGGTGGCAACCTTGTTTTCGGTCTGCACTTCATAGTTGAAGGAGCCGGATACCAGTTCCAGTATGTCGGCAGCGGTGCGGTCCTTGACGCCGATGGTGTAAACATTCTGAACAGCACGGGCTTCATCTTCGGTTTCGAAGTAGAAGAAAGTTTCATTCTCGTCAGTCAGAATGCCCAGATTGTTTTCAGCAGGCGCATAGCCTTCGGGGGTGTTAACGGTAGCGAATTCGTAGTAGCGGTCACCCAGCTTGCGCAGCAGGGCGTTCTCCTTCACGCCGACCATGTTGCCCATGAAGTCGCGCACGGAATAGGAGGGAACGTAGCAGTAGTCAACGAGCAGGCACAGGGCAATGATCGCAGCCAGCGCAATGCCGGCAATGGTCAGAATCTGCTTCTTGTGGGCTTCCCAGTAAGCCTTGCGGGCAGCCAGCTTCTTCTCTTCTGCTGCTTTGGTGGCCTTTTTGCGGGCAGCCAGATTGGGACGGGAATTCTTCTTAGCCATAATATGATGCCTCCATAAATGTATTTTTGAAATGGTTTTACTAGTATAGCATGTTTTCGGGGCAGATTTCCAGTCTTATAGCAATATTCATGTAAAATTCATAATTCATGTTTGCGTTATGATATCTCTTGTGCTATGATAGCGCCATCAGGAGGTGCATACAAATGAAGACAGGTATTCAGGTATCCAGCATGAAACCCGTGCTGACCACCGAAGCGGAAGCGAAAGCAGCGTTTGACAAAATGAAGGCCATGGGCTGCCAGTGGGTGCAGCTGCAGTGGATTGATCCCGCCGTTTCCGTTGATTTTATTGCAGACTGCCTGAAGGAAACCGGTATTCGTTCCGTGTCTGTGCAGGATTTTTATGAAACGATTCGTCAAAACAAGGAATATTATATCGAATTAAATGCCAAAACCGGCGGCGAATGGATGTGCGTAAGCCGCGTGCCGGAAAGGCTGAAAACCCGTCAGGGGCTGGACGACTATGTGGCCGAGCTGCGCACTTTCCAGAAAGAACTGGACGCATACGGTCAGAAGCTGTGCTTCCATGCGGTTGGGATGGATTTTGCGCCTATCGATGGTGTTGATCCGGTAGCCTATCTGCTGGAAAACATGCCCGAACTGGCAATCTGTGTGGATTTCTACAACATCCGCAAAGCCGGTCATGATCCGGCAGCATATCTGAAGCGCTATGCGGGACGCGTGTGCATGGTGCACTTCAAGGATGGCACTGTGATCGACGGAACAGAACAGCTGGTGCCTGCCGGTCAGGGCGATACCAACTGGACAGGCGTAGCCGCTGCCTGCGCGGATACAGGCGTGGCCTATGGCTTTGTGGAGCAGGAACGCTGGCTCAAGGATCCCTTCGAATGCATGAAGGAGGCGCTGGACTGGCTGAACGGTCAGCTGGCCTAAAATAAATGTTGAAGCAGGAATCATCTTCCGATTCTGACTCAGGCCATTCTGAAAGCTGAATAAAGGCAGACAGCCCGCCGGAAATTGCTTCCGGCGGGCTGTTTTGCATGTTTGGATTTAACGGCCGGGGATGCCGCATTCGCACGGCACGCCGGTCTGGCACAGGCCGCATACGGAGTAGCCGTCGTAGCCATAGCGTTCGTGGCAGATGGGGGCGATTACATCCTTGTGATAGGCCTGACACTTTGCCTTGTCATGGCCTCCTTCCAGCGTGATGGCGCCTGCCGGGCAGCGGTCGATGCAGGCGGTACAGCCTTTTTCCGCAAGGCAGTATTCGTTATAGCGGGTATAGGGACGTTTGGTGGCTTCCAGCGGAAGGTGAACGATCACGGAACCGTACCGCGCCGCCTTGCCGCGATGGGAAATCAGACCGTCGCAAAGTCCAAACGTGCCAAGGCCGGAAATAAAAGCGGTATGGCGTTCTGACCAGTTGGAAACCAGCGTGAACTGTTCACTTTTGGCCCAGGTGAATTCCGGTGAGCACATGGGGGCAACCGCTTCATAACCCTGCGAAACCAGATGTTCCTCCAGCGCTTTGGCCATGCTGCGGTTGCATGCTTCCCCGTGAACGCGCACCATCTGCCATTCCATGGCCGGGCAGTCCGTGCATTCTCTGCTTTTTGCGCGGGTATCCGCAGTCTGCGGCAGCACCCAGCTGATCACGCTTACGTTGGCGGGATCAAAGGCATGCCCGTAAACGCTTTCCAGCCATTGTTCCGGCCTGCGGTAAAAATCAGGATCAATGTGCTTCTGGTAGAAGGCATACAGCGGGTCATCTGCACGGCTGAACCCAACGGACGGCAGGTCAAAAGCCGGGCCGGGCAGTTCCTTCATGGTGTTCTTTTGAGGGTCGCTCATGTAGCTGCGCAGCCAGTTTTCAATGCTGGCATTGGTCGTGCTCACAGCATTCCCACCCTTTCACAGCAGCTCCAGTTCGGCGATCAGCGGACGATGGTCGGAATTCTGGATATCCATGCTGCGTACATCCAGTACCTGCCAGCCGCCGCGGTACAGAATATGATCGATCTTGATCCGGGGCGTATCGGAGGGGAAAGTCAGAAGATGCTGGCCTGCGCAGGTATCCTGTACTGCGGCAAACAGCGGCTGTACCTCCGGCGTATCCGGTTCGGCGTTCAGGTCGCCCATGAACAGCAGGGGATTGGTTTCGTCTTTGAACAGCGAAAGCGCGGTGGCTACGGCGTTTTCCTGCTCGCTGGGCACAAGACCGAAGTGCGTGGTAAAAACGGTGATGGGCTTGTCACCCGCCAGCAGCACGCAGCGAAGAATACAGCGATGCTCGTAATGCTTGTATTCGCTGCTTTGCTCCGGGTCCGGAATGTGAATGATCTGCGTTTCCAGAACCGGCAGACGGCTCAGGAATGCGATGCCGTATTCGCCGCCCAGCACGTTGATGGTTTTGGCAAACACAGGGTAATAGCCGGTCAGGCGGCCCAGGTCGTTGGCCTGATCCACCGGACCGATATCCTCGGTGTGGCTGCGTACCTCGTTGATGGAAGCAAAGTCCGGCTGTACCTGGCGGATCACGGAAGCGGCATGCTCAAGATTCAGATCCCTCATCAGATTGCGCCCTGAAAAGATATTGTAGGTCATGGCGGTAAGCTTCATATACAGTTCTCCTTTGTGGTGATAATGGAAGTATACCACGTTTTTTGCTGATTCTCAATATGGGCTTGAACAGGTGAGGAAAACTATCCATTTGTTTGATTGCTTTTTGTTTTGGGCGCATTTATAATGCAATCAAGCCCGAAGAAATGCGAATATTTGTTCGGTCTATTACAAAGGGAGGGAAACAACGATGAAAACCCCGCACTACCACCAGAACCCCAGCAACCGTAAGAACAATGATCAGCGAGTCTGGCTGCAGACCATCGTTGAGACCCAGATGTTCGCATTGCAAAACGAGCTTCAGCTTCCTCCGGTCAGGGCGATATGGCGTGTCATCGATTCAAAGTCAGGCAAAGAGAACAGGGAAAACAGGAGAAAAGAACCATGAATTCGATCGGCAGAACCATACAATGCCTCAGAAAGGCCAAAGGAGTGACACAGGAAAAAATGGCCCAGCAGATCGGCGTAACGTTTCAGGCCATATCCAAATGGGAAAACGAATATACGCTGCCGGATATCATGCTGCTGCCGGCCATTGCAGAGTATTTTGGCGTGAGTATCGATGATTTGTTTCAGTACAAATGGAACGCGCTGACCGGCAAGGAGCGGCTCATTCACTTCATGCTCAAAAACCGTATTCTCACTGTAAACGAGGAGGATGGAAAAGAAAGCCGGCTCTCCTACAGCATCAACACCGAACATTTTGCCACCAACCTGCATCTCAATACAATCGGCGAAGCATTTGCAGAGTGTCTGCTGGATAATCATGTGGATTTTGACGCAATCGCGGGTCTTGCCTATCACGGTATCGGCTTTGCGGCAGCCACTGCCGCAGCATTGCAGAGCCATTACGGCATGACGGCCTATTTCTGCTATGACCGTATGACGCCCAATGCCAGAGGCAGAAGCATATGCGGCCATACGCCCTGCGACGGCGAACGCTTTGTGTTCATCAACGGCATGCTGGATTCCGGCAGAACCATGGATGAACGGATCGCCAGGCTTCAGGAATATGCCGATATCGAGGTGGCGGCGGTACTGGTGATCGCAGAAACCGGCGCTTCCGGCAGGAGAATGATTGAGGAAAAGTATCACACCAGCGTTTTTTCGCTGCTGAATGATGAAGACATCTGCAAAGCCATGCAGCGCAGAAATGTTCTGCTGTGAGCCATTCGCCATACAGGATAGCAAAACTCGCATTTCATTTGCTTGCTGGTCTGCCGGCTGTTTGCTATGATAAGCGCGAGGCGGAAAGCTTCGGACAGGAGGAACAACCATGAACAGTATCGGCAAAACCATTCAGTGCCTGCGCAAGGCCAAAGGCGTTACCCAGGAAAAGATGGCTCAGCAGATCGGCGTGAGCTTTCAGACGATCTCCAAATGGGAAAACGATGTAACGATGCCGGATATTCTGCTGCTGCCTGTGATTGCCGATTATTTTGGCGTAAGCATTGATGAGCTGTTTCAGTACAAATGGAACGTTATGACCAGCCGTGAAAAGCTGGTGGGGTTTATGCTCAAGAACGGCATTATCAACCTGAATGTGCCGGATTTTGCAACAGGTAAAAAGCTGGACTATTATGTGAATACCGAACGCTTTACCACCAATATGCAGCTGAACGCCATTGGCGAGGAATTTGCCGAATGTCTGATGGAGAATCATGTGGCGTTTGACGCAGTGGTGGGGCTAGCCTACCATGGCATCAGCTTTGCTGCCGCCACAGCCATGGCGCTGCAAAACAAATATGGCTGCACCACCCACTTCTGCTGCGACCGTCAGGAACCCGACAGCCGCGGCAGAACCATCTGCGGCTACACGCCGGAAGATGGCGACCGGATTGTGATCATTGATGATGTGATCCGCAAAGGACAGTCCATAGACAACCGCATTGCCAGACTGCGCGAAACGGCCAATGTGAAGATCGCGGCGATCATGGTGATTGCGGATGTCAAGAGCGACTTTGCAGGCCGGAAGCGTCTGGAAGAAAAATATCACACAAAGGTATACAGTCTGCTGACGGATGAGGACATTCAGTCAGCCATGAAAAAAGGCGCAAGGCCGTAATACAGCGATGGCGTTCATGGGAATCTCCTCCTGTGCGACCATAAAAAGACAGCCGTCCGGCAGGTGAATTGACGGACGGCTGTTGACTTTATCAAAGATAGGTAACGGTTTCTTCCAGCGGTTTGCTCTGGTAATGCAGCGGGTTGACTGGCGCATCTTCGGCAGGATAGCCCATGACCAGCAGCGCAACGGGAACCAGATGGTCGGGCAGTTCGAATTCGGTTTTGACGGCTTCGGGGATGAAGTACATCACCCACGTGCTGCCCACGCCCTGGTCCCACGCTTCCATCATCATGTGCGTGGCCACGATGCTGGCGTCCACCCAGCCGCTGTCCTGCCCGTCATACTTGCGCTTCCAGCTTTGTCTGCTGTCATAGCACACCAGCATACCCAGCGGAGCGTCAAAATGGCATTTGGTGCATTTGCGCATTTTGGCAAGCGCATCCTCGCTCTGCAGCACGAACACATGCTGAGGCTGAAAGTTGCAGGCTGTGGGCGCAGCCTGCCCGGCGCTCAGAATGCGCCTGATCACTTCGGCAGGCACCGGCCGGTTGGCAAAGGCGCGTACGGAGAAACGTTCTTTGGCCAGCGTCAGAAAGTCTTTCATAATAATGAGCCTCCTGGTTGCAGTCTTCTATTATGGCTGTATAATTCATGATAGCATTGCGGCGGCAAAAGTGTCAACCGGAGACTCCTTTTTCATGTACAGAGGATGGTTTCAAAAAAATTTGAAATTATTTTCAAAAAAAGTGTTGACATTCGGACCGGGATGATGTATTATAATCAACGTCGCGTGAGCGACCAAAGCATCGCGGGGTAGAGCAGTTTGGTAGCTCGTCGGGCTCATAACCCGGAGGTCGTGGGTTCAAGTCCCACCCCCGCAACCATCATGGCGGCGTAGCTCAGCTGGCTAGAGCATTCGGTTCATACCCGGAGTGTCATTGGTTCGAATCCGATCGCCGCTACCATCAAGAACACCTTGAGAAATCAAGGTGTTCTTCTTTTTTATCATTGCAGAAAGGCGGCAGAAAAATCTGCCGCCTTTTGCTGGAATTGCGAAAATCACATGCTATTTATTCTTGTGTCTGGATTCCATTCTGGATACGATACCGGCTGCGATTTCCTGATCGGACATGCCGCTTTCGCGGATTTTTTGCAGTTCGGCAGCGATTCGCTGCTCCTGAGCGTACATTTGATCGCGGTACGGCCCCTCCGGGGTGACGGCGCCAACACCATAAGCGTTCAGACCGGCACGGCGGCAGTCATCCAAAGCGCGTTCCACGTGATAATCGCTGGTGACCAGTGCAACCCGCTTTCCTTCGCCAAGCAGCTTCAGCGCGTTTTGGATGTTTTCAATGGTAATGCGGGAACGGTCCTCCAGGTGGATCACAGACTGCGGTACGCCGCGGGCGATGAGCAGGTCGCGCATGACCTCGGCCTCCGTGTGGGTGTGTCCCGGCGTCAGACCGCCGCAGGGCATGATCATGGGTGCCTGTGTTTCTTTCCAGTGCTCAACAGCGCAGTCAATTCTGCGTACCTGGTCTTCAGAGGGGCTTTCGTCCGGTTCAAGTCGATGACCCAGAATCAAAATGGCGTCAATACGTTCCATATTTTCACCTCGATGTGTTTTTTTGAGAACGGTCTCCTTTGTTTTTGATTATAAAACGAAAATGTTGTTCTTGCAAGCAGCAAAGGCGTTTTTATCGCCCGCATGATTTATTCAAGAAAATTTGTCCAGTTTGACAAAATAACTATTGCATTTTTACATATATATAGATATAATTATAGTTATCAAAAAAGAACAAAAAAAAAGCGAAGTAAGAAAAAGAAGAAACGGAGTGAGTACTGTGAGCGCCGCGACCCCCGCAGTAACCAGGAAACGGAAAACCCTGAAGGAATTTATCATCTCCAAAAGAATCCACAGGAACTGGCAGCTCTACCTGATGCTGATCCCGGTGGTGGCTTTCTTTGCCATCTTCTGTTATGGTCCCATGTACGGCATCACGCTGGCATTCAAGGACTACAAGGTGCTCAAGGGCATCATGAACAGCCCCTGGTGCGACCCGTGGTTCAAGTACTTCCAGCAGTTCTTTGAGTCTCCCTACTTCAGCCGCGTGCTCGGCAACACCGTTTATCTGAGCCTGCTTTCTCTGGTGCTGGGCTTCCCCATGCCCATCCTGCTGGCGCTCAGCCTGAACGAAGTCAAGTCCATCAAATACAAGAAGTTCGTTCAGAACGTTACTTATGCTCCTCACTTCCTGTCCATTCTGGTTCTGGTTGGTATCATCAAGTCCTTCACCAACTCCGATTACGGCATTGTGAACCTGATCATCAAACGAATGGGCGGCGAGCCGTACAACT
The DNA here is from genome assembly GCA_017547285.1 of Clostridia bacterium. Lineage (GTDB taxonomy): Bacteria > Bacillota > Clostridia > Christensenellales > Aristaeellaceae > Limiplasma. The sequence goes on from JAFYQB010000145.1 coordinate 44,427, forward strand.
GGATGCAGAAGGCTTCGCTGTTCCGCGGACTGTATGTTGGCTCCGGCATCTGGCAGAACGTCGGCTGGGACTCCATCATCTACATTGCCGCTCTGGCCGGTATCGACCCCGCCCTGCATGAAGCCGCGATGATCGACGGCGCCAACCGCGTGCAGCGCGTGTGGCACATCAACATTCCCGGCATTATGCCCACCATGGTTATTCTGCTGATCCTGAACTCCGGCCACATCATGAACGTTGGCTTTGAAAAGGTGTTCCTGATGCAGAACGACCTCAACCTTTCCGTTTCGGACGTTATTTCCACATACTCGTACCGAATCGGTCTGGAATCGGCTCAGTACAGCCTGTCCACCGCTATCAGCCTGTTCAACTCGCTGGTCAACTGCTTCCTGCTGGTGATCGTAAACACGATCAGCCGCAAGGTAAGCGAGACCAGCCTGTGGTAAGAGAAAGGGGCGTTGAAAATGGAAAATACCCAGAAAACGATCCCTGTGAACAAGGTGAACAAAAACAGCCGTCTCACCAAGGGCGATGTCATTTTTGAAATCGTCAACTGCATCTTCCTTGGCATCATATCCGCGATCATCCTTTATCCGCTGATTTACGTGATCAGCGCCTCCATCAGCGATCCCATGTCCGTTACCAGCGGCAAGATGATCCTGTGGCCGGTGGATCTGACGCTGGACAACTACCTGGAAGTTTTCAAGAACGATAACATCATGCGCGGCTACCGCAACTCGCTGATCATCATGTTCGGCGGTACTTCCCTGAATATTGTCATGACCGTTCTGGCAGCCTTCCCCATGACCCGCAAGGATCTGTGGGGCCGCAACGTGATCATGAAGCTGATGACCTTCTGCATGTTCTTCGGCGGCGGTCTGATCCCCACCTATCTGATGGTCGGTAAGACGCTGGGCCTGATGAACAACTGGCTGGCTCTGATCCTGCCGGGCGCTATTTCGGTCTACAACATGATCATCATGCGTACGTTCTTTATGACCTCCATTCCCTACGAGTTGCATGAAGCTGCGGATATTGACGGCTGTTCTCCCTTTATGACGCTGATCAAGATCATCCTGCCGCTCTCCGGCCCCATTCTGGCGGTTATGGCGCTGTACTACGGCGTAGGCCACTGGAACAGCTACTTCAGCGCTCTGCTCTACATCAACAAGGAACCCCTGCAGCCCCTGCAGCTGTACCTGCGCAAGGTGCTGACGGCGAACAACACCCAGTCTCTGATGGAAATGGGCGCCGACGAAGTGGCGCGCGCCGCCATGCGCGCCGAGACCATCAAGTACTCGGTCATCGTTGTTTCTTCCATTCCCATGCTCATCATCTATCCCTTCGTTCAGAAGTTCTTTGTCAAGGGCGTCATGATCGGCGCCGTCAAGGGTTGATTCTAACCGCTCGGAAATGCGGTAGATAATAAAATCAAGGAGGACATCCCATGAAGAAACTGTTGGCTCTCATCCTGGCTGTGCTGATGGTCACTTCCGGCGCCATGGCCGCCGTGAATCCCGAAGGCATGCCCATCGTAACCGAACCCCTCACCCTGACCGTTGCTGTCAGCCAGACCCCCATCCAGGGCGACTTCAACGAAATGGTCATCCTCAAGAACTTTGAGGAAACTTCCGGCATCGACATGGAATTCCAGTGCATCCCCTCTTCCGACCGCAAGCAGCAGCTGAGCCTGATGCTGGCCTCCGGCGAAGTACCCGACATCCTCATGAAAATGAGCGTGTCCTCTACTGACCAGGCCAAGTACGCTGATGAAGGCATGTTCGTAGCTCTGACCGATTACGCCGAGCTCATGCCCAACCTGATGCGCTACTTCGAAGAGTTCCCCACCGCTAAGGACGCTGTGACCATGCCCGACGGCAAGGTTTACGCTGCTCCCTACATCCTGACCGGCGACGCCATCCGCGTTGGCTCCAAGCTGTGGTTCAACACCGACGTGCTGGCCAAGCTGGGTCTGGAAGTGCCCACCACTCTGGATGAGTTCTACAATTATCTGGTAGCCTGCAAGGGCCTGGATTACAACGAAAACGGCGAAGCCGATGAAATCCCCCTGACCTCTGCTTCCATCGACGAAATCGAAACCCTGCTCACCGGTTCCTTCGGCTGGATGAACCGCGGCAGCTCTCACCGTGACGTATACGTGGATGCCGAAGGCAAGCTGCAGTACGCCTACTCCGCTGATATCTATCGCGAGACCCTCAAGTACATCAACAAGCTGTACACCGAGAAGCTCATCGACCAGGATATCTTCACCATGGACTATGCTCAGGAAATCGCCAAGTGCTCCACCGGCCGCGCCCTGACCTACATCATGGTTAACAACAGCCCCGTTTCCAACTCTCCCTATGAGCAGTACACCCTGGGCATCAAGGAGCCCTTCACCGGCTACAACGGCGAAAAGATGTGGACCAACTACTCCATGCCCGCCTCCACCTCCGGCCAGTTCCTGATCACCTACAAGTGCGCTGAGAAGGGCGAAGACGCCGTGAAGGCCGCTGTTCGCTGGATGGACCACTGGTACAGCGATGAAGGCATCATCAACTACTTCATGGGTATCGAAGGCGTTACCTACGAAAAGGACGAAACCGCTCCTGGCGGCCTGAAGCTGACCGACATGGTTCTCAACAGCCCCGACGGCCGTACCTTCGAGCAGGTTCTGGCTGAGTACGTACCGTGGGCCGGCGGCTCCAACCCCTCCGTTGCTTCCAACGAGTACTTCAAGGGCGGCGAAACCTGGCCCGTATGTCTGGAAGCTGTTGCCGGTCTGCGCAACTACTTCCCCGAAGAAGTTTGGGCTTCCTTCTCTCGCTACTACACCACCGAAGAAGCTACCGAACTGTCTGCCATCAAGACCGAGCAGGAACAGTACTGGAAGGAATGGCGCGCTTACTTCATCACCGGTCAGAAGGACATCAACGACGACGCCACCTGGGCTGAGTACGTGAAGGGCTACGCCGGCGTGAAGAATGACCGCTACATGGAAATCTACACCAAGGCTTTCGAGGCTCACACTGCCAAGTAAGTTCAAATGATCTCATGTTTCCGTCGGAACAGGGGCTGAGGGATGTCCTCATCCCCCGGTTCCCCGGGTAAAAATGGGGCCCGACGGATTGATCCGTTGGGCCTTTTGCAAGCATCCAGATAAAGGAGAAAATGCATATGAATGTAGGTATTATCATTGGCCATGCCGCTCAGGGCATGCGTGACAGCTTTGCCAACGCTGCTGCTCAGGGCTTCCATCATTGTCAGCTGGTCAGCTGGCATCCCGAACTGTGGACGGATGAAAGCGCTGAAGAAATCAAGGCGCTCAGCGCTGAATTCGGCGTTGAAATTACCGCTTTCTGGTGCGGCTGGGAAGGCCCCAAGCGCTGGAACTTTACCGAAGGTCCCGAAACCCTGGGTATTGTGCCCGTGGCATACCGCGCTGCGCGTGTGAAGAACCTGCTGGACGGCGCTGCCTACGCCCGTAAGATTGGCGTGAAGGATGTTGTGACCCACATGGGCTTCATCCCCGAAAACATGAGCGATCCCAACTATCCCGGCGTGCTGGCTGCGGTGAAGGTGATTGCGCAGGAACTGAAAAAGAACGAGCAGAACCTGCTGTTTGAAACCGGTCAGGAAACCCCCGTGGTGCTGCTGCGCCTGTTTGAGGAAATCAACACCGGCAACCTGTTCATCAACCTGGATCCCGCCAACCTGATGATGTACGGCAAGGCCAATCCTGTGGACGCTCTGGATGTGTTCGGCGATTACGTGCGCGGCGTTCATGCCAAGGACGGTCTGTATCCCACCAATGGCCGCGAACTGGGCCATGAGGTAAAGGTGGGCGAGGGCAAGGCCAACTTCCCCGCTCTGCTGAAGGGCCTGAAGGAGCACGGCTTCGACGGCAGCCTGACCATCGAGCGTGAGATCCACGGCGAACAGCAGCTCATCGATATCCGCGAAACCCAGACCTATCTGCAGGGCCTGATCGACCAGCTGTAATTCCAAATCAACAGAAAAGGTGATTCGTATGCTGAAAGTTGCAATGCTGGGTATGGGCGGCATCAGCGGTTCTCACCGCAACGCCTGGAAACAGTTTGAAGACGCCAAGGTCATCGCCTGCTGCGATATCCGCCCTGAAAAGGCAGACGCTGCTGCCGAAGACATGGGTTGTAAAGCTTACTATTGCTATGAAGATATGGCTGCCAATGAGCAGTTCGATATTCTGGACATCTGTCTGCCCACCTATCTGCACGCGGAATACGCCATCAAGGCGCTGAATGCGGGCGTGCACGTGATCTGCGAAAAGCCCATTTCCCTCAAAATTGAGGATGTGGACCGCGTTTACGGCGCTGCCAAGGCCAACGGCAAGAACGTGATGATCGCGCAGGTCGTGCGTTTCTGGCGCGAATTCCTGGTGCTGAAGGAAGCCTTTGATACCGGCAAGTACGGCAAGCTGCTCAGCGGCCGCATGACCCGTCTGGGCAATACCCCCAAGGCCAGCTGGGACGGCTGGATGCGCGACCCTGAACGCAGCGGCATGGTGCCCTTTGATCTGCACATCCATGATCTGGACTTTATCATTTACACCTTCGGCAAGCCCGAAAAGATGACCCGTTTCCGCGCCGGTACGCCCACGCAGGACTATTTTGAGGCCATCTACCAGTATCCCGATTTCTTCATCTCTGCTGAGGCTGCCTGGTATGACTGCGGTTACCGCTTCCAGAGCGCTTTCCGCTTCCAGTTTGAGCAGGCTGTGCTGGAGTTCAAGGACGGCAAGCTGACCATCTTCAAGCAGGACGGCGAGACCATCGGTTTGGATGACCAGAAGCCTGAGGACGGCGACGGCTACGTGCCCAAGACCAACGCATACTTTGAAGAAATCCGCTACTTTGTGGATTGCGTCAAGGCTGGCGTGCCCTGCGACAAGGTCAAGCCTGAGGAACTCAAGCTGGTTCTGGAACTGATCGAGCAGCTGCAGTAAAAACCACATCGTTCAATACACGAAAAAGGCCGCGGTAAGCGGCCTTTCAGGCCGTCGAAAAAGCTCGCCTTCGGCGATCTTTTCCGCCGAAGAAGCACCGTTTGCCTACTCGCCTGACGGCTCGCCGGGCGGCAAACGGTGTAAGGAAAGCCTTGCTGAGCAAGGCTTCCGAAGCTGACG
>JAFYQB010000011.1 GCA_017547285.1 Clostridia bacterium
GCGAGTAGGCAAACGGTGCATTCTTCGGCGGAAAAGATCGCGTCAGCGAGCTTTTTCGACGGCCTGAAACGCCCGGCGTCATCACGCCGGGCGTTTGCTTTTATCGTTTGGGATTGTTTTTCTGATCCTGCACAACCATTTGCAGCAGTTCCTCAAAGCTCTTCCATTCCACACGATCCAAAAGCTGGGTTTGAATGCGCCTGCCCACTTCGTTCAGCGCACGCAATCCCGTTCCCAGTCCGTTGGAAAACAGGCTTTGCCAATGCGTAATGAGAATGGGATAGCCGCCGGTTTCCAGCACGCGGATGATCTCGCCCTCTGTTCCGTCCTTTGTAATCAGCTCGTCCGCAACACGGTTCACATATTCATCGCTGGTTTCCGTGGTATTGATTGTCTGCCAGAAATGATCGCTGGTGGTGGCCGGAATGGAAACCACCGTCCGCCCCTCTTCCTCACAGGCAACCCATGGTCTGGCCTGCGGCACATTGCGAAGGCTGCGCAGGAAATACCATGCCTCTGTACGGCCGGTTACCTCATATACAGCCTTTGAGATCGCAGCAGCGTATTCGTCCTCCACTTCAATGGCAAACGCCCACGGAGACGTTACGCCGTATGCTTCAAAGCCGGCTTCTTTCAGCATGGACAGTGCACGCGCAATATATGGCGTCAGCTCGGTACGGTCCCTTGTGGAGGCCCATACATCCTCCCGCAGCGCCATTGCTTCGCCCGTCGCAATGTTTACAGCCTTATGATGGCTCAGCATTTCCGGCCCGACCGTAAATGCGGGAACCAGCTGCTCTTTGACCAGTTCCAGCCATTCCTTCACCAGCGCATCTTCCACCCCGTGCAGCCCTGTCAGAATATCCCCCTGATTGCCGGGCATGGGAATCACGCTGAACTTGCCCTTCAGTCCCCTTTCCTTTGCAACGCTGCAAAATGCACGCAAAAAATCATTGGGTACATGCGCCACAAGCGGACGGCCGTCAAGCGTATATCCCGTTTCGCTGTGCGCATGATAGACGGATACCACCGGCGCAGGATCATCAATGATCAGACTGATCGGTACTTTGCTGATTTGATTTTTCATTGGCACACACCACCTTTGCCTGATTATAGCATGGCCATTTAACAAAAGCAACCCGTGCAGCAAGTGCACGGGTTCGGATTTATGCAAGCTGTTCCTTGTGATATTGCAGCGTATACAGGTGATGATATCTGCCCTTCTGGCGCAGCAGTTCCTGATGGGTGCCCTGTTCCAAAATCCGGCCCTTGCTGAGAACAATGATCTTATCGGAATGCTGAATGGTGGAAAGCCTGTGCGCTACGATCAGCATGGTGCCGATATTTTTCATTTTTTCCATGGAATCCTGAATCAGCAGTTCCGTCTCGGTATCAATGTTTGCGGTTGCTTCATCCAGAATCATCACAGAGGGCTTGTGAATGATGGTTCGTGCAAAGCTCAGCAGCTGGCGCTGACCGGCGGAGAAGTTGTTGCCGCGCTCGCGCACCACCTCATCCAGCCCTCCCTCCAGACGGTTGATAAAGCTGTCCGCATTCACGTAGCGGCAGGCCTCCATGATCTGCTCATCCGAAATGCCGTCTTCACGCAGAATGATATTGGAACGGATTGTACCGGAGAACAGGAACACATCCTGCAGCATCTGACCAAAATGCCTGCGCAGCGAGGCGATTTTGATCTTGCGGATATCGATACCATCGATCAGGATCTGCCCCTGCTGGATATCGTAATTGCGGCAGATGAGCGAAAGAATGGTGGATTTGCCGGAACCTGTGGAGCCCACAAAAGCCACCGTTTCACGGGGATTGACATGGAAGGAAACATCCTTCAGCACCCATTCGCCGGGCACATAGGCGAACCATACGTTGCGGAATTCAATTTCGCCCTTGACTTCCTTCAGTTCCATCGCGTCCGGTTCATCCACCACGGTGGGCTGCATATCCATGATGGTAAAAATCTTTTCCGCCGATGCAAATGCGGACTGCAGGGTGTTAAACTGTTCCGCCAGCGTCTGGATGGGATTAAAGAAGCGGGAGTTATACATATAGAAGCTTACGATGGTACCCACCGTAACCGTCTGTCCCATAAACACCGTGTTTCGGATTACGCCTCTGCCGCCCATATAGAACAGGCACATCACCGAAGAGATGTACAGCATATGCACCATCGGGCGAAAAATACTGTTTACAAAAATCTGATTCCGTTTATACTGAGCCAGCTTTTTGCTTTTTTCCTTGAATTCAGCCATTTTCTGCTCTTCGCGGTTGAAAATCTGGGTGATTTTGATACCGCTCAGATTTTCGCTCAGATAGGTGTTGATATCCGTGGTGCCGTCCTTCACCTTGCGATAGGCACGGCGCGACAGCATGCGGAAAATGAAAGCAAACAGCGCAACAAACGGTACAAAGCAAAGAATGACCAGGGTCAGCATGTAGTTGAGCATAAGCATCGCTGCCAGCACGCCCAGAATGATGAACACGTTCTTGACCATCTGCACCAGCGTATTGGTGAACATCATGGAAATGGCGTTGGTATCGTTGGTCACGCGGGTAACCAGCTTGCCAACCGGAATCTGGTTGAGCTGCTCATGGCTCAGACTTTCAATGTGAGTAAACACGCTTTCGCGCAGTGCGGACAGAATCTTCTGACCCGTCTTTTGCAGGATGATGGTTTGACAGTAGGTGCTGACAAGCGAAATTGCCAGCATGCCCACATACGCTCCCACGCGCAGGAAAAGCTGGTTCATTTGGAAGCTTTCCTTCATCATATCTGCAATGGAGCCAGTGATGAGGGGAGAAAGGATTTCGTTGGCAATGGAGAACAGCATGATCACCAGCACCACCGCAAAATCCTTCCAGAAGGGTTTTGCATATTGAAGCAGACGTTTTACGATCTCGCCATCCGGCATGTTGCGGTCAAAGCTGTTTTCCTTCTGGCGGCGAACATACAGGTAAACCACCATCAGAATAACGGCAAACACGCCGATGATGGCGCCTACAATCAGAACAGGCAAATAGTCATGCATTGTTGTGTTCGCCTCCTTCTTCTTCGAGTTTCTGCAGTTCTACCATTTTTTGATACTCCGGGCAGACATTCATCAGTTCCTGATGCGTTCCGGCAGCCAGCAGCTTTCCCTGATCCAAGAACAGGATTTTATCCATGTTTTCAATGGTAGAAATGCGGTGGGCGATCAGGATGGTGGTACGTCCCGCGCGGGTGCGGCGCAGGTTTTCCAGAATCTTCTTTTCGGTCTTGGTATCCACGGCGGACACGCTGTCATCCAGAATCAGCACAGGCGCCTCCTTGAGCAGGGCGCGTGCAATGGAAATGCGCTGCTTCTGGCCGCCGGAAACGGTTACGCCGCGTTCGCCCAGCACCGTATTGTATCCCTCGGTAAACTCAATGATGTTGCCGTGCACATCTGCCAGTTTGGCCGCTTCTTCAATTTTTTCCTGCGGAAAGCCATTCAGACCGAACGCAATATTATTGGCAATGGTATCGCTGAACAGGAAATTATCCTGCGGCACATAAGCGCAGGCTTCCCGCACCTGACGGATGGGTATTTTGTTCACATCATGCCCGTCAATAAACAGCGTCCCATCCGGTACGTTATAGGTTCGCAGAATCAGATCCACCAGCGTGGTTTTGCCGCATCCGGTTTTGCCAACCAGACCTACGTTTTCACCGGGGTTGATGGTAAAGCTTACGTTTTCCAGTGCGTCAAACTCGCCGTCCGGATAGCGGAAAGTAAGATTGCGGAATTCGATTCCGCCTTTGATGGCAGGCGCCTGCTGAACGTCCGGCCGGTCGACAACATCCCGCTTGGCGTCCAGCAGTTCGCCAATGCGCTTGAGAGAAGCGCGGCCGCGGGAGGTCATATCGATCAGCTCAGAAATCGCCATGACTGGCCAGATCACAGATGTAAAGTAGCCGATAAATTCCATCAGCTGTCCGGCGTTAAAACGACCCTGATACACCAGATAGCCGCCGTAACCCAGAATAACAACGATGACGGATTCCACAAACATGGAAACAACAATGCGCAGCAGCATGGACGTTTTGGTAAAGCTGATGTTAGCCTCCTCGTTTTCTCTGTTGAGCGCCTTGAATGCCCACAATTCCTTGGCTTCCTTTACAAAGGCTTTGACCACTGCAATACCGGAAAAACTTTCCTGGGAGAAGTCACTGAGCTTGGAGAAAGCCGCCTGACGCGTTTCCCATTTCTGCATCATGCGTTTACCAATCAACATGGAGGCAGCAAGAAGGAATACCATGGGAATCAGTGACAAGCTTGCCAGCAGCGTATCCATACGGAACATCTTGTCAATCGCCATGATCCCAAGCAGAAGCGCATCAAAGAACATCACAAAGCCCCAGCCCAGACATTCCTGCACTGTTTCCAGGTCGTTGGTGAACAGGCTCATCAGATTGCCTACTTTGTTTACCTGATAGTATTCGCGGCTCAGATCCTTGCAGTGATCAAACATGCGGTTGCGAAGATCCTTTTCGGCATAAACGGCCACGGCATAAAAGCATACGCGCCACAAAAAACGTCCCACAACCATGGCCAGCACCACGCCTACCATGGGCATGCACACCCGATCCAGCAGGAAGTTCATATCAAAAGCCAGCAATTGTCCTTCTACCTCAACAACGCCATCGTTCACGCCATTGATCAGCAGCTGATACAGTCCGGGAATCACCAGCTGCAGGTAGTCCACCATCATCAGCGCAGCCAGGCCCACCAGCATAAGCGGCGCAAAACGCAGATAATACCTGTTAATGAGTTTACCGAAAATCATGTTGTTCTCCTTTGTATGCGAATGCGTGGCTGCTTTGTTTTACGTTTCCTCAAAAACCACTGTGACTGATTATACACCACTCCTTCCATGTACGCAATGAAAAACGGACGCTTCCGCGCGTCCGTTTCAATATTACTTTTGCCATTCAAGAGCAAGCGCCGTACCGCCAATGAGTACATCCGTCTCCCTCACATATCCATCCGTTCCATTCAGATCCATGTTCCAGCTGAATGCTCCCTGCGGAATGCTTACATGCAGCCAGCCGCCGTCACAGTCTGCCAGCACATGCATTTGCGTGCCTTCCGGAACAGTCTGCACCGTACCGTTCAGGCGGCTCATGCCTTTCCTGAGCTTGAGTTCCTTCCTTGCCTGCGCAACGGGCAGCATATGGTTGATCACATAGGCAGTTTTTTCGCTTACCGCTTCATCCACATAGCTGCTTGCCATATACCCTTCCGCCCGACCGATCTGTACATGATACCACATCCATGGATCTCCCGGTTCGGTGCCCAGCACTTTGGCCAGCACGCCCGCATTGTATTCTCCCAGGTCTTTGGAGCGGGAGGAGGTTTTTTGCCGCAGGTGAACGCCGCGCACCAGCGCATAGCCTTCGGGGATCAGCTCCTGTTCAAAGGCTTTCAGTTCTTCCATCGATGTGGGGAAATCCGCCATATCCAGCATGCTCATGGCCGTGCTGAACGCGGCGTTGCTCTGCTCTTCGGTCTTTTTCCGGTGATTTTCATAAACGATCGCTTTGACTGTACTGTCAAACTGTATCATCAGGCCGTTTCCGGTTGCTTCATCCATACAGAAGTACTGGTTGACAAACACATCCAGCCGCTTATCATCCATATTACCAACACTCACATTCAGCTTTTCCGTTTCGGAATCGCTGACATCATACACAATGGTAAAGCGGTTCTTGGAAGCGGCGCTTTCCGGCAGAATATACAGGTTCCTGTCTGTATACAGCGCTTGCTCACTCACAGGACTGATCCACCAGCCGCTTCCATCCGCCTCACAGCGGAGCGCGGTTAACAAACGTATACCTTCTTTTTCGAATACAGCGATACCATACCCGAAACGATTCTCAGCATTCTGCGCCGTTGCGCCGCAAAGGCACGTCCATCCTTCCAGCTTGGGATGGCTGAAGGCTTCCTTCAGCGCCTCAGGTACCTCTCCGATAAAACGGGTCATTTCCACTTCCAGATCATTGTAGCCAGTATCCTTCCAGGTAATGATTCCCTCCGTTACCGGCTCGTCATCCGTCAGGGTAAAGCCATAGTATTCCATTTCCGCGTCGTGCCACTGTTTGAGCGCAGGCGTCCATTTCAGCTGATCTCCGTAACAGGAAACAAAGTATTCATGCAGCGCATTGCCCGGGGTGATCTTTCCCGTGGAAAGACCTTCGCTCAATCTTTGCGTGGGCGTAATGCCCCACTCTTTCATATAATGGACCAGTTCCTGCCGCATATGATCCTCCCAGATCACAAACCAGCCGTTTTTGCGCGCACGGTTCAGACCTTCGCGTACGCTGCCTTCTCCGGGATACTGATCATACTGATCGTTGTGATAAAAAGGCGTAAGCGTGTTGGTCAGCCATTCGTTATCGCTGTGATAGACTGCTGAGTATGCCCATTCCGGATGCTCCTGATGCCAATACGTAATATACCATCCTTCCGGTATCAGCTCGGCATAGGCTTCAAACTTTTCAGCGTCCTCCGTTGTATAACTGTACACCTCCGTCAGATATCCGCTTACCTTTTCCAGTGCTTCCTCGCCGGTCAGTGCATGGGCGGTGCCTAAGCCTGCCATCAGCAGGCATGTCATTATCCACAATACGATCCGTTTCATCTTCGGTAACCTCCTTCATCAGCCATTGCCCGGTTCCAGTCGTTCCGAAGTATCCTCATCCAGTACAAACCGGTTCTCGTAATGTGTGAGACGTACTTCGGGATAGTACTGCACATTGAATACATGACTCAGCTTCTCGCTTGCGCCTTCTCCGGTATAAGCGAAGAAGCGATAAAAGTATTGATCGTTATTTCTGGTTGCTCCATAGGGGTCCAGTTTGTCCCATTCCTGCGAAATACCCGGCAGCATGCCCTCCAGCGTCTGCAAGGCATATTCCTGCACACGATTCAAATTTTCGCCGGAAAGCATGTTGCGTGCTTCATTGTACAAAATCGCCTCGCGGTCGCCGCTGCGTCGGTTGTTCATATACAGAATGCATCCTTCCGGCGCAAAAGCCACGATCAGCGCCTCGCCCCATTCCGGATCAAAAGCATGAACTTCCACATGGTTCATAAAGGCCTGCACGCTCCATTCCAGCTTGTCGTGCACATTCGCCTGCAAAGGTTCGCTCTGCCAAAACGCCTTTGCCTGTTCAATGACTGCTTTCTTTTCTTCGTCGGTCATTTTCACGGTGGATTCCGCCACAACGGACGAACGGAAGCCCATTTCGCCGGATGGTATTTTTCCAATCAAAGGCGTTTCCGCCGTGCAGAACGCGCCTGCCAGCGCCACGGACGCCAGCAGTATAAAGCCGATGGCCATTCCCCTGTGCGCTTTCTGATGGGAAACAATGCTCACAACGCGCTGCTTCAGCCTGCGGCCAGCCATGCTCATGCTGGTAGACAGTACACCAGCACCCGGCATATCGCGCTTACACGCAGCCATTACCAGCGTTCCGGCATAAGCTTGACGCTGCTCCTGATTCATACCAGCAATCACGCGTTCATCGCAGGCCAGTTCAGCGTCTGTGCGAACCATGCGAGCTGCCATCCACACCAGCGGATTGAACCAGTGCAGCGCACAGCACATGAGCCGGGCCAAGCCCCACCAGTGATCGCCGTTTTTGTAATGACAGAGTTCATGACGCAGCACGTTTTCCATTTCCTCTGGCCTGGCCGTCAGCGGCAGGGCGATGCAGGGGTTGAAGCATCCCGCCAGACATGCGCTGGGCAGCGGATCCACGCAGTAAACAGAAACCGGACGTTTGATACCCATTTCACGGCAGAGCGCCAGATACGTTTCCTGAACCTGTTCACTGATGGCACCGACGCGATCCGCTTTCAGCTTTTTCTGGAAACGGACATTGCTCAGCACATACCATCCAATCACCAAGCCCGTGCCAGCAAGGTAGATTTTCATCAGGTTGATGGAAAGCATGCCGTTTCCCGCGTCATCGCGCAGGTCATGAAGCGTTTCTTCAACCACCCCCTCCATGCCGGAACTTCTTGCACGGTCGTACAAACGGTTCACCGCGTCGCCAAAACGCACTTTGATTTGCCCTGCAATGGGGCGGATGGCCTCATCCTGCGCAAAAGCGGATCGGATCTCATGAATCACAGGATTCGGCAGCGCCAGCGGACACAGCAGACGAACGGCCGCCAACACCCATGCTACATAAATCGCTCTGCTGCCCAGCTTTTGGCGGCAGAACTTGCGCACAAGGATCATCAGCAAAATGGCGATCGACGCCATCAAATTGGCTTCGATCAGAAAATTGTAAATCAGTGCGGTTCTCATTGGTATTTCCTCCTTTTTTTCGGCACGGTTCACCTACTAAACGTTCTGTTCTTCCGCTTTCTTCCACAAGATGAAAATCTTTTTCATCCAGCAGATCATCTTGACTACGCACACATAGTACACTTGTGTACCTCCGTGATCAAGACAGAACTTGTAACAATCCTGCTTGCACATCTAAGATGTGTGCAGTATAATAAAAATAACATTCTCAAACAGCATATACGGAGGAATCGGCTATGTTCAAAATTGGTGTGCAGACCGGCGGCGTTGAAGAGCTTTTTGGTATTGATGGAGCCTACCGTGTCATTAAGGAAGCGGGCTTTGACGCAGTAGATGTGAATCTGGATCATATACTGAGCGGCGACCAGATCCGCCGTGGCGAACACGTGCCCGTTTTTGATGCAGAGAGCGAAGACTGCCTTGCCTATTTCAAGCCCTGGAAGGAAGCCGCTGAAAAATACGGCATTGACAACTATCAGGCGCACGCGCCCTTTCCCTGCTACGTGGCGGAACCCAGCGACGGGTATAACGACTATCTGCTGGAAGCGCTCAAAAAGACCATTGCAGGCTGTGCCTACATTGGCTGCAAGCGTCTCATCATTCACCCTTTCTTCCTTGGCTACAACCAGCAGTTGGATCCTCAGGCGGAGTGGGAACTGAATATTCAGCGTTATTCCGAGCTGATCCCCGCTGCCAAGGCCTACGGCGTGACCATCTGCCTGGAAAATATGTTCACTTCTTTCCGCGCCAAGCGTTATGAAGCGATCTGTTCTGATATCACGCTGGCCTGCAAGTACATTGACACGCTGAACGAAATTGCCGGCGAGCGCGTGTTTGCGTTCTGTCTGGATACCGGCCATCTGCTGCTTTTGGGCAAGGACGTGAAAAACGCCATGATCCAGCTGGGCGACAGGATCGAGTGCTTCCATGTGCATGATAACAACGGCGTGGAAGACCAGCATATGCCGCCCTACACCGGCAAGCTCGACTGGGACCGTTTTGTAGAAGGTTTGAAGGCCATTGGCTTCAACAAGACTGTATCCTTTGAAACTTACAACATTCTTACTTTTATTGATCCCGCTCTCGCCCCTGCCATTCTGCGTTTCATCGCAGATTGCGGCCGCCGCTTTGCCGAGCGCGCAGCCCAATAATCTGAAACCAATTAGGAGGCGTCGGAGGGCCGCAGCCCTCCGACTCTTGTTCCGAAGCTGACGACATGTGCGTCAGCTTCGGAAGCCTTGCGCAGCAAGGCTTTCCTTACACCGTTTGCCGCCCGGCGAGCCGTCAGGCGAGTAGGCAAAC
>JAFYQB010000146.1 GCA_017547285.1 Clostridia bacterium
CGCAGGCGGCGGCAGCATGGGTTCCGGCTCCTCCGTCCGCGCCGCCGCTACAGCCTGTGCGTAGGGCGCAGGATCGACAGCGGGCAGAAACACTTCACGGGGCAGATCATGCTGCGCTTTCTGCGGCTCTGGCGCAGCTGCCGGCCGCACTGCCGGGCGGCGCGGCATTACCAGCCTTTCGCACAGCGCCAGCGCAGCATTCTTCACATCCATCAGGCTGGCCTGCCGGCTGCACAGACCGATCAGCAGCGGCTTCGGGTTTTCGTCCGCGCTGATCAGGACCAGCGCATGAAGCCGGGACGCGTTTTCAGCTGCTTCCACCTCAAACGACGCCTCGCCGTGCGCATTGGCGCTGCCCCTGGCAATCTCCTGCGCACGCTGACCGTTCAGATACCAGTACAGGCACACCCGCTGCTCCGGTTCCAGCCCCCGCGCGTGTACCTGCACAAGCGCATCCTCGCCGTCCGTCTGCAAGCGGGCATAGCCGCTCAGGGCGGGCTGCATGGGTTTAAGCAGAATGGTGCGGCGGCTGAGCATGGTTCATCTCCCCCTTTTGGCAAAGAGTATGCATGAACCTGAAGCCGCATGACACAGCAGCCCCATTCCAAAAAACGCCTCCTGCGATCAGCTTCGCAGGAGGCGTTTGCGGTTTGGATCAGCCCTTCACCAGTTCAGCCGCAACAGCAGCGCCCAGGCGGGCGTTGTTGAACACCAGCTGGATGTTGGACTTCAGGCTGTCGCCGCCGGTCAGCTTCTGGATCTTGTCCAGCAGGAAGGGCGTGGTCTCCTTGCCCTTGATGCCCAGCTGGTTGGCTTCCTCGATGGCGTCAGCAATGTTCTTGTTGATATACTCAGGATCCATGGAGTACTCCTCGGGAATGGGGTTGGTGACCAGCATGCCGCCCACCAGACCCATATCCAGCTTCACGCGGAAGGCGTCAGCGATCTCCTTGGGGGTATCCATGCGGTAGTCCACCTTGAAGCCGCTGGTGCGGGTGTAGAAGGCGGGCAGTTCCTCGGTCTGGTAGCCGATGACGGGCACGCCCTTGGTCTCCAGATATTCAAGGGTGAGGCCCAGGTCGAGGATGGACTTGGCGCCGGCGCAGATGACCATCACAGGGGTCTGGGCCAGCTCTTCCAGGTCGGCGGAGATATCCATGGTGGTCTCCGCGCCGCGGTGCACGCCGCCAATACCGCCGGTGGCAAATACCTTCACGCCGGCCAGCGCAGCGCCGATCATGGTGGTGGTCACGGTGGTGGCGCCGTCCTCGCCGCGGGCGAGCAGCACGGGCAGGTCGCGGCGGCTGGCCTTGATCACGTTCAGGCCCTTCTTGCCCAGGTACTCAATTTCCTCGGGGGACAGACCGACGGTAATCTTGCCCTTGATGATGGCAATGGTCGCGGGGATCGCGCCGGCTTCGCGGATGATCTTTTCCACATTCAGCGCCGTTTCCACATTCTGGGGATAGGGCATGCCGTGGGAAATAATGGTGGATTCCAGCGCGACCACGGGCTTGCCGGCGGCGATTGCTTCCTGCACTTCAGGAGAAACGGACAAATACTTCTTCAGATCCATGATGATACTCCTCCTTATCGACTCAGAACAAGTTCAATGGCTTCATTGCTCATTTGGGGACTGACGGCGCTTTCACTCTGCGCGCACACCGAGGACGCGGCCAGACCGCGCCGCGCGATCTCACGCACGGAAAGTCCCGACAGATATCCATCCGCCGCAGCGGCCAGGAAGGCGTCGCCGCAGCCGTTGGTATTGAGGATGTCTCCGGCAAAGATGGGCATGATGCCTTTTTCCTCGCCGTTATCGTAATACACGCCTCTGCCGCCCAGCGAGATGAACACGTTGCGCACGCCCATACCGTGGAACACTTTGGCGGCAGCAGTCAGATCGTCATCCGTTCGGATCTCCACGCCGGTCATCAGCGCGGCCTCGGGACGGTTGGGCTTGATGCCTGCGGCGATCTTCAGAACGCCCGTCAGATGGCGGCACTTGGGCGTGGACACGGGATCGACAAACACCGGCACGGTCACGTTTTCGCCCAGGAACGAAAGCGCTTCCTCCGTAAGATTCGCATCCGCCACCACCAGCGCGGCGCGGTTGATCACATCCAGCCTTGTGCGCAGAAAATCCGGGGTGATGGCGTCATAGATGCCCATATCGCTCACCGCACCCACGATCTCGCCCTGCTCGTCGTTCAGGCACAGATAGGTGGAGGTGCGGCCTTCGCGCACAGTCAGACTGTGGCTCAGGTCAATGCCGTGCTCCCGGCAGCCCTGACGCACCATCTGCGCATTGGCGTCCTCGCCCAGGGCGGTGATCATCACCACCCGGCGGCCCAGCCTGCACAGGTTTTCGGCAATGTTGCGCCCCACGCCGCCCAGCGTGAGCCGCACATGGCCGGGGTTGGAATCGCCCGGCACGTAGGTGGTATCCGGCGTGCCGCTGATATCCACATTCACCGCGCCGATCACGCAGATGTAGCTTTCCTCATCCACCACATAGCCGCGGCCTTTGATATAGCCTTTTTTCATCAGGTTGGCGACATGCACGCCCACTGATGAGCGCGTGATACCCGCTTTGTCCGCCAGCTCCTGCTGGCTGATGAGCGGGTTTTCACGGATCCAATCCAGGATCTGTTGTTCACGTTGGGTCACGGAAAAACCTCCTTCATGACGGGGGACGCAGGGCTCTGCCCTGCACCCGCCTAAGGGCTTCGCCCTTAGGAATCCCGTGGGCTGACCGCGCATTGCGCGGTCAGAGCATCATGCGTCTGGCGTTTTGCAAAGCGCGTGCTTATTATAATAAACAGATGCTTATTTGTCAATAAACATTGATTTCCTTCAGCGCCACTTCATCGCGTGCTGCCGTCACAAACAGCATCAGCTTTTCCACATAATCTTTGGTGTCGCTCAAAAGCGGATTCTGCTCCTGAAAGGGATCCTGTAAAACGCAGATTTTGCGATTGCCCACGCAGGTTCCCTGATACAGCGGGAAGTGCGCTCCGCTGTGGGTATCCGCCGTGATCTGGAAGGTTTCGATGCGCTGACCCTGCGCGATGTCCTCGCGGATTTCCACATATTTCACATTGCGCACGGGCTGGTCAAACACAATTTCGTATTGGGGCTGGGTGCCCGGCGCATCCAGCGGTTTGATCCGGGCAGGAATGGGCGTGCCGAACTCGCGGCGGATCAAGTCGCCCAACTCCCGCAAACGCTTCACATCGCGCTCGTCGATCAGGCCGTCGCGGTTAGGCGGCACGTTCAGGTTCAGGCAGGCGTTCGCGCCATAGCTGGTCAGCCAGGTGCGGAACAGGCGTTCCAGCGGATGCGGATCCTCGTTTTCATGCCAGAACCAGCCCTTGCGGATGCTCATATCCATTTCGGAAGGCGTAAAGGTCAGGCCCTTTGAATACAGAATATTGGAAAGCGAACCGATCTCCTGATCGGTGTTGTACAAATGGCTCAGGCTGCCCTCATCCGCCAGCGGCCCGGGGCCGGTCTGCACCTCGCTGCGAAAGCACAGTTCCCCCGGCACCACCGCCCACTCGGCATGGCGGGCTTTGCCGGCCTCGTTGCCCACCCAGCGGACATCGGGGCCTGCATCGTTAAAAATAACCGCATTGGGCTGATACTTGCGGATCAGCTCGATATAGCGCGGAAAATCATACGCCTGCTTTTTGCCGTTGGGGCCTTCGCCGCATGCGCCGTCGAACCATACGCAGAAAATATCGCCGTAGCCGGTCAGCAGTTCGGTCAGCTGATGGCAGAAGGTATCGTTGTATTCCGGCGTGCCGTAATACGGGCTGTTGCGGTCCCACGGCGAAAGGTAGAAACCGAACCGAATGCCGCCGCGTTTGCAGGCCTCCGCCGCTTCCTTTACGATATCGCGCTTACAGGGACTGTTTTTAACGCTGTGTTCGGTATAACAGCTTGGCCACAGGCAGAAACCGTCGTGATGCTTGGCGGTCAGGATCAGCCCCTTCGCGCCCGCAGCCTTCACGGCATTCACCCACTGGTCGCAGTCCAGATGCACGGGGTTGAAGAGGGCTTCCTCCTCCGTTCCGTCGCCCCATTCACGGTCGGTATAGGTATTTACGCCAAAATGGATAAAGGCATAAAAGCCCACGTCAAACCAGTTAAGCTGCCGCTCCGTTGGTTTGACATGCGCCGCTTCCTTCAGAAAGTTCTTCATTTGTGATTCCTCCCGAGGTGGATTGGTTCTATTATAATCCACACGGTATCCCGTACGCAAGAAGCTGCATTTACTTCCCCCAAAAGAAATGCTATAATAGGCCGAATCTATACTCAGCAAGGATGATTGACCAATGACCAAACGCCGTCTTGTGGCGCTGCTGCTGGCCTGCCTGCTGGCGCTTCCCTCCTTTGCTCATGCCCGGAAGGAAGTGCAGTACGCCGCCGATTTTGAATACATGCGGTATTTTGCGCCCAATGTGGTGGGCTGGCTTTTCCAGCCGGATACCACCATCGATTCGCCCGTGATGCTGGCCCGGGAAGGCTACTTTTACCTGCGCAACGGTTTTGACGGCCGCTACAGCGCCAGGGGATCCGTTTACATGCTGGGCGATGAAATGCCGGATCTTTCCGCTCCGCTGGTGGTGCTGCACGGCAAAAACGACATGAACAACCGCCTGTTCGGCAGCCTGTCCGAATACCGCGAGGCGGAGTATTACCGCCGTCACCCCTCGCTGTTTCTGATCTCGCCGGAAGGCAATTACCAGCTGGACATTTTTGCAGGCGTTAAGACCCGTCACAAGGATCACGATTCCTGGATGACGACCGATCTGGCTGCCGTGCTGGAAAACTCCTTTATCGCGCCCGATCCCGCCCTGCTGCCCGAAGAGGGCGACGCCTGGGCCATTCTGACCACGGAGGACGCCAAGCAGGAAGGCTCGCGCTTTGTGATCTACGCCCGCAAGCGCCCCATGCCGCCCTCCGATGCGCCGGTGGTGTGGCTCAACCATCAGGGGCTGGACGCCAGCAAATCCGTGAGCGGCTACGCCACGGCCGAGGGCGTTGGTACATGGATGGTCTACGGCCAGAACGATCCCCTGTGGGACCGCATGATCTTTGAGGTAGCCGGTTCCAGCCGCAAGCGCCCCTTCGGCGACGGCGGCTGCGGCCCCACGTCCATCGCCATGGCGATCGCCAATCTGGTACCGGCGGAAAAGCTGCCCCTTTTGAATGATTATGCCACCCAGCCGCTGGGCTACGTATTCTGTCCCTGCGGCATCGACGACCGATGGTGCGATGTGGGACATGTGCCTTACCAGCTGAAAACGCCGGAGGATTTTCTGCGCTACTTCCCGCTGGCCGTAGGCAGCTTTGCCATGGGCAACAATACCTTTGGCGTGCAGGGGCGGCGCGACAGCTACGGCACCAACATGAGCTATCTGGAGTCCATCTGCAGCGTATACGGCATTTCCGTCCGTTCCGCCCGCTCGCTGGAAGAAGCGCTCCCCTATCTGCGCCGCAAGGATACCATGGCCGTGTGCTGCGTGACCGGTACCTATACCCCCTTTACCCGCACCAGCCATTTCATGGTGCTGGCGCAGGTGACGGACGAACACATTTACGTGCTGGATCCCCTGCGCCGCGATACCTACGGCGAACAGGATCCCAGAGGCATTGTGGAGATCATCACCCCTGGCCTTGTGCGCGTCAGGCTGGAAGACGCGCATCTGTGCCACTTTACGAGCATTAACCTGCTTACGTACTGAAGCGATACGACAAAAAACATATTGCCGTGCCAAACCAGCTTTGATGTACCGCATGCCGGCGTTTTGTGATATAATATCCGCCGGAATTTCCCTTTCAATGCGAAAAGAGGTTTGAAGCGCATGTCTCAATTCTTCTGGGCCAGCAAAAAGGCCCGCATGGAGGATCCCAGCGCCGTAGGTCTGGGGCAGCTGGCTTTCCCGCTTTTGATGGAAAACCTGCTCCGCTGCACAGTGGGACTGGTCAACGTAACGTTCCTCAGCCACATCTCAGACAGCATCGTATCTGCCATCAGCGTTGCCAACCAGTACATCATGGTCATTCAGGTGCTGGCCATGTCCATTTCCATGGGCACCATCACCTGCCTCAACCAGGCCATCGGCATGCACAACCGCCGCAAAATGGAGACGCTGTCTTCCATCGCGTTCTTCTCCAACCTTCTGCTGGGCCTGCTGGCGGGCGCGTTCTTCCTGTTCTGCTCCGGACCGATCCTGTCCATTATGAAGCTGGAACCCGCCTCCATCGGCTATGCCCGAACCTATATGCAGATTGCAGGCGGCGCGATCGTCATCCAGTCGGTGGAAATCGTGCTCAACGACCTGTGCCGCTCCATGGGGCGCACCAAAACGCCGCTGATGGTCAACCTGCTGGTGAACATCGTCAACCTTTCCTGCTGCTATCTGTTCATCTTCCAGCCCATCCCCATCCATATCGATCCTGTGATCGGCGTGGCGCTGGCCAATGTGCTGGGCCGTCTGGCGGGTCTGACCGTCGCCGCCATTGTGGCCGGCCGCACGGGCATCCGCATTTCCCTTAAGGCGCTCCGTCCCTTCCCGTGGGAGGATCTCAAGCTGGCCCTGTCCATCGGCATTCCGGGCGGCATGAACAACATCGCCTACATGCTGTGCCAGCTGGTCACCACTTCCATCATCTCCATGAGCGGCGAAATGATGGTGACCGCCAAGGTGTATGTATCCAATCTGGTGCAGTACATTGCGCTGGTGGGCATGGCGTTCGGCAGCGCCAGCGCGCTGATGATCGGCTACCGCATCGGCGCGGGCAAATACGACGAGGCCAAGACCATCCGCCGCATCGTAACCCGCGTGGCGCTGCTTTCCAACGCTTTCTTCTCCATTCTGCTCATTCTGTTCCGCGCCCCGCTCATGCGCATCTTTACGGATAACGAGGCCATTTTGCAGATCGGCATGACCATTATCCTGATCGACTTTGTGGTGGAGATCGGCCGTGCGCTCAACAACTCGCTTTCCGGCGCACTGCAGGCAACGGGCGATGTGCGCTATCAGCTGATCGTGAATCAGTCCAGCGGTTGGTTCGTATCGGTTGGCGGCAGCTATGTGCTGGGCATTCTGTTCGGGCTGAACCTGTACGGCGTATGGATCGCCTTTGCGCTGGACGAACTGACCCGCGGCCTGATCCTGCTGCGCCGCTGGCGTTCCGAGCGCTGGCTGACGGACGCCGAGCGCAGAAGAAGCATTCTGGCCAAAGACGCATAACAAAAGGCTTCTGCATTTCGTTGAAATGCAGAAGCCTTCTTTCATTTACAGTTACAGTTTGCGGTTCATGATGGAAACGATCAGATTGCCGTTTTTGAAGAACTGCGCCAGCTGGCTCTGATCCACCAGCAGCCGGAAATCCTCCATCGGGATCACGCTTTCCACCAGCGGCAGCATGGTGAACACCACAAAGCACAAAAGCACGCCCAGCAGGAACCCGAACGCGCCGCCGGCCAGCCAGTCGAAGTGCTTGAGCACAGGGAAGCGGAATACTGCGCGCAGCAGATTGATCACAACGGTGGTCACCGCAAAGCAGACGGCAAAGCACAGCAGGAAGCACAAAACGTTGATGCTTACGGAAAGCACCGTCTGGTTCACATAGTCGCCCACGCTGGTGGCCAGCTCGCCCAGCGGACTGAACACCTGACCGATCAGATTGTGCGAAAGCAGCATGCCCAGCGGCTCAGGCAGGTCAGCTCTGGCCACGATATCCGCCACGTGTTCCGGGCTGAGCGCATGGACCGCCAAACTGGACAGATCCAGATTGCCCAGCACGCTGCCTGAATCCGTATAGGTGCTGATAAAGCGGGTAAAGCCGGTATGGGAGCTCAGCACATCACTCAGCCTGGGGAACAGCCAGAACGAGCCCACAACGGAAACCAGCCCGCCGCCCAGGTTGAGCACCGACTGGATAAAGCCGCGGTACAGCCCGAACAGCGTGCTCAGGCCGATAATGGCGATAATAACGATATCGATCGCGTTCAACGCAAAACCTCCTTTGCTGCAAAAAAGTTCCGGTTCGGAAACCGCTTATTTCTTTTCGGCATTCAGGCCCAGCGGCAGGGTGATCACATACACCTCATCGCCGCAGGCCAGAATGGCCTTGCCGTTCGTCAGCGTACCCATCAGCTGCGTCGCCTTGCCGTCCACCGGCAGTTCGTAGGTCGCAAAGCGGCTGTCGTTCTGGCCGGCTCGGTAGAGGGTGGTTTGACTTACGGCAAATACGTTCCGGTTCCACACCGTTGCGCCGATGCAGGTATCCGGCAGGCTGTAGCGCTTGTCCGTGCTGCCGCTGATCAGGCGCAGCTCGCGCAGATCGTACATACTTTCGGTCTGGGAGGTCGGCGCAAACAGCATGAGCGCATTGCCGCGCTCGGGGATCTCGCTGTGCAGGTGATACCAGCCGTATACCAGCACGCTGGCGGCGGTATCCTCTCTGCCGCGGTCGTTGAAGGTGCGCATCTGGCGGGTGTTGATCACGCGCAGCAGGCTGTTTTCATACACCACGTCATAGGTGATGGAATCGCCCAGCGAAACCTCGCCAGTGTTCATTTTGCCCACCTCAAAGGTGTTGAGGATGGTATTGGAAGCCGTGCCGAACACATCCAGCGCAAGCGTCCACATATACTGGCCGGAGCTGCCGTAGAAGCCCACGTCCAGCAGAATCAGGTTTTTGTACGCATCGGATTCTTCGTCCATGTGCGCGCCGGTGTGATCCTTGACCAGCAGGCGGGGATTGCTTTCCTCGCCCACCACAGCGGCGATGTACTGCTCGCCCACGCGCGCAAACTGAATGGTTTCGCCAAGGTGGTCGTTATAGGAGGACTGGCCGTTTTCATCCAGAATGAAAACGGTGGATCCCACCCAGGCCACAATGGTATCATCCGTGCAGGCATAGTCCGCATCCGCACCGATCTGGAACGACCAGCGCACGCTGCCGGTACCTGACATGCAGTGGATGCTCATGCCGTCATAGTACAGCACATTCTCGCCGAAGGGACGGATGGTCTCGCTGTAGGGGCAGGGCAGTTTGCTGGCTGTTACGGCGGTAGCGGGCTTCTGGTTGAACAGCCCCCTGATCATCCAAACGCCCAGACCGATGACGACCAGAATCAGAAACAGCAGGGCAAATGCCTGCGAACGGTTCATTTTGGGTTTGACTCGCTGCATGGGTCCTCCATCTTTTGATGCGGCCTTCATCACATATTCATACGATCAAGCCGCAGCCTTTCTTGCGAAAGCGAAAAAATTTCGCATCTTTTATTATAGCCTGCGCATCGCCGGGATGCAAGCTTTTGCCTTTGATATTTACAGCAGGGACAAATGACTGCCATTTTGTCAAAAAACAGCTTCTTATCTTGAATAATCGCGCTATTCATGTTATACTTCAAGTACTGTCCATTAGGACATGACTAAAACTCTTGAGGAGGAAACACCCTATGAAGAAGTTCATTTCCCTGCTTCTTGCCATGATGATGGTTGTGTTCGCCTTCGGCGCCGTTGCCGAAACCGTGGACCCCAAGACCATCCCCGACGAATGCAAGGCCGATTTCTTTGAAATCGCCATGGTTACCGACGTCGGCCAGCTGAAGGACGGTTCTTTCAACGAAGGCACCTGGAACGGCACCAAGCTGTTCGCTGCTGCCAACGGCATGAGCTACAAGTACTACCAGCCCGCTAACGGCAACCAGGCCACCGACGAAGACCGCGTTGATGCCATGAAGGCTGCCTGCGAAGGCGGTGCCAAGATTGTTGTGGCTCCCGGCTTCATGCAGGCTGGCGCTATGACCACTGTTGCTGCCCAGTATCCCGAAGTGAAGTTCATCTTCATCGACGGCTGGGATCTGGAAATGGATAACGTTGCCGCTATCGCTTACGCTGAGCAGGAGTCCGGTTACATGGCCGGCTACGCCATCGTAAAGGACGGCTTCACCAAGGTTGGCTTCATGGGCGGCGGCGGCGGCACCAACCCCGCTTGCTGTCGTTACGGCTACGGCTTCGCTCAGGGTGTGAGCGCTGCCGCCAAGGAACTGGGCATTGAAGTTGAGCTGAAGTACTCCTGGCAGTACGGCGCCGCTTTCTCTGCCTCTCCCGAACTGCAGACCATGGCTGCTGGCTGGTACGAGACCGGCACCGAAATCATCTTCGCCTGCGGCGGCACCATGTTTGACTCCATCGCTGCTGCTGCTGCTGCCAACGACGCTTTCGTAGTAGGCGTTGACGTTGACCAGAGCAACCTGAGCGACACCGTTATCACCTCCGCTCTGAAGGACCTGCCCAACTCCACCCTGTGGGCTCTGAACAAGTTCCTGAACAACGAGTGGGAAACCATCGGCAACTCCTGTGCCGTGCTGGGCGCCAAGGACAACTCCACCGGCCTGCCCACCGCCAACTGGCTGTTCGAGAAGTACACTGTTGAAGAGTATCAGGCTCAGTTCGAAGCCATCAAGGCTGGCACCCTGGAAATCAGCGCTGAAGTGCTGACCGAAGGCGCCATCGTTGACGCTGGTCTGGAGAACGTGACCGTCCTGTACGAATAATTCGTACTTCCTGCCCCGGCTGCAAAGCCGGGGTTTTCTTTTTGCCCGTTTGGGGGATGGGAAGCGGCGCGTGCATTTGCACTGCCCCAGCCTGTCATCCTGAGGCGCGAAACAAAAAAGGATCCTGCTCGGCGGGCTGCGGCCCGTGCGGCAGGATCCTTCGTTATTCAGCAACCGAACTTACTTGTCCGCGTAAATGCGGGGAGACAGAATGCCAACATCAGGCAGGTTGCGGTAAGTCTCGTTGTAGTCCAGACCGTAGCCAACCACGAAGGCGTCCGGAATCTCGAAGCAGGAGTAGTCCACCGTCAGTTCCACACGGCGGCGGGCGGGCTTATCCATCAGGGTGGCGATGCGCAGGCTGTTCGCGCCGCGGCCCAGCAGGGTGCGCTTGAGGAAGCTCAGGGTCATGCCGCTGTCCACGATATCCTCCACAATGATCACGTCGCGGCCGTTGATGCTGCGGTCCAGGTCCTTGACCATTTTGACTTCGCCGCTGGACTTGGTGCTGGCGCCGTAGCTGGACACCACCATAAAGTCAATTTCCAGAGGCAGGTCGATTTCACGGATCAGATCCACAAAGAACACGCTTGCGCCCTTAAGGATGCAGATCATGACAGGCTTTTTGCCTTCATAGTCTTTGGTGATCTGCTGACCCAGCTTCTTCACGGCCTCCGCCAGCTGTTCCCTGGTATAAAGAATGCCGTCCAGATCGTTGTACATTACGCAGTTGTTTTCCATGGGAATGTCACTCCTTTGGTGGTTTGGGGATGAACGGCGTTTCGCCAATCCGTTTCAGTTCAAGGGCATCGGGGGGAATTGTATCCAGCCGGAGCAGCTCGCTTGCGCACAGGCCGGGAATCCACAGAACTTCATGCTCCGCGCACAGTACAGGCAGTGCGGCGCGCAGAAGGGGATCGATCCTGCGGTCGGTCATCCAGCGGCGCAGCGGCTTGTGCCCAGGCGCGCCGAAGGGACGGATGGTATCCTCCGGCTGAGGCGTGCGCAGCACAGGCTGGCTGCTGAGCCATTCCGGAGGGAGGATCACGCAAGATACATCGCGCGGCAAAGCCTGCGCGGGAGCTGCGCTGATCGTCATATGCGGCAGAGCGTACATCGTGCGTTCTTTGCAGATGATCTCGTGCACCGGCGGTGCGGCGCAAAGCGGTTCGCCGGACTGGCGCAGCAGGTGCAGCCAGTCTTTTTCCCGTGCCGCCATCAGCCCGTTGGGCAGATTGACGCGGCTTCCGGCGGGCTGCGAAACCAGCGCACTCAGCGCCAGCGTATCCGTGTGGAACAGGGATTGTTCCTGCAGCGTAATGGCGGCTGCAGCGCAGCCGTCCTGAAACCAGCGGCGCAAAACACGGCGGCGGATGGCCTCCGGCGCACTGGCCAGCGGCTGGGCCGCCAGCATAAACAGCGGCGGCACTGCATAGCAGACGGACGGATACAGCCTGTTCGCCTCTGCGGACAGACAGGCTTCGTCCGCCTGCAGGCTTTCGGAAAGCTGCGCAATGTGCGCCCCTGCGCCGGGAAACAGCGTTTCCAGCTGCGGCAGCACATGCAGGCGCAGCGCGTTGCGCGGGGTCACGGCTTCAAAGTTGCTTTCATCCTCACGGAAGGCCAGCTGCTCAGCCGTCAGCGCGTCGCGAAGCTGCTGCTTGGAAAGCGCCAGAAACGGGCGGATGATCTGCCCGCATCCAAAAGGCGCGGCCATGTACATGCCGCAAAGGCCGTTCAGCCCGCTGCCGCGCAAAAGGTGCATGAGCACCGTTTCGGTCTGGTCGTCCCGATGATGGGCGGTCAGAAGCGCATCGGCATGAAGCCGCTGCATCTGCCTTTCAAAAATGGCTCTTCTGCGTTCGCGCGCCTGCGTTTCCACGCCGGGACTGTGCATATCGCCGCTCAGTCCCGCGTTTTCCACCAGCAGCGGCACGTTCAGGCTGCGGCACAATTCACGAACGAACTGTTCATCCGCAAGGGAAGCCTGTCCCCGCAGGCCGTGCTGCACATGAACGGCAAACAGTCTGAAAGGCATTTCGCTTTGCAGACGGCACAGCGTATGCAGAAGCGCAGCGCTGTCGCTGCCGCCGCTCAGGGCGCACAGCAAAACGGCGTCTTTCCGCCACAGGCTGCCGGCAGAAAGCGCGGCGCGGGCGGCATTCATCAGGGCGTTCACAGTCCGCCCTCAATCAGCAGCGCACTCAGCCCTGCAGCAAGGCCGCATCCGGCCAGCTGCGCCGAATGCGCCCAGTTCCAGGCCATTTCGGCATTCGGCAGAAGCGCCAGAAGCGTATACTGCATCTGCCTGTCCTGCAGGCAGACCACAGCGGCATGCTCACGCCCGCCGAAGGCACAGAGCGCAGGCTTGCCCGGCGCGGCGGCGGCCATGGCTTCCTCCTGTGTGAGCACGGAAGGCATGGGCTCGTCCGCCTGCTTCAGCGGCAGCATGTAGAGCTGCACCAGCACCTGATCCGCCACGGCCGGGAAGCCGTTCACGAACTGTTCAATGCGCTTTTCATCGCGGCTGCAGGCGCGCAGAAGCAGCGTGGGCACATCGCCTTCGCACACGGTGGCCACAGCACGGAAGCAGCCGTCCTGCGCCAGTTCATAGGCGGCGCGCACCTGGCGGCGCTCATTCAGATGGCGCACATAGGCGGGCGCCTCGCGGATGATGCGCTCCTTGTCCGCATGTACGATCTTATCGCTGAACAGCATCAGCTGCTGGCGGCCCGCTCCGGTCAGGAACAGGCTGCCTTCCATGGCGTACGCGCCGCTGGCAACAGCGCCGTCGGAGAGCAGCTCATCCACGAACATGCAAAACGGAATGTATTCCATCAATTCCAGCTGCGCCACAAAAGGCCACAGCTGTTCCTTGGTGGCCATGCCCAGCTGTTCCAGACAGTACAGCACGCGCAGCTTGTTTTCGGTATCGGAGATCTTGCGTTTGGGAGATGTAAACGGCATTGCGCCCCTCCATTTAACGAAAGAATGGGCAAAGCATGCAGCTTCGCCCACCTTAATGCCAAAACGGCATGAATCGTTTTTCAGAATTGCCTGCCCGGCAGGCGCGGCGTCAGGCCATGAAGGGCTTGATGTCCTCCATAAGGTCATCGCAGGAATCGGTGTACACTTCCATAACGATGGGCTTGGACAGATCCAGGCTGAAGATGCCCAGAATGGACTTGGCGTCTACCACATGGCGGCCGGCGCGCAGATCCACGTCATAGGGGTAGCGGTTGACGACGTTGACAAAGGACTTGACGTTTTCCGCAAGGCTCAGCTTGATGTTGACAGACTTCATGTTGATGTGTCCTCCTCATTCTGATGGTACCTTGCTATTATACACCATCGCAGATGCAAAAGCAACACCGCGCCGGGGCGAAAAAATGGCGGTTTTCCGGGCAGTCCGGCCCGCAAATCCTATGGGTTGTCGTTTTGTTTTTTTCATGCTATAATGTCTTCTGTGGCACCAGTGTTGCCACTGTTTTGCGTGCTCAAACGACCTTTATTCTGGAGTTGTGATTATGAAACTGACGGTTGAAGAGATCCGCGTACTGGCGCAGCAGTTTGCGCCGGACAGTGTTTTGGGCTGTCCCAAACCCTTTGGCGGCGGACACATCAACGATACCTTTCTGCTGGAGCGCGAGGATGGTTCCCTGTTTGTGCTGCAGCGCATCAACAAGAACGTTTTCCCCAATCCCCCGCAGGTAATGGAAAACATTCAGCGCGTGACGCATCATCTGCGCAAGCGCATCCGCGCTGTGGGCGGTGATCCGGAGCGCGAGACCCTTCGCATGCTCAAAAACGCACAGGGCGAGCTTTGCACCATTGACCGCAACGGCGATTACTGGCGCGCCTATTCCTTTGTGGGCGGCAGCACGAGCTACGATCAGGTGGAAAGCGCGGAGATCTTCCGCGAGTCCGGCCGCGCGTTCGGCCGCTTCATGTCCATGCTGGACGACTTTGACGCCGCCAGCCTGCACGAGACCATCGCCCGTTTCCACGATACGCCCAAACGTTTCCGCGATTTCCGCGCGGCGGTGGAGGGCAATGCCTCCGGCCGTGCCGACGGCGTGCGCGATCTGATCGATGTGGCGCTGGGCTACGAAGCGTTCGGCAGCACGCTCATGGACCAGCTGGCCAGCGGCGAACTGCCCCTGCGCGTAACGCACAACGATACCAAGCTCAACAACGTGCTGATCGATACCGCCTCCGGCCGCGCCGTATGCGTGATCGACCTGGATACCGTTATGCCCGGCCTGTGCGCCTACGATTTTGGCGACGCCATCCGTTTCGGTGCGTCCACCGCTGCGGAGGACGAACAGGATCTGAGCAAGGTTCACTTTGACATGGACCTCTACCGCGCCTATGCCGAAGGCTATATCAGCGAAGTCGCCGGCGCGCTGAACGCCAAAGAGGTGGATTCGCTGGCCATCGGCGCCAAAATGATGACGCTTGAAAACGGCATCCGTTTCCTGGGCGACTATCTGAACGGCGACGTGTATTTCAAGACCGCTTATCCCGAGCACAATCTGGTACGCGCCCGCACCCAGTTCAAGCTGCTTTCCGAAATGGACGAACACTGGGATGAAATGCTTGCCTGCGTGCGCGAACTTGCGCAGAAAGGAAACTGACCATGAAGAAACCCGTACTGGTCATTATGGCTGCCGGCATGGGCAGCCGCTACGGCGGACTGAAGCAGATGGATCCCGTAGGCCCCGACGGCGAACTGATTCTGGACTATTCCCTCTTCGATGCCAGACGCGCCGGTTTTGAACGCGCGGTCATCATCATCAAGAAGGAAAACGAAAAGGATTTCCGCGAAGTGCTGGGCGACCGCGTAAGCCGCCATATGCAGATCGACTATGCCTACCAGTCTCTGGACGGCATTCCCGAGGGATTCAGCATTCCCGAAGGCCGCGTAAAGCCCTGGGGCACCGGCCACGCCGTGCTGAGCGCACTGGAGGCCGTGGACGGCGCGCCCTTCTGCGCCATCAACGCCGACGACTACTACGGCCGCGAAGCCTTCCAGCTGTGCTACGACCATCTGAGCAATCTCAAGAGCGACGGCGACATCTGCATGGTGGGCTATCTGCTGAAGAACACGCTCAGCGAAACCGGCAGCGTGGCCCGCGGCGTTTGCACGCTGAATGCGGAAAGCTGCCTGAGCGATCTGAAGGAGCGCACCCACATCATTTCCACCGTGGACGGTCCCATGTTTACCGAAGACGGCAAAATGTACGAGCTGCTCTCCCCCGAAACGGTCGTGAGCATGAACATGTGGGGTTTCCCCGGCGCGTTCATGCAGTGCCTGAAGGAAGGCTTCCCCAAATTCCTGCAGGAGAAAGTGCCTCTGAATCCCATGAAGGCGGAATACTATCTGCCCGGCGCGGTGGATGACCAGCTGACTGCCGGTACCGCCACTGCCCGCGTATACACCACTCCCGACAAGTGGTTCGGCGTGACCTATCGCGAGGACCGTCCGCTGGTGGTGGAAGCGCTGGCCCGCATGACCGGCGAGGGGCTGTACCCCACGCCCATGTGGCCCTGAGGTTTCTATGAGAATCCGGCCCGTAACGCTGGTGCTGTGCATGGTTCTGCTGGCAGCGGTCGCTGCCATTGCGGTCATTGCGCCCGGCACCATGGAGGCAAAAGAAAAACTGGCCATTGAGCTGGCTGCTACGCCCACGCCCACGGCGGATGTGCGCAGCATGCTGCAGGTGACCATTGATCCCCGCAACACGCCCACCCCCACGCCGCTGCTTTTGAAGCTGGGCGCGCAGAACGATGAAGTGCGCCGCCTGCAGCAGCGTCTGAAGGAACTGGGCTTTTACACCGGCGAGGTGGACGGCCAGTTCGGGCAGGGCACGCAGGCAAGCGTGATCCTGTTTCAGGAGCAGCACGGTCTGACGGCGGACGGCATCGCAGGCGAAGGCACACGCACACGGCTGTACAGCCAGTCAGCGCAGACCTTTATCCCCACGCCCACGCCTGCGCCTACCCCGGCCTCGCTGCTCAAAAAAGGCGATCAGGGCGATGACGTGCGCCGCCTGCAGGAGCGTTTGAAGGAGCTTGGCTATTACGCCGGCTCCCTCGACGGTGATTTCGGCGGCGGCACGGAAGAAGCCGTTCGGCTGTTCCAGCGTCAGAACGGGCTTGGCGTGGACGGCAGCGCGGGCAAGCAGACCTTTGCGCTGCTCTACAGCGAGGGTGCGAAACAGGTGACCATTACGCCCACGCCCGACCCGAACACGCTGCCCATTCTGGTGAACCGCGATCATCCCATTGATGAGGATTTTGAACCGCGCCATCTGGTTAAATTGACCAATGTGGTGCCGTCTTCCGTGGCAAAGATCAAGGGCAGCGATATTGAGGGCGACCGCACCGCCGTGAATGCGCTGATCGAAATGCTGAAAGCGGCGCATGCCGACGGTGTAACCAACTGGCAGGTAAGCGCGGGATACCGCAGCTACCGCTACCAGCAGAAGCTGTTTGACCAGCAGGTGCAGGAATACCGTGGTCAGGGATTCACACAGGCCAACGCGGTTTCTGCTACCCGGCAGACCGTGGCGGATCCCGGCACGAGCGAGCATCACACCGGCCTTGCTTTTGACCTGACCGTACCCGGCACCATTTTCAAAGGCACGCCAGAGCAGATCTGGCTGCACAAGCACTGCTGGGATTACGGGTTCATCATCCGCTATCCGGAGGACAAGGAAAAAATCACCGGATACATTGCTGAATGCTGGCATGTGAGGTATGTGGGTTTGCCGCACAGTCAGGATATGCGTGACCGGAATCTGTGTCTGGAAGAATATCTGGACGTCAACTGAATCGGAATACAAGCCGCAGAGTCAAATCTGCGGCTTTTTGTTTGCTGTGCGGAGTTACGCACCTTTGCCTTTTATGGAAAGGGGGACGCTGCAAGCGGCTTTAGGGTTGCGTATGGTACGCAGCCCCTCCGCACGCTTCCCCTCGAGGGGAAGCTGTCAGCCGTAAGGCTGACTGATGAGGTGGGGACGCTGCAAGCAGATTTAGGGCTGCGTATGGTACGCAGCCCCTCCGCACGCTTCCCCTCGAGGGGAAGCTGTCATCCGTAAGGCTGACTGATGAGGTGGGGATGCTGCAAGCAGCTTTAGAATTGCGTATGGTACGCGTGCCTTTGTTTGTTGAGCGGGCAAGCGGCCCGCTCCGCTAGGGCCAAAGGACCCGGGGGAACGTTGAGGTTCCCCCGAGGCCCTCTGGACTCCCTTACCCCCTCCCCAACCAGGGGCTTCGGCCCCTGGACC